>CAZFCK010000147.1:0-11639 GCA_964517355.1 uncultured Desulfovibrionaceae bacterium | reverse complement strand
GCAGGCGGGCTTTGCCCGCCGTTAAGCGATCATTTCAAGCGTTAAATGCTCTAGACGATATCCCGGTCGCGCATACCCATCAGATAAAGAATGGAGTCCAGGCCGAAAGTGGATATGGATTGTCCCGCCCCTTCCTTGACCTTGGGCTTGGCGTGAAAAGCGATGCCAAGTCCCGCCAGGTTCAACATGGGCAGATCATTGGCGCCGTCGCCCACCGCAATAACCTGCTGCAGGTCGATGCACTCTTTTTCGGCGATAGCCCGCAGAAACTCGGCCTTTTTGGCCGCGTTCACGATTTCCCCGATCACCTTGCCTGTAACAACGCCGTCCTTTATCTCCAGCTCGTTGGCATGGAGATAATCGATTTCGAATCGCTTTTGCAGGCATTTGCCGAAATAGGAAAACCCACCGGAAATGATCGCGATCTTGTAGCCAAACCGCTTCAGATTCCGGATAAGCCGCGCCGCGCCCAAAGAAAGGGGCAGGTTGGCGGCCACCTGCGCCAGGGCGCTTTCAGGCAATCCTTTAAGCAGGGCGAGCCTGCGCTGCAGGCTTGCATTGAAATCCATTTCCCCGCGCATGGCCGCTTCCGTGATCGCGGCGACTTCCTGGCCCACATTTTTCATCTTGGCCAGTTCGTCTATCACTTCCACCTGGATCAGGGTGGAATCCATGTCAAAGGCTATGAGCCGCCGGTTTCGCCGGAAAATATTATCTTCCTGAATGGCGATATCCACATTATGCTTGGCTGCGATATCCAGAAAATTCTTACGCAACGCCCCTTGATCCCTTGTTTCGCCGCGTACCCAAAACTCCACGCAGGCGTTGGCGCCCCGTTCCTCATTCTTATCCAAGGACATGCGGCCGGAAAGGCGGGTCACAACATCGATGTTCAACTCATTGTCCCGCAAGGCCGACGCAATGCCGCTGAGCGCCTTCGCACTGATTTTCGTCCCCAGCAAGGTGACGATGGAGCGTTTCTTGCCCTGCATGGCGACCCAGCGCGCGTAGCGCTCGTGGGTTATGGGGGTGAATTTAAGGTGCAGCTCGAGTTCATGAGCCGTGAAGAGCAAGTCTTTAAGAATAGGCGCGGATTCCGCCTGCGGTGGAATGCGGATCAGGATGCCCAGATGGAGGTTTTCGTGAATGACCGACTGGCCGATATCCAGGATATCGACATCATAAACGGCCAAAACGTTTCCCAAAGCGGCCATGGTTCCGGGACGGTCTTCTCCTGACACCTGTATGAAAATCAGCTCACGCATCATCAGCTCCCTTGCGCGCCGTTGTCCTTGTTCTCGGGCTGTTTTTTTTCAATATCCAATGGTTCGAGCATATACTTCTGTTTCTCATCCAATTCCGGGGAGAACACCCGCAAACGCCCGTCGGGTTCCGCCCCTAGCAACACAACGGATTGCCGCGTGTTGTCCGGCTTGGTGAGCCAGTACTGTTCATAACGTTTTATCAGACTTTGCGGCGGCACAAGCATTGTTCCCGCCCTGTCCGGCAAACGCACGTCCAGTTCAACACGCATCCCGCCATAAATGTCCTGCCGCTCTGGTTTAAACGCGATTTCCACATTGGTCTTGCGGGTCTGCTGATCGAAATCCGGTGAAATTTCATGCAGCCATGCGTCAAAACCTACAGCGGGCAGCCCATACGATCCGTTCCCGCGCAAGCGCAACGCGTTCCGATGCCGCACCACCCAATCCAATTGCGCGGCGTCCAATGCGAACGGGCCCACCAAAACCCGGTAATCGCCCAATTCGGCAAGGGCCTGCCCCGAACCGACCCATTCTCCCGGCTCTATGTGCCGTTCAATCACGGTGAATCCAGAGGGGGCACGCACCGTATGGCGGTCCAGGGTCTCCCCGGCGCGCGCTATCTTGACCTCCAACTCCCCGCGCCGCAACAGCGCCTGGTCAAGATCCTGCTCCAAACGGTCCAGGGTGGATTGATCCGCATGCTTGCCGGCAACCAACGCGCGATAGCGCTCGGCCTCTTTGGTTAGGTAGACGATGCGCGACTCAAGCTCTTTTCGCTCCACCACAAGCGCATCCACATCCATTTGGGCGAACGTGGGATCGATAAGGGCAAAAACGCCGTCATCCGGCACCTGTTGCCCCACGTCGGCGAAAACGCGCATTATCCTGCCCGGCACTTCACTGGAAAGGGTCATGCGCGTTATGGGGCGGATATAGGCCACCAAGGTTTCGACACGCAACGCCTTTTGCGGTGAAAAAGTGGGGACGTCTTGCGCATGGCCCACGGCCGGCAGTATAACTACCACAGCCACGGCAACAAATTGCCCAAGCAATAACAATACGCGCCGATAGAGCATAATCGGAATCCTTCAATTCTTTGGCGGATGCCCGTTCGTGTGCAGGCTTGGCATTATCAGGCGGAACGCCGCTTGAAAAGAGGAAAGGCGCCGAAACAGCGTATAACGCTTGTATCGCGCTCCAGCCCGATTTCACGCTTCAGTGTGCTACAAGCTTGTATCTTTCCATAACGGCCTTGCGTTATGGACGAGACCCCTTCCGCACAGGATCTCTCCCCGGAAAGTGTGCTTTGCCGCCCCTCACGAATCGCCCGAAAGCACGGCGGCATGCCTGAGGGTCATTCACCCGGCGTTTCCAATCTCGCGCTCTCCCTTTCCCAAATTTTCAAATTTGAGAAAATGAACTCTATCGTTTCAGGCACAAGCCTTGCTTCAAGGCGAAATCTCGTTATTCCAATTCCATTTCAAACAAACCGTCATTCTAAATGGAATTGGAACGCGCGCCAGGACGATGCGCTCGAAATGCAAAGTAGTTAAGGAAACGCTGATCAATTACATTTTCCGGAAGTGCTGTGGAATTGTTCGCTGGCGAGGCGCAAGGAAAAGGCAAGGCCGCCGTGTAGTTAGATATACAGGAGGATTTGCCTTTTCCGCAGCAACAAAGCCAGCGGGCAATTTGCAGTGCTTCCTTAGATGTCCACAACCAGGCCGTCGTAGGCCATAAACAATTCCAGGGGCACGTCAGGCTTGTGCATGGCCGCATATCCTTTGGTCTGTTGAAAAAAAACCTCCAACGCGGCGTCGTTCTCAGTCGGTTCATGATGAAAAAGGCAGAGTCTCTTGACCCCGGCCTCTTTACTCATTTCCACCGCCACCACATTACTGGAATGCCCCCAATCCTTTTTCAATGTCTGCGATGTTGCAAAGTCGTATTGCGCGTCCATGACGACAAGATCCGCGGCCTGGATAAAAGAGACAAAA
Organism: uncultured Desulfovibrionaceae bacterium; assembly: GCA_964517355.1. GTDB lineage: Bacteria > Desulfobacterota > Desulfovibrionia > Desulfovibrionales > Desulfovibrionaceae > CAZFCK01. The sequence continues at coordinate 8,377 of CAZFCK010000147.1, read as the reverse complement.
TCGCGATCGTGGCCGGCGGCGCTCAGATGGTGTTCGCAATCAGTGGCGTAAACAAACGCGGCGTTGTTTTGCACCAGCCGATACGCATAGGACACGCCGGGATGATGTTGCCGCAATGCGGTCACGCCTACGCCGGCGATAAAATACTGATGCTCCGTTTCCAAAGTGTGAAACTCGAAAACCGCCCCCGCCTCGTGAAGCTGTACAGGAAAGAAGGGCTGGCTCTGCTGCTGGATCAAGGCCTTTTCAATATGTTCATGGCATCCGTAAAATATGATGCGGTTTCCTGGCATATAGGCGGGGGCGAAAAAAGGCAGGCCATGGATATGGTCCCAATGCAAATGCGAAAGCAACACGTGAAAAACCGCGCCTGCCGATCCCGAACGCTGCCGCAGGACATGGACGCCGAAATCGCGCAGCCCCATGCCCGCATCAAGCAGGAGGTAGTTGTCGTTGTCCACGCCCACCTCAACGCAGGGCGTATTGGCGCCGTACGCGCCCTTCACATGAAACGGCAGGGAATCGACAAACCCCGCGATGTCATCCGGAGAGGAGAGCCCCGCGGCAACCGCAGCGTGCAAGGCGCGTTCAATTTTGCTCCGTGTATCCATGGCGGTGATCGACGGCGCCGCGGAACCGCGCACTCCCCAAAACGTAATGCGCATGGTTGCTCTCTCCTGCTACACGTTACTCCCAGACAGCCCTCGCCTTTGCTCATGAATTTCTACCGGGCCCAACATGAACGGAAATTCCACCCGGCAACCCGGTTCATACAACCAACGGCTATGGAAAGCCCTGGGGCGGCAATCATCGCTTATCCATCCACATACGCCTTGAGTCTGGCCGCAAGACGCTCCGCCGACGCCTTGTCTTGCGCGGCGAGTTCCTCCAGCCCCAAACGGGAGCGCACCAGAGCCCTATCCCTATATCCTTCCATCATTTCGGGGTCCATGTCCAATGCCCGTGTAAAGGCTTTTTCCGCATGCCCGAACTTCCCCTTGGCAGCAAGTCTGACACCTTGCCGATACCAGGAGTCCGCATGCCGATCCCCTCCGCGCAACGAGTAAAGAAAAAGCGCAACCAGGGTGCAAAGCGCAACTGCGACTCCCCACCCGGAGAGCCGATAGAGCCCGTGCCACACCTTATTGCCTTTGTGCAACATCTTGAAATGCGTGACGAATACCGTCTCGCACGCGCCATTTCCCTTATCCAGCCTTGTGGTGCTCGTGCCGCGGGAAAAACCGCCCTCATGGGCATAGGTGGCGAGAAATCCCTTGAAAGCGATCTGATCACCCGGTTCAGCATGCGCTATGGCTCGTGCTATCTCCTCCGAGCCGGCCAAAAGATGGTTATTGGAGATCTGGTCTTCTTTGAACGCCCGCCAGGCATTGCTGTCGTCCGTATGAATGAAGCACGTAAAATCGCCGCTTGAAAAGGAGAACTTATCATACAAGGCATCCGCGACGTTATCCCCCCACAATACGCACAGATCACGGACATTGAGCTTATCGCCCCATCTTGCGTGGGAAAAATCCAGCCAGCTTGCGCTGTCGTGGCTGCTGACAACCAGGCCGCGCAATGAATATCCGTATAACGGGCTGATGGTATAGCGCTTGCCTTCCTTGTGTATTATGATCGGACCATGTTCGATCGGCGTCTGGTTGGGCGCCTGGCGCATATCCGGCAGAATGTCTGCGGCGGCGGGCAACGCATTTTTTTTAAGGTAGGAAAGAATAAACAGCGCCAAAAAAAAGAAAAATGCGATGCGCACGTAACGTGTCATGACAATCCCGCTTGTATTCATTGAATCTTTATATATACAACACCATCATCAATGGGAAGAAAAAGCTCCCTTGCCTGTACCTTTGGCCGATGCTATTTTTTCCCTTTGACGCTTGCTTACAGTGGTCTCCATTTGGCCCATCAACCTTTTTTCCCTTTTCATTATGCAAAACACAAATTCTCAGCCATTCACGACGAAGCAAAGACTCTTCACCAGCATAACAGCGATGGGCGGCGCGATTTTTTGCGCGGCCGCGGGCCTAGGCGGCGCGGACTCCTTGTGTGTGACCCAAGGCTGCGCCCTCTATCACTCCGTGCAGCTCTTCGGGTTCTCCCTCTGGTGGTGGGGCGCCGCAGCTTTCGCCTTCATCGGCATCCTGTGCATCAGCGGCCTGCTGCGCTACGCTTTTTACGTCAGCTTCGCCGCTTTGGCCGTCGACTGCTTTTTACTCGCCTGGATGGCGGCAAGCCTGCCCTGCATCAACTGTCTGGCTGCCGCGCTCCTGTTTCTCTCACTTTTCCTTTGCCTGCATAAAATTGTGCAAGGTCCACAACGCCTGGTGTCTCCTCTGCTCTGCATCTGGCTGATGCTCTTTTCACCCAATGTTTTCACCATAAGCCAGGAATTGCTCGGACCATGGGCCATTCGGGGGAGCAACACCGACCCGGTGCGCGTGTTCTTTTCTCCCAGCTGCGCGGCCTGCCGCACCACGCTTCAGGAAGTCTTGCGCAATGGCGAACGCAACCTGGCCTTTTACCCCATAGCGGAAAACGACGACGATGTTTTACGTCTCCAGTCCCTACAAGCGCTCCTTGATTCAGGAGAACCCTTTTCCAAGGCCTTTGCCGCCAGCCGAGATCCCTTGACCGCCCCCGACATGACCCTGACGGAAGAAATTTCTCTGCGTCTCCAGCTCATGCGCAACAAACTGGCGCTCGCGCGCATGGGCGCCCCAAAAATTCCGGTTATCGTCATGATCGGCATGCCCCCCGGCTTCGGCAAATCCCAATCCTCCTCCGGCCAGCGCGCACTTGACTTTTCTTCCGGAGAAGAGTTCTCTGGCTGCACGCAACTACCAGGCGGAAAGGTTGATTGCGACCAATGACATTTTTTTATTAAACATGAAAAAAAAATTCTTGACAAACACCACCATGGACGACTAGTTTTCTTATTTCCGATGCGGGCCGTTAACTCAGGTGGTAGAGTATCTGCCTTTTAAGCAGAGAGTCGTAGGTTCGAGCCCTACACGGCCCACCAAAGAAAGCACAGGGTTACATCAGAAATGATGCAACCCTTTTTTTATTGAATGTTTTTGTACTTGCTATCCCGAGGTGCGACACCAAAGACGGGGGCGCTCCCCAATTCTTCCCCTCCCCCGCGTCACAGCTTCAATGCCGCGGCTTTTTCAGGATAATACCGCAGCAAAAAGGGCGTGAAGGTCTCCAGCAGCGTTTCAAAGCAGTAAGGCTCAAATCGAGACGCATAATCATCCGACCAATAGGTTCTTTTGGGATTCTCACGGGGCTTGGCGAAAAGCCCAAGATCACTCCCCATGTAGCTTCCAAGCCTTTTCACCGTCGCGTCGAAGTCGATGTAGTAGTCCTCATAGCGGTACCAGAACTTGTCTTGTATATACTCCAGCCACTTGAGGTGTTCGCTGAAATACGCTGCAAGAGTCGCCCATTCCAAGGAATCCCGCCTGAGCACATAGGGCTTGCGTGGCGGTTGCTGAAGCAGGTGGATGGCCCACGAGTAATACGCATCGAAAAAATAGCTGATCAAAAAAGCCGTCTTGCAATATCTGTATTGCGGGTAGTGCAAAGGCTTGGTGAAATGGGCCTTTACGATCAATTCCCCGCTCTGGCCGGGCGTATAAAAAAGCAGACCGTCGCCGTACAGCTGAAGCCCTTTTTCCGGATACACGGACCCGCGTTTCAATCCCGGATGCCTGACTAAATTCTTCATCGTGTATTCCGTACCGGAGCGCGGCTGCGTCTCGAGTATCAAGCGCACCGCAGGGTGCTCCGTCTCAAACAGCAACAAAACCGGTAGATGATCCGCAACCGTTGCTATCCGCGCAACAATGGCGTCATAATGGATCGGGGATGTTGTCACGATAATCGCGTCCGCATCGCGCAACGCGCCGCCGCCAAGTTCATTGCTCTTGATGGTTGTCGTTATTCTATCCCGTAAGATCGTTTTGGCAGCCGCATACGTCGTGCCGTCGCCTATGGCGACCAGCCGGGAAAAATTACCTTCTTCGATAAACGTGGCAATTACGCCAGAGCTTTTGTCTGAAAAACGCCCCAGGCGGATAAGGTCTTCGTATTCTTCGCTAGGTATCCCCGCATTGAGAATTTCCATGGCATCCTCCCGTAATCTCTGTCTACGTCCGTAAGCTGCCCGCGCGGCGCAGTTGCCGCTATGATTTTTGCAGAAGGATTGATGCGGAAGTCGTGTTCAATCCGGAGACGCCGTATTCCATATGATCATTATGCGCACCGGCGACATCGATATGGGGATTTTTGGCCTCTGTGACGCTGACTATCTTAAAACCGGCATTGATGAACAGTTCATAAAACCTATCAGGACGAATAAGGTTTATGTACGTATCGTGAGGGAAGGCGCTCCAGGCATCCCTGGACATGTAGAGATGCTTGACCCGGCAGGAAGCCTCCCCCCTCAGGTGCGATGTGAAATCTATACTGTGGCGCAAAAAGCCGCCGGGCTTAATCACGCGAAACATCTCGCTGATGGCGTTGCGGCAATCCTGGACATGCTCCAGAACCACATCGGAAAAAACGAAATCAAACTCCTCATCCCGAAAAGCCATTGTGGCTGCGTCCATTCTCAGGTGTTGCACGGCGCCATTGCAAAACGAACTACCCGAATCGCACACATAATCAAGGCAAACGTCGGCAACCGGCCGGAAAAATGCAGGCAGGGAGCAGTCGCCCCGCTCCTGCCTGTATTGCAATATCTTCGAAAAAAAAACGAATTGACGATGGGAAATGGGTTCTATGAGAATGTCCACGCCCCTATACGCCTCAATGCCGCACAGATACAGAAGGAGACCGAGGCCAAAGCGCTTCCCTGCCCCAATCTCCAACACCGAAAGGGATCGGCGCTTATACAATTCGTCGATGTGTCCGAGAAGGTGCCTGGCCCGTTCTATCCATGGGTCAAAAGCGTACGGTCCCGAAAGATGCGATCTGTTCTTTTCATGACGCAAGGATAGCTCGTGCACGTAAGCCTGCGCAAGAGGGCTCAACGCCAGCAACGTGTCGACGATGCCGCCGGTGTCGGGCGTAAACAAATTGGTATCATGCGGCGAAATGTGATTGTAATACGGCCAGTCGTGTCGCCGCAGCACATCGATACAAAACGCTGCGTCGAAAATCTTGGGCAAATACTCCGGGCTCCACAGATGAGGCGTGGTGTAGGGCTTGGCGTTGGCAACGTGAGAGGCGAGCATGTCCGCGTAAAGCTTCGGCTCCAGGCACCGTGTCAAGAGGGAGCAATCGACCACTATGTCGGGTGCGGCCCTCTCCAGGAAGCCGGCTATGCGCAAATTCATGTTTGCGGCGTCGCCTGCGAACACTTCGCATCCATAATCCGTTCCGCGCACCCCACGGTGCCAGGCATCGTCAGGGAGCAGCAGGTAAACATCTGAAATTCCGGATACCTTTTTCAACGTCCGGATCAACCGCAGCACATGTTCTTTCTGATCATCACGTACGTCTTTGATTCTGGCCCTGATTATGGCGACGGCTTCAGAAGACATTCCCCAACTCCTCCAAGGGATAGCGATGGATTTGACGGCAGAACGAGCCCGGGACGCGCCGCCGCAAGGCAACACCGTGGATCTCCTTGGGAGCCGCGAGCAATTCGCGTCATTCGGCAACGGTTGTTCATCGCTCTATGGCATGACAAGAGATCCCGGATATATTTTTCATAGACGACACACAGGATAACCTCAACGGAAAACCCGCGCAATCCATGGCGTTCCTGTCCGTTGGCGGCAAATTCCTGGGGCAAGCCTTTCCGTGCAAAGGGTCTTGCCCCAGGAAGCACAAGCTCTCGCGCCGGACAGTGTGACGTATCGAGACTCAGGATGCAGTGCAGAGATAAAATTCCGGCTCCTTGCGCGCGCTGCAATTTTCACTCAGGCGTTGTGCAATTTCCAGCACTCGTTGCAGCAGCATTTGCCGCGCACCCGTCGGGCAATTCTTAACGCATGCGCAGCACAGGATGCATTTGCCCGCGTCGGTTTCTATACCATCCTGCAATTTTATTGCGTTTGTGGGGCAAACCGCAACGCAATCGCCACAGCGTACGCACTGGTCGTCGTTTGTGGAAGGTGATGCGGCGGGACGTTCCGGAACATCGCGATACGGTGAATTACCCGGCACATGCAGAGGCGGAATTGCATCCACATTGATAAAGGCTTGCACGTCTTTTCTGGAGGCCGCCCCAAAGGCCTCCGCTTTTGTCAGATCGTCCTCGTCCGGCCTTCCCACGGCAATGGGCGACGCCGCATTGGAAAAAGAATGCTCTCCGATAAACGCGCCCGCGGACACAGGCTTGAACCCTTGCTCCAGGGCCAGGTCGTGGAGTTCGAGCAAGGCATCTTCATATTCCCGGTTGCCGTAGACCACCACCAGCACGGCCGGACCGCCGCTGCCGCGCAACCGGCGCAGCCTTTCACGAGCCGCGGGCGCCACACGCCCCGCGTAGACGGGAACGCCGATAAAAGCCACTTGGGTTGCGGGAATCCGCACAGTATTCGTTTCCGTCATGGGGCGCGTCATATCCATGATGGCGGTTTGCGTCAGTCCCCAGCCTTGTACGACTGCCCCTAAAACGGCGCGGGTGGTTCCGGTGGGGGAAAAAGCGATCAACGTGCCGTCGTTCCAGTCCATAACTTTCGCTCCTCTGGTTTTGTGCGTGAGGAGTGCCCCCGGCGGCCCTTAGCGCATTTTCGCCTTGAAACAGGGCTTGCAGCTGAAACAATATCCCATTGTTTCATGCAGATGCATAAGAACGCCTAAACCTTTCAAGGTTAATGAGCCTCAAAACATCATGGCCTCATGGCGCGGACACGACATGGTGGCGCATGATGATTTCCGGTCGGCGTTTTTATCTTGAAACAAGCATCTTCCCTGAATCATTGATTTTTTTAGGGAACGGCATAAGCGTATCATGCTCGTCGCAAGATCAACAAACCCTAAGGGGAATCGGAGCTGCCGGCCTCCTCTTTTACGGAAACAATTATTCGTAAAAGGACCGTTAGCAAAATAAGCCCTACGCCGTAAACACCCAGGGAGATGCCCAGCTCCGGTATTGTCGGGGCATATTCCGTAACATGATGCGTTGGCGAGGGCACGAACCCCCCGGTAATAAGCCCCACGCCTTTGTCGATCCAAATCCCCACGAACACGGCCGCGCATGCCCAGGGCAGAATCCGTTCATCGCGGCGCAGCGAGGGCGCCAGCAAGAGAAAAAACCCCAGGCACATGAGAACGATCGAGCACCACATCCAGGGCGCCAGCGCGGACGCTCCATGCAGCCCCTTGTAGAGGTAGATAAAGTGGTCCATGTGTCCCGGAATTTGCGCATAGAACACCACAAAAACCTCGCAAAGCAGGAAAAATAGATTTGCCGCCATACCGTAGGCCACAATGCGCGCCAGGGCCTGAAGCGCTTCCTTTCCCGCGTTGAACGACGTGTTTGCCCGTAAAAACAGACACAACAAGATCAGGAAAGCCGGCCCCGCGGCAAAGGCCGAAGCCAGAAAACGCGGCGCCATGACCGCAGTGAGCCAGAATCCCCGCGCAGCCAGTCCACAGTAAAGAAAGGCTGTGACGGTATGAATGCCGAACGCCAAAGGAATGGAGAGATAGATGAAGGGCTTGAGCCAACGCGGGGGCGGCACGTCATACCGTTCGGCCTGCAGCACGTTCCACCCCACAAATAGGTTGAGAAACATATACGCCAACAGTACGTTGCCGTCCCAAAAGATAATCGATCGGGGCGTGGGATGCAGAAAGATGTTCAACGCCCTGACCGGCTGTCCCAAATCCACGAAAAGGAACAGCAGGCACATAACGATGGTCGGCACGGCCACGAATTCCCCCAAGATGGTTATTCTTCCAAACACCTTATAATTGTGGAGATAATAGGGCAGCACCAACATCACCGCAGATGCGGCCACCCCGACCAGAAAAGTGAGTTGCGCCACGTAAAATCCCCAGGTGACATCACGCGACAAGCCCGTGATCCGCAACCCCACGGTAAACTGCCAAACATACAACAGCGCCCCCACCGCTACGACAACAAGTAAAAAACACAGCCAGGTCCAATACTTGCCGCTCCCTCGCAACGCCAAATCCAGCATGATGGCACCTCCTTGCCCTGGAGCCGGTAAGGCTCCGGAGTTCATTGTGAAGCGCCAGCTTATGCCGGATGAATTAAGCGGGAATTAATTGATAGGCCGAACTGCGCCGAAGAGCGGCAAACCGGCTGCGGACGCCGCCTTGTTCGATTTCTAGCGCATTTTCGCCTTGAAACAAGGCTCTCCCCTGAAACAATTTC
>CAZFCK010000146.1:0-11654 GCA_964517355.1 uncultured Desulfovibrionaceae bacterium | reverse complement strand
CAAGCAAATCTTTGCAGAGCCTTTCAACTTTTTCAAAGTTTAAATGCTCTAGCGCATTTTCGCCTTGAAACAAGGCTCTCCCCTGAAACAATTTCCAATTGTTCCAGGGAAATGCATAAGAGCATCTAGCGCTTTTCAAGCGTGAGATGCTCTAGAAGGTGCCTCAGAAGAACGCTTTTTCAAGAAAAAAGGAGAGCATCCCTGCCTTTTCAAGGGAGGGATGCTCTACACGTCGTGTTTGAAACTGCAAATTCATTAACAAGCCAAGAGGTTATCGGATTCTACAGAACCTTCTCCAACTAGTTTTCGATCCACCGGAAACAAACTTCTTTCCGGGTTGCACTACCCTCTCATCCCATGCCTGCCGCTATTCCGCTGCCGCATGCTCTTTCTTCAGAAAGACCAGTTCCTTATCCTTTACATCCAGGGTCACGTCCTGGTTATCCCGCAAATCGCCTCTGATAAGCTCCTTGGCCAGAGGCGTTTCCACATGATGCTGCAGATAGCGGAGAATGGGGCGCGCGCCGTAGACCGGATCATACGCCGCGTCCGCGATGAACTCCTTGGCGTTCTCCGTAAGCCGCACATCGATCTTGCGCTCCGCCAAACGTTGCCGCAATCCCTGAAGTTGCAGCTCGATGATTTGCTTGATCTGCTCCAACAGCAAGGGCTTGAACAGCACCACCTCGTCCACGCGGTTCAGAAATTCCGGCCGAAAATGCTTGCGCAATTCCGCCATGACCTCTTCGCGCACGCGCTCGCGGAATTCGCCGCCCGGAGTGATGCCCTCGAGCATCAGATGGGAGCCGATGTTGGAGGTCATGATGATGATCGTGTTCTTGAAGTCCACGGTACGTCCGTGGCTGTCCGTAAGCCGCCCGTCGTCCAGGATTTGCAACAGCGCGTTGAACACGTCGGGATGCGCTTTTTCGATTTCGTCAAACAGCACCACGCTGTAGGGCTTGCGGCGGACTGCCTCGGTAAGCTGCCCCCCTTCATCGTAGCCCACGTAGCCCGGAGGCGCGCCAATGAGCCGCGCCACGGTGTGCTTTTCCATATATTCGCTCATATCCAGACGGACCATGTTCTCCTCGGTGTCGAAGAGCGACTTGGCCAGGGTCTTGCATAGTTCCGTCTTCCCCACGCCGGTGGGTCCCAGGAAGATGAACGAGCCGATGGGGCGCGCCGGATTCTTGAGACCGGCACGGGCGCGCAGCACAGCGTCCGCCACCGCTTCCACGGCTTCATCCTGCCCCACCACGCGCTGGTGCAGCACGTCGGGCAAACGCAGGAGTTTTTCACGCTCTCCTTCCAGCAACCGGGACACTGGAATGCCTGTCCAGCGTGAAATGATCTCGGCCACGTCGTCGGGCGTTACTTCCTCGCGCAGCAAGCGCTTGCCCTCGCCGCCTTCCTTGGCTTCCGCCAGCTGCTTTTCAAGGTTGTGCAGTTTGGAATAGCGCAATTCCGCCGCGCGATTGAGGTCGTAGGCGCGTTCCGCCTCCTCGATCTCGCGCCTGGTGCGCTCTATGTCCTCCTTCAGCGCCCGCTGGGCGTCGATGGAGCCTTTTTCCTTTTCCCACTGCGCGGTCAGGGTGGTCTGCTCCTCCTTGAGGTTGGCCAACTCCTTTTCCAGCTTTTCAAGCCGTTCATGGGAAGCCGTATCGGTTTCGCGTTTCAGGGCTTCGCGTTCGATTTCCAGCTGCATGATCTTGCGGTTGATCTCGTCCAGTTCCGTGGGTAGGGAGTCTATCTCCGTGCGGATCATGGCCCCGGCCTCGTCGATGAGGTCGATGGCCTTGTCGGGCAATTGGCGATCCGTAATGTAGCGATGGGAAAGCACCGCGGCCTCCACAATGGCGGCGTCGGCGATGCGCACCCCATGGTGCACTTCGAAACGCTCCTTGAGCCCCCGCAGGATGGATATGGTGTCCTCCACATCGGGTTCCTCCACGAGCACGGGCTGAAAACGGCGCTCCAGAGCCGGATCTTTTTCAATGTGCTTGCGGTATTCATCCAGGGTGGTGGCGCCGATGCAATGCAGTTCGCCGCGCGCCAGCATGGGTTTCAGCAGATTGCCCGCGTCCATGGCGCCTTCGGCCTTGCCCGCGCCCACAATGGTGTGCAATTCATCGATAAAGAGCAGGATGCGGCCTTCCGACTGCTGCACCTCTTTGAGCACGGCCTTGAGCCGCTCTTCGAACTCGCCGCGATATTTGGCGCCCGCGATGAGCGCGCCCATATCCAGGGCGAAAATCGCTTTATCTTTTAGTCCTTCAGGCACGTCGCCCTTGAGCACGCGATGGGCCAGCCCCTCGACTATGGCGGTCTTGCCCACGCCCGCCTCGCCGATGAGCACCGGATTGTTTTTCGTGCGGCGCGAAAGAATGCGTATGCAGCGCCTGATTTCGGCGTCGCGGCCGATGACCGGATCAAGCTTGCCCTCGCGGGCCGCCTGCACCAGATCGCGCCCGTATTTTTTCAAGGAGTCGTAGGTTCCTTCGGGATTCTGGGAGGTCACGCGCTGATGTCCGCGCACTTCCGTGAGCACGGCGAGCATGTTTTCCTGGTTGACGGCGAATTCCGCATTCACGCGGCCCACGCCTGTTGAGCGCGGTTCCTCGAGCAGAGCCAGAAACAGATGCTCCACGCTGACGTACTCGTCCTGCATGCGTTTGGCGTGATCCAGGGCTCTGACCAGGGCCTTGTTCAAGCGCTGCGTGACCACGATCTGATCGGGGGCGGAGCCCGGCCCACTGACGCTGGGGAGTTTCTCCAAATCCTTGACCAAAGCCTGGGCATAGGCGCCGGGATCTTTCCCGGCCCGTTCAAGCAGCTTTCCCACCAAACCGTCTTCCTGCACGGCAAGGGCCAGCATCAAATGTTCGCAGTCTACCTGCTGATGTCCGTAGCGCATGGCCGTTGTTTGAGCCAGGCTGACGGCTTCTTGTGACTTTTGCGTGAATTTATTCAGATCCATATATATTCTCCTTTGATTCAAGGCTTGTCATAACTATCTCGCCAGGGTTTCCAAATCCCGTACTTTTCGTTCCAACGCATCGATGCGCAACAACAAATCCACGATAATGCTTGCGCCGACGCAGGTCAGATCGAAATCCTGGCATAACCGTTCGAGCTTGCGGACGCGATACACGTCGCGCACGCTAAACACATAGGCGTCCCTGGCAAGGCTGACGGGTTCGAGCCATCCCATTTCGATAAGCTCTCCCAATCGACTAGGGTGGCAGCCGGTTATCTCCAGGAATTGCACCCAAGAGATCAATTCCGAGCGCACGGGCACTTTGCTTTCGTACATGGTATCCTTGGCGGGCATAATTCGATCCTTTTCCTGTTGTACTCACTGTCTGGGGCTGAACGAAGAACTCTCGGCCAGCTGCTTCCACAAATTCTTTTCCTTTTCGGAAAGCTTTCGCGGCGTTTTCACCATGATCCGCACGAGCTGATCGCCTTTGCCGACCCCCTGCCCCAGCCCCCGGCCGCGCAGGCGCAGTTTCTGGCCGCTGTCGCTGCCGGGAGGAATGGTCAAGTCCACCTCGCCTTCCAGGGTCGGCACGCGCACCGTGGCCCCAAGGGCGGCCTCCCAGGGAGCCAGCGGCACATCGTACACGACATTGGAGCCGTCCAGGGAAAAAAGGTGATGCGGCTGTATCTGGACCTTGAGATACAAATCGCCCGCAGGTCCACCGCCAATTCCGGGATTGCCCTGGCCGGCCAGACGAATCTTGGCGCCGTTCTTCACCCCGGCCGGAATATTCACCTGGAGGGTTTTCACCCTGGGCGGCTGTCCGGGCATCCGTTCCTCGAAGCTCAGAGACTTGCTCCCCCCGCGGTATGCCTCTTCCAGAGACAATTCCACAACGGTTTCGGCGTCATGTCCTTTTCTGGGGCGTCTGGCATAACTTCTGCCGCCACCGAAAATATCCTCGGCGCCGAACCCTCCAGAGCTGTGAAACCCTGTCGCGCCTCTTCCCGCTCCGCCAAACAGGGTTTCAAAAAAATCGCTGAACCCCGAAGCGTCGAACCCACCACCACCGCCGCCGCCAAAATTGAAGCGCACGTTTTCATAGCCCGGTGGCGGCTGAAAATTCTGCCCGTGCTGCCAATTGGGGCCAAGTTGATCATAGAGCTTGCGCTTCTCGGGATCCTTGAGTACTTCGTAGGCCTCATTGGCCTCTTTAAATTTTGCCTCGGCCGTACTATCGTTAGGGTTCAGATCGGGATGATATTTCCGGGCAAGCTTTTTGAAGGCTTTCGAAATCTCATCGCTGGATGCGCTTTTCGAAACCCCGAGTATCTGGTAATAGTCCTTGTACTCTACGCTCATTGTGATCGTATCTCCTTGTGGAACGCGTATCTGTGCTTCAACATGCAAGAAATAATGCACTTGACAATACTGTCAAGCATCTGACAGCCGTGACGAAAAGCCTGCCAATCCTTCTTTACCACTATATCAGCAAGGCACAAGGCTCCATAGCCGTGTCGCCGGATTCTTTTGCCGCCCACTGCAAATCCATGGCAAAAGCCGGATATCGCGGCATCAGCCTTGAAGAGGCGGCCGCTTTTCTGCTCAATGGCGAAAAACTCGCCCCAAAAAGCGTGCTCATCACTTTTGACGACGGATATTTGGACAACTATGTGCACGCCCTCCCCATTCTGCATGAATACGGGCACAAGGGCACGGTGTTCGCCGTCATCGACCGCCTGGAGAAAAAAGGGCTGCATCTCACCCGCGAAGACGAAAGGGCCGGACGCGGTGCGATTCCCCAAGGCGTTGACGATCCTTATGTTACGGACGCCATCGGACATAAGCAACGCCGCGATCTGTTCATGAGCTGGGAAGAGGCGCGGGTGGCCAAGGCGGCGGGAGTGCTGGATATCGCCTCCCATTCCCTGAGCCACGCACCCGTATGGGCCGAACCGCCGCTCAATGAATGGCGCAACCATCCCGAGCTTTGCGTGCTGCATCACCCCGCCCCGCGCCATAGAACCTTCGACCGCCCCAATCAGCCTTTGCCTTTCGGGCTGCCCGTGCTGCCCGAAAGCTACGGTCTCACGACAAGGGCGTTCATTCCTTCCCGAAAGCTCGTTTCCATGGCGCGCAACGAAGTGCCTCAGGATCTGGAGGGCGCCGCGGCATTCTTTGCCGCTCCGGCCAAGGTGCTCAAACTGCGTGAGGCATTTCTCGCCCTGCCTGCGGAAAGCTGGGGGCGGGTGGAGGAACCCGATGAATACACGAACAGGGTGCGCGAGGACCTGTTCGCCTCGTATACCATCCTGGACCAGCAACTGGCGAACAACACCAGGTGCCCCTTGTCACGCACCTGCATGGCCTGGCCGTGGGGCAAATATAACGAGGAAAGCCTTGCGCTGGCAAAAGAAGTCGGATTCCAGGTGTTTTTCTGCACCAGCTTCGGCCCGAACCTCCCCGCCCAGAACCCCGAACATGTCCACCGCTTCAAGGCGCGTGACAAAAGCCCCGCGTGGCTGCTTTCGCGTTTGGCGCTCTACTCCAACCCCTATCTCGCCAAGCTCTACGCCGCCGTCCGCATTTAACGCATTGTAAAATAAAAATTGAAATGCTTCCGACGGCTTAAGAACCCTCTGAAAAAGGTTCTCCCCCTCGCATATCCAGTGAATTGGTCAGCGTTTCCTTAGAGCATCTCACGCTTGAAAAGCGCTAGATGCTCTTATGCATTTCCTTGAAACAATTGGAAATTGTTTCAGGGGAGAGCCTTGTTTCAAGGCGTAAATGCGCTAGAAATGGGAAATGGTATCATCCCAATATTCGCAGATCCAGGGGGGCGTTCCCCTCTGGCGAGGTTTGGGGCCCAGCCCCAAAATGGTCCATTTTGAAAAGACGTTGCTTGAGGGCCTGCCTTACATTTCCCAGGATCTTCGCGGACAACTATTCCCAGCGGAATAAGAAATCGCAATAATTCGCGCCGTCGGCAATGGTATGATCCCGAAAAAAACGCAGGCGGCGGCTGTATCCGCGTGCGAAAGGCGCGTCCCGGGCGCATGACAACACGGGAATCAGCTCGGGGGGGAGGAGCATCTCGCGATACAAATCGACATAGGCGCAACGCACCACGCGGAACGACAATTGTTTGTCGTTCAAGCGCACGTCTTGCAACTCCAGATTGCCGGAACCGTTCCAGACATCCACTATCGTGGCGAAATGGGCCAGCTCCGGTCCATGCGGCGCAGCCACGGCGAAAGCGCGTCCCGCGGCAAACGCCAGAGCGGAAACCGTACGGGCCAGCGTTTCCACTGCGAACCGTTCAGAGTGGCTCTGCAACAGCTCGCGATAAACGGCATGGAACGTCTCGGCTTCCACACGCCGACGGTCAATTAGCGAAAGGGTCATCTATTCACTCCATACGCGCAGGGTGCCATTCCGGCGTATTTCAATAAACGGCCTGGCGTTAGAGCATCTCACGCTTGAAAAGCGCTAGATGCTCTTATGCATTTCCCTGGAACAATTGGAAATTGTTTCAGGGGAGAGCCTTGTTTCAAGGCGAAAATGCGCTAGAAAAAGGCCTTTCAAAGGATACCATCGCCTTCTCGCATAAGGATCATTCGCAAAAACCGCCGCAGAAAATTGCAGCCGTCTCCTCCGCAATGCCGCCTGAAAAAACAAAACCCGGCTGAGTCGTTGCCGGTGCCTCGGTCGAACCCTTGTCGTTAGTTTAGGCCAGTTCCCACCAGGATGCGGCCCGTTTTCACTCTGTTGGTTCGCCTCGGTCGTCCAACTGACGCACCCGCCAGGCTTGCCTTCTATGTAGCAATAAGCATTCCACAATGCGCACCACAGAGTAACCTGCCGTGTCTTAACGCATTATGACGACAGCACCCTATGCATATCCCCCACAGTTGCCGGCGCCATGGAACAGCCGGCGCCATTATTTTGTCTTCTTCACCATGCGAAAGGTTCCGCCAACAGCAGTTGTTCCGCATCCTCAGGAGGGAGGGGGCGCGAAAAAAGATATCCCTGGAACAAATCGCAGCCCATGGCGGTCAACTCCCGCGCCTGATGCACGGTTTCCACGCCCTCGGCCACAACGCCCATGCCCAGGTTATGCGCGAGGGTGATAATGGCGCGCACGATTTCAACATCTTCCTCGCGTCCCTCTATGCGATGAATAAAAGACCTGTCCACTTTCAACGTGTCGATGGGAAACTGGTGCAGATAGGAGAGAGAAGAATAGCCTGTGCCGAAATCGTCGATGGATACCTGAACCCCCAGGGATTTAAGCCGCTGCAACATCCCGCGCGCACTGTGGGCGTTTTCCATCACCACGCTTTCCGTTATTTCGAGCTTCAGGTTCTTCATTTCCAGGCCGGATTCAAGCACTGTCTGCTCTATCCAAGATATGAGGTCGTTCTGTAAAAATTGCTTGGCCGAAAGGTTCACCGCCATGACCAATTCATGAAGTTCAGGATGCTGGTTCTGCCAAACGCGCAATTGCTTACAGGCCTCGGCCAGCACCAACTGCCCCATCGGCAGAATCAGACCGGAATCTTCGGCCACGGCGACAAATTCATCGGGAAAAATGAGCCCCCGGGAAGGATGGTGCCACCGCACCAGGGCCTCGAAGCCCACAACCCTGCCGCTCTGCACACTTACCAGCGGTTGGTAATGCAACAGGAACTCGTTTTGCTCCACGGCATGGCGCAAATCATTTTCCAAGCGAAGGATTTCCGCAGCCTGTTCACGCATGGTGGATTGAAACAACTTAATCCGGTTGCGCCCCATGCCTTTGGCCTTGTACATCGCAATCTCAGCGTCTCTGAGAAGAGACTCGGGCCGGTCGTGCCGCACAGGTCCGACCACCACGCCGATGCTTGCGGAAGTGACGATCTCATGCCCATCCACCTTCATGGGCTGGCAGATTTCCTTCTGCATGGTGCTTGCCCGGTGCAAAGCTTCCCGGGGCGAATCCAAGGCCTCGAGCAGCACGGCGAATTCATCGCCGCCGATGCGCGAAACAGTATCAGAGGGGCGCATCAACTTGCTCAGTTTTTGCGCGACAGTCAGCAGAAGCTGATCACCGGCCGCATGCCCCAGGCTGTCGTTGACGACCTTGAACCTGTCCAGGTCCAAATACACCAGTGCAAACAAGGGAAGACGCCGCTCACGACTGCGCCGCAAGGCCTGCGCCAATTTGTCGAGCAGCAAGGCCCTGTTGGGGAATCCGGTGAGAGAATCGTGAAAGCTGTGGTGCAGCAGCTTTTCCTCAGCGTGTTTGCGCTCCGAAATATCCTGGTAGATGACATAGGAACCTTTGTGCTCGTTATGGATGTAAATGGGAAAACTTAAGAGAGATACATGCACCAACGAGCCATCCAGGCGTTTACGCACGGTTTCCATGCGAACGTCTTGCCTTTGCAACTGCTGCCGCGTAATAAACAACGCTTCATCCGTCTTATTTTCGGGAATGAATAAATTCCCCGTAGTGCGTCCCACAAGCTCTTCTTCGCTGCAGATAAACAGCGCTTCATAGGCCTTGTTCACCCGCAAAACACGCGACTGGGCATCATAAATCGAGATGCCCAGCGGCGCATTTTCGAAAAGCTGCTGAAAATATGCATAATATTCTAAGACTTCACGCTCTTTTCTTTTTTTGACGGTGACATCGTTGATGTAGAAAGCAAGGTACTCGACTCTTTCCTGAGCATCGATAATGGGCACGCAAATCAAATCCAGTATACGGTTTCCGGTTTCATCCTCGAAGCGCACTGTTTTCTTGTCGCAGACCGCATCCATGCCTTTTTCATAATACCGCTCAAAGGCGTCCCACTCAAAAAATTCGGCGACATTCCTCCCGACAAGCTGTTCTCTGGAGTGGCCCAGACGCTTGCAGGCGACTTGATTGATTTCCACTATCTGCCCATCAGTGTCCACCATAAGGGCGCTTTCCGTCACCGCATCGAAAAAAGCGCGCAGTATCAACTCGCTTTTTGTCAGCTTGTGTTCGAACACTTGACGCGCACCGACTTCTTGCACCAATTCGAGATTGATCTTTTCAAGCTCGGCGTTGCGTTCGGTCAACTCCTCCTCGACCCGCCGGATATCACGCAACTGGTCGAGAATACGCTGTACCATGGCTTGAATGCTGTCCGCGAGAAGGCGCAATTCCGTACGGCTCCGCACGGACACGGAATGCTCCAGATCACCCCCGGCGATGCGGTTCACGTCGTCGATAATGCGGTGGATGGGTCCGGAGATGCGAGAGGCCACGAACAAGGCCAACAAAATGCCCAGCCCCAAAAACAACAGTCCGACTTCGAGTTGCCTTTGGGAGTACAACTTCAGGCGTTCCTCAAGGACACCATGGGCCACTGTCAGTTCAACGACCTTGTAAATCGGCCAGCCGTCCTTTCCGGTCAGATCAACAAAGAGATAGCGGACACGTCCGGTTCCATCCGGATCCGGGAAATCGAGATTCCGCTTCTCAAGCAACGTCCGGCGAATGCGCTCCCACTCGGTTTTCTGCGCCCTGAGCTTGCGATCGCTGGTTACCTGGTATCCAAGTTGATCGAATATGCGCACCCTTTCCAGCCCAGGATGCAACGCCACTATGGTGTCGATGGCGTATCGATAATCAAGGCTCTCAAGATACTGGGTGAACGCGTTCGCCTCCACACCCACTTCAAAGATGTAATTCTTTCCGGGCAAAAGCATATAGGAAAAAATACGCGGTTTCTCGCCGCGGATCTCCGGATACACTGGCCCGGTCACGATAACGCCTGGTTGCAGGACGGATTGCAAATTGTTCCAAAAAATCGGAAAGCGCGAAAGCTGCAGGCCCATGTCGCGGGAATCCGTGCTGGACACCACGGTACCGCTTGCGGCATCAATCAAATAGAGTTCCAGCCGTTCCCCCAAACCGGCTTTGATTGTCGCCAGATCCACACTTCCCGGCTCCCCGTTTTCAGCGGCGGCAGATTCAAGAAAGGCCGCAAACGCCGGGGCCGCTTCACGCTCCATGGCTTTGCGCAACACGTTGTATCCGTCCTGGGTTATGCGCAGCGCCATAATAATGCTTTCCTCGCTTTGCTTGGAAAGCAGTTGGCCGCCGTATTGCATCTCTTCCCGGACAGCTACTTCCCGGGTCATAAATATCGCAACAAGGAGGGGGACCAGCAAGGCTAGAATGGATAGCAATATACTATAACGTAACGGCACATACCATTTGCCGGCAGACAAAGTAAACATCTTGCCCACTGCTCGAGGAAAAAACATGTAGCGCGGTGTCGGTGGAGTATTGGAAGGCATATTCTTCCTTCAATCGTAATCTGCTGTCCGGCAGGCATACTATGTCATTCCATCATTGAATATCAAGCCAATAAAGCCCGCCTCCCGATTTGCGCTTCAAGCATGGCTGAGCTATCATAATGGCTTATTTTGAATACAGGGGCCGCCTCATCTCTCGAACGACTCCAGCCACGCCAATGGACACCGCTTATGGCCAAAGTTATTCCTTTCAATCAATCCGCAACAACGCGGGAAGAGTGCGTCAAAGCCGTGGGCGCCGTCTTGGCGGAAAAGGGCTATAAAGGCCTTACCGCCGACGCTGTGGCTCAGAAAGTCGGAATCAAAACGGCTGTTGTCCGCCATATTTTCGGCAGCTTCCTTAATCTGGTCAAAGAATACGGGCACAGCGAGCTCCATTGGCCCACTGTGGACGAACTCCTGGACAACCGGGAAGCCGAACTGGTGGCTCTCCCTCCGGAAAGGCAATTCGCTTGGTTTTTCAAACAATATCTCAACGCCTTGAAGAACCGCCCCCAAACCGTGCAAATCATGACCTGGGAGCTGATGGAGCGCGATGAGCGCAGTGAATTGCTTGAACAGGTGCGGGTCCGCACTGCTCTTGAATTTTTCGAACGCCTGCGAGACGACACCCCGGACAACATCGACCTCTCGGCCATTGTGGCGGTACTGGCCGCCGCCGTGCAGCAACTCGTCATCCGGGCGCAGCAGTACAGACATTTCGGCGGGCTTGACTTCGACACCGAACGTGGCTGGAAGCGGGTCGCCGCGGCAATCGACCTGCTCATGCGGGGCAGCCTGGTCTTCACGCTTGCGGACAGCGACAATTCGCCGTCGTAACGCCACTTCACTCCCTCCGGAGCATTGCCAAAGGAAGAAAGTCGCGGGCTTCCGCGCCCGCACGACAGCCAGGGGAGGCCCCTGGACTCCGGAAAAACGACTTTTTATACTTGCTTGTTCACCACATGCGGAATGCTACGGCACACGCTTTACCCAATAAAAGAGTTGGAAACACGCTCTTGAAATTGCATTCCACTATCCGCGAATCCAAGGGGGGCGTTCTCCCCTGGCGGGGCTTGGGGTGGAGCCCCACAATACACCATTATAAAAACACCCCGCTCTAGGGCCTGTTTCAAAAATAAAAATGATTATGGAATGTCGTTCAAAAAAATATATGAAATCAAAATGATATATTTAAGCTCTTCAAAATTGGGAAGTTTGGGAAAGGGAGAGCGCGAGAGGGGATACCCCAGCTCTGCTGTCGCCATCCGTAAGGCGCGACACGACCGCGCCTAACGGCTACCGCTAACAAAGGGTTTCCCCTCTCGCATTTTCTTTTCAAAACGAATTTAGAAAC
>CAZFCK010000145.1:0-11958 GCA_964517355.1 uncultured Desulfovibrionaceae bacterium | reverse complement strand
GGGATGAAGATAGCAGCGCTGGTTTCCCCCCGGAAGTTTTCATAAATTAATCTGGGAATGGGAAACGGTATTATGCGTCTATTGACAATGTAGCATACGGCCCTCCTGGCTGGGCCTGGGGCGGAGCCCCACAAGGGGCCTGGTAAAAAATGGTTTGCTCGTATGAACCGTTTCCCAGGGCAAGGCGCGTCACAGCACCGAAAAAAGATGCAAAGCCCGGACAGCGTTACAGCTGTCCGGGCTTTTTCCTGTAAGAATGGATTACGCGACCAGGCAGACCTTGTCTTCACCGTCCCGTTCGCGCAGATAGACGTTCACGTGTTCGCCCCTGTGGGTTGTGACGACTTTTCCCACGTAGTCCGGCTGGATGGGCAACTCGCGGTGCCCCCTGTCGACCAGCACGAGCAATTCCACAAGCTGAGGACGCCCAAAATCCAGGACGGCCTCCAGAGCCGCGCGGATGGTGCGCCCCGTGAACAGCACGTCATCGACGAGCAACACGACTTTGCCTTCCAGATCAAAGTGGATTTCGGTGAAATTGATCATGGGCTGCACATCGGTGCTGGTCCAGTCATCACGGTAAAGATTGATGTCCAGCCGTCCCAGGGGAATATCGCAGCCGGTTTTGTCATCAAGAATGGCCTTGAGACGTTCGGCAATATCAACACCTCGCCGTTGAATCCCTATCAAGGCCAAATTACGGCAATCACCGCGCTGTGCCAGCACTTCGCCAGCCAACCTTTCCATAAGAGCTTGCAACTCGGCAGCCGTGAGGATGTCCTTACAATCTTTCATGCCCGCACCCATGCATTCTGGCCTCCATTACGTCCTCTATGTGAACGCGACATTTCCGCGAGCCATGCGGCAGCAAAAAGTCCTGGATTCTAAAATAGCAATATACTACAGCTTACCCATCATTGCAATTGGCAACTACTCTGGGCGGTTCGCCCCACGTCGTCGTCCGCCTCGGCGCGCGCACCGGCCGGCTTCCCGGGCTCAAATCCCAAACGCGGACAACGTCCCGCTTCCCGTGTCCGGAAATCCCTCACCTTAGAAATCATACAAAAATAGACTCAAATCCAGGCATGGAGTGCTTATCATAAGAGCAAGTTATGCATTTCGGCATATAAAAAAGGTAAATAGGCAGCGGCAGCGTTGAGTTATGTCAATTGACAACTCCCGCATCGCCACTTATCTATGCTTCCATAACGCAACTATTGGAGGATTGCATGCTCGAACTCACGGCAAATGCCAAGAATGAACTGGACGCCTACTTCGCGGAAAAGGATAAAACGCCTATCCGCTTTTATCTCGCCCCTGGTGGCTGAGCTGGTCCCCGACTTGCTTTGGCTCTGGACGAGCCTAATGACAACGATGAGGTTTTTGAGGAAGGCGGCTACACCTTTTGTATTGAAAAAACCCTGGCGCAGCAGATCAGCTTTTTGAAGCTTGATATCACGTATATGGGCTTTACAATAGACTCCGATCTGGTCGTGTCCGGTGGTTGCGGTTCCAGTTGCAGCACCGGCACGTGTGGGAACTAGCTTTTTCCTTTTACCGGTGATCTTTCTGTCAAGCCTTGTGGCGCCTGGCCCCCGGCAATGGTCGGTTATAGCGCAGCCACCTGTGGAACAGCGGCGGTGACCACAGTACGGCAATGCACCATGAGCATGGCGCTCTCGCATAGCCGGCGCCACCTCTCGCCAACACGAACAAACAGCCCCCAGCTTCATCGTTGGGGGCTGTTTGTCCATCTTACCCCAAACCTTTTTTTCTTCAGCTGCAACAACGGAATCATCATTCATAATTGCCGCTTTTGCGCTCTTTGGCTTCGGTCATTTCCATCATCCGTGAAACCATGTCCGCCTTCCGTGCTCTTCCTCGCATACCCGGTAATCACAGTGGATCGCCCCCATATTCCGGAGAACCTACGTTCCAAGCGGCACGTGTCTTTAATAATGGTAATATGGCGTCTCAAAGCAAGGTGTGCTATTCTCTCCACCCGGATCATTCCGCATTGGTCCGTTTCCGTTGCGCAAAGAGGTTGCTTTGGCGCATTTATTGCCATTATAAAGCGTATTTATTATTATTACTTGACAAATATTACTGCTGGCATCTAATTCCGAAGGAAAAATACAGTGGAAAAACCTCGGTTATCATCCCTGGGGATTTCATTATTGCGAGTATAAAAAACGTGATCGGCTTCCGTTGAGGAGTAACTCGACCAGACATGCGTTTGTGAATCCCGAAACGTGGCCTTGCCGCGGCCGAACACCGTACGGCGGTAACGCTCACCGTCAAGATAGAACACTTCACTCCCCGGCGCACTCCGGTATCATTACGCCGTCGCGTCCTGCCAAACAGCAAGGAGCATAGCCATGGAGCCCCATATAGACCAATATTACAAACTATTTATCAATGGGAAATGGAGGGATTCCCGACGCAGCAGATCGTTCACCACAAG
Source organism: uncultured Desulfovibrionaceae bacterium (assembly GCA_964517355.1). Taxonomy (GTDB): domain Bacteria; phylum Desulfobacterota; class Desulfovibrionia; order Desulfovibrionales; family Desulfovibrionaceae; genus CAZFCK01. The sequence continues at coordinate 9,494 of CAZFCK010000145.1, read as the reverse complement.
CAACCCCGCCACGGGGCAAGTTCTGGCCACATGTGTGAACGCGTGTGCCGAAGATATTGAAAGGGCGGTGGATGCCGCGTGGAAAGCGTTCTCCACGTGGAAAAAGACAAGCCCCAAAGAGCGCTCCCGACTGCTTCTGCAGATTGCCGATATCATCGACGCCAACGCCGGACACCTGGCCATGGTGGAAACACTTGACAACGGGAAACCCATCAATGAAAGCCGGGAGTTCGACATCCCCATGAGCGCGGATCACTTCCGCTATTTCGCCGCGGCCATACGCAGCCATGAAGGCCAGGCGACCATGCTCGACGACGCCACCATGAGCATCATCCTGCGGGAGCCCGTCGGCGTGGTGGGACAAATCATTCCCTGGAATTTCCCTCTGCTCATGGCCTCGTGGAAAATCGCCCCAGCCTTGGCGGCAGGCAACTGCGTGGTCATCAAGCCTTCGAGCGAAACGCCCCTGAGTCTGCTCGAATTGGCGAAACTCCTGGCGGACGTGGTACCGCCCGGCGTGCTCAATATCGTTACGGGCAAAGGCACCCGCGCCGGCGCCGCCATTCTGGAAAACGAACGATTCAGCAAACTCGCGTTTACCGGCTCCACTGAAATCGGCTACCTTGTGGCGGAGTCCGCGGCCAAACGGATCATCCCGGCCACATTGGAACTTGGGGGCAAATCAGCCAACATCTTCTTTCCCGACGCGCCTTGGGAAAAGGCCCTGGTCGGCATGCAACACGGCATCCTCTTCAATCAGGGCGAAGTCTGCACCGCCGGTTCACGGGTGTTCATCCACAAAGACATCTACGACCGTTTCCTGGAAGCCGCCGTCGACGCCTTCAGTAAGGTTAAAGTCGGCATGCCCTGGGAGCAGGATACGCAAATGGGAGCACTGGTCAACGAACGCCAGTTGCAAAAGATTCTCGCCTATCTCGAAGTGGGGCGCGCCGAAGGCGCACAAGTGGCCTTTGGCGGGAAGCGCATCACCGAAGCCCCGTTTTCCAAGGGAACCTTTATCCAACCGACCCTCCTCGCCAACGTCACCAATTCCATGCTCGTCGCACGCGAAGAGATTTTCGGCCCCGTGGCCTGCTGCATTAAGTTCGAAGATGAAGAAGAAGCCATAGCCATGGCCAACGACAATCAATACGGCTTGTGCGGCGCGGTCTGGACGCGCGACATAAACCGGGCCATCCGGGTGGCCCGCGGCGTGCAGACAGGGCGCATGTGGGTCAACACCTACAACATACTCCCCGCCCATGCTCCTTTCGGCGGCTATAAAAAATCCGGCCTGGGGCGCGAAAGCCACAAGGACATGCTGGATCATTATTCCCAAACAAAAAACATCTTCATCAGCATGAAAGAGGACGACTTCGATTTCTACTGATCCGCGCTGCGCCAAGCATCGCGTTCGCCCATAGTTACGGGGCCCAGGGAGAAAACCGCTGATCAATATTTTCCCTTGGGCTCCTTTCGCCGGTATCCATTACATTGCATCCTGATCCGTAACTCATCGTTAACACCTCGATTTTGATCCTTCCCCCAGCCTCGCGCAACACCTCGCAAAGCATTTCGCCCCTCTCCCTTGCGCAACGTGATCATTGACAATGTGTTTTTCGGTTCTTACAAACAACTGGGCACAAAATAATGGAGGACCCCATGCTTGAAATGACAGACAATGCCAAAAAAGAACTGGATAATTACTTCAATAATCAAGATGTCGGCACCATCCGTATCTACCTCGCTTCAGGCGGCTGCGCGGGACTGCGTCTGACCCTCGCCCTCGACAACGCAAGAGAAAACGATACCTTGTTCGAAGATAAGGGCTACAAGTTTTGCATGGAACAATCTCTGGCCGCACAAGCCAAAGATATGACCATCGATGTGGGATACATGGGCTTCGTCATCAACTCCGCCCTCGAACTAGGCGACGGTGGGACGTGCGAAACTTGTGACGGCTCCTGCGGATAACGCAAAATTTATTGAAAATGAGTTAGGCCGTATTTCTAGCGCATTTTCGCCTTGAAACAAGGCTCTCCCCTGAAACAATTTCCAATTGTTCCAGGGAAATGCATAAGAGCATCTAGCGCTTTTCAAGCGTGAGATGCTCTAGATTCGCCATAAAAAGAAGGCGCGGGAGAGGAAACCCTTTTCAAAGGGTTTCCTCTCCCGCGCTCTCCCTTTCTTCATTCGATTTCTGAAAGACTTTGTATTTCGCGGTTTGTCTGAAATGAAATTGAAATAATATCTCTGCCCCGGACGGGGCTATTTGCCGTATTGTTTGCGCCATTCATCCAAAAACAGGAGCGCGGTTTCCAGTTCCGTCAACGCCCCTTCCTGCCCCCGCAGTGTCCAGACCACGTCGTCGAACGCCGCATCGGCCGGCAGTTTGCACCGCACGAGCAAGGCGTCCAGCTCTGCGCGCACATCCTGCGGCACCACAGAAGCCGCGGTTTCCACAACACGCTTTCTGGGCCAGCCGGGCAGGCGCGTTGCGGCGAAATCCAACAGCGTTCGCATGCGGTGCTCGTAGGTGTGCTCCGCCAGGACGCGGGCGCGGGCGCGGTTGGCCATTTCCCGACGCTCGTCCGGATTCTCCAGATAATGGCGTATGCCCGCCGTGAGCGTGTCCATATCTTCGAACGTGGCCAGTTCATCCGCAGCAAACAGCTCCGGGAGCAGTTCCCGGCGGTCCACCAGTTGAAACGCGCCGCATGACGCCAGCTCAAAGGTGCGCGGATTCACGAAATCGCCGCGAACCACCGTGTCACCAGCCTGCACGCTGGAGTGCAGGTTCAAATTCACCTTGGCGGCGTTGAAGATCCGCACGCAGGCATCAGGGGCGATACGCTCGCCGTCCCGTTGCAGCAGCCCGCGCAAAACCGTTTCGCCTTCCCAGTCGCTGCCCCAGATCTTGAAATCCAGATGCATCAGTTGCCGGAACGCGCGCCGCCTGTTGGGGTAGCCCGCGCCGACAAACGAAACGTCCGACCCGTAACAATGCTGTTCCCTGGGAGATAGCTCCAGGGGGCGATGGAACTCAGGATCGGCGGCCATGGGCAAATACAGCGTGTTGGACTGCCCCACCGCTTCGAGTTCCGAGAAAAAGGGCTCCTTCTGAATCACTGCGAAGATATCGTAATACGGCGCAAAGGAGCGCCAGTAGGTGAACAGGCGAAAATCCTCCACAAACCACATTGCCGTGGGCACACCTTCCCGGCGCAGTCGATGCAACGCCTGGCGCGAAAGAGGCGCCTGTGCCAGAGCCAGCACCAAATCCGGAGAAAAGTGCTCCACTTTGGCCAAAATGGCTTGCGAGACCACCTGCAGAAAACTGTTCTCCAGATATTCAAGGCGGTCGTTGCCCACGCGCAACTCCTTGAGCGCGGTAAAGGCCGTATGAAAGGCTGGGGCTTCGAAAATCTCGACGACGTGCCCCATCTTTTCCAGAGCGGTGGCGCAATAGCGCCCCACAGGTAATGATCCGCCGTACATGGGCAGAATGATCAGCACACGCAAGGCCGCGTTCATGGGACAATTTCCTCCTGACACGCACCGGCGCAGTGGTGCGGCGCGTGGTGTTGTGCATGATCGAGCATCCAGTCGCGCTCCTGGTACAGAACCTGGGCTCCATTCTGCGCTCCGGGAAGGGGCGCGGCGCCCAGCCGGTATTCACGCAAAATGTCCCGTTGCGCCTGCCGGTACGCGGTGTGGGGATCTTGCCCCCGCGATGGGGCGAATGTCACCCCCAGGTCATCGAAGCCCGTTTTCAGGGCCAACAACCCCTGTGGCAGGGTACCGGAAAAGTCAAGTCCTTTGCTGAGCGCTCGCAAAGTCTCCCGGCCGCGAAAAGCTTCCAGACACGCCAGCTCGTTATGGCAAGGACGGCTTTCAACGCACGGCGCGCATTCCGTGACGGCCTGCAATACCGTATGCCCCTCTCCATAGGGGCCCGTCTCCCACGCCCAGGCCGACGAAAGAAAAGAGGCCAGTACAGGCGTGCCCAGATGGGCGGCCAGATGCATGGTGCCGGTGTCGGGCGTGAGCAGCAGGTCAAGCCCCCGCACCACGTCCGCAAGCCCTTGCCAATCCGTGCGGCCGCAATAATCATGGCAAATGGCGCGCAACGCGGGGGGCGCATGGCTCAGAAACTCCTTCGCCGCCCCCCGTTCGTCCCGGCTGCCCAGGAGCACCGCCCGCCGGCCAGCGATGCCGTGCATGACGGCGTGCGCCAGGGGAACCAGGACATCCATGGGCAGGGAGCGCCGGGCATGCCGCCCAGCGAGCACAATGCCGAGCCCTTCGCCTTTTGCGGCGGCGGAAGGATTCACCTCAGGGCCGGACACTGGATACGGCGCCAAAAGTCCCCAAAAATCAACAAGATTCAGCGGGCTGCCCTGACGGCGTTTGGTCCAGCGGAAGCCCAGGGCGGTCCATTGATCGCGCAAGGGCTGCCCGGCTTCAAGGCGATGTCCGCACACGATCTCCGAGGGAAAAAAGGTGGAGAGCGCCAAATTCAAACCGGACCAGTTCAGATTGTACACCGCGCTCCATTTCATTGTCCCCAATTCGCGCAAGGTGTCGCGGCAGGTTGTGAAAACATCCTGAATATCGCCGCCCCCGTGAGCGGCGAGACCGTGTACCCGCACCCGGGGGAACAGCAGACGCGCCAACGCGACCAGGGACCGGTCCACGCACAGATGCGTTTCTCCCTGCGCGGCGAGAGAAAGCAGCAAACGTTTTGTTTGCAGCAAATCGCCGAAACGGGCCAGTTGCAGCACAAGATATCGCGACATGTGGAACCTCTCCAGGCAAACCCAGCGGCCTCGTTGCAACTCGTGAAGGCGTTACGCAGCCCATGGAAACGGTTTCAACCTAGCCTATTGCCTTTACCCCTGCAAGATAGCCGTACAATTCCTCTTTTACAGCTCCGCTCCGGTCTGCTACGGTGGTGGTATGACATTTTATCCCTTGTACGTTCGGATGGAGCGAAAACGCTGCATGGTTGCCGGCGCTGGCGGAGTGGGACGCCGCAAGATCGGCACGCTGCTCGAAGCCGCTCCTGAAGAGCTGCTGATCATCGACCCGTCGCCCCCGGATGCGCGGCTGCGCGAACTGCTCAAACACCCCGCATTGCGCTTTGAACAACGGTATTTCGAAGAGTCCGACCTCGACGGGTTGTTTTTAGCCGTGGCCGCCACGCCCCACAGGGAAACCAACGCACGCATCGGCCGCCTGTGCCGCGAACGGGGGATTTTGTGCAACGTCGTGGACGCGCCGGATGAAGGCGACTTCATCGTGCCCGCTCAAACCTGCTGCGGCGACTTGCGCGTGGCCGTGTCCACCTCCGGACACAGTCCGGCCCTGGCGCGGCGCATCAAGCAAGACTTGCAGGAATATCTCGGTTTGCGCTACAAACCCATTGTAACATTGATGGGGCGTTTACGGCCCCTTGTGCTTGACCTTGGCAGGCCAACGCCCGAGAATACGGACCTGTTTCATACCCTGGTGGAATCGCCCCTGATTGACGCGCTTCAGGCCAAAGACATGGTGCGCGCCCGCATGGTATTGTTGGAAATTTTGCCCCCGGAATTGCACCAGACCATAGACGAGGTGCTTCATGAGCTCTCTTGAGCTGTTGCGACTGTGCGTCGCCGCCCTGTATCTTTTCGGCACGCTCCTTTTTTTCGCTGGCGCGTTGAGCCGCAAGGACGCCCTGAAACGCGCCGCCTCCTGGTGCGCCATCATCGGCTTCGGCCTGCACAGCGTTTCCCTTGCCCTGGACATCGCGGGCCAATCCTTTCAGACCCTGCCCAGAGGTTTTTACGTCAAGTTCCTTTCCTGGAGTTTTCTGGCCATCTTCTTTCTCGTATGGTGGCGGCTTAAGCTGCATTTCCTCGCGCTCATCGCTTCGCCCCTGGCCTTGCTGCTCTTTGTCTTTTCCCTGACGCTGCAGCACAAGCAGGCGGTGATGCCCGAATCGCTTTCCGGCCTTTTTTTCGGTCTGCATATCGGTTCGCTCTTTTTTTCCCTGGCGCTTCTGGGCATGGCCTTTGGCGCGGGCATCATTTTTCTGCACCTGAACCGCAAAATCAAAACCAAAGAGAAGCTCACGGGATTCAACAAGGACCTGCCCGCGCTCGCGGTGTTCGATCAGGTCAACCATTGGGCCGTGCTCTTCGGTTTTCCCCTGTTCACTCTGGGCATGCTTTCGGGGTTTATCTGGGCCAGGTTCACATGGGGGCGTGTTCTTTCCTGGGACCCAAAGGAAGTCGTCTCCATTTTCATCTGGCTGTTTTTCGCCGTGCTTTTCCATCAGCGGCTCATGCTCGGCTGGCGCGGCCGCAAACCCGCGAAAATGGCGATGTGGCTCTTTATTTTCACAGTGGTCTCCCTGATGGGGGTGAACCTTTTTCTTCCCACGCACCACAGCTTTCAGCAGTAAGTTATGCATAAAAACATCTATCTGCTCGGACTCAACCACAGGACCGCGAGCGTCGAAATCCGGGAAAAATTCGCCCTGGCCGAATGCGAAAAGGCCGAAAACGCGCCTTTCCCGCCCGCGGACCGCATAAATGAAACAATGGTCCTTTCCACATGCAACCGCGTTGAGATGCTCGTTGTGGGCAAAGGCGCGGAAGCCAGGGAACAGGCCTTGGCGCAGTGGGCGCGCTTTCGCGGCGCAACGCCTGAAGAATTGCGCCCCTATCTCTATGTCCACGAGGGCCTAGACGCCGTGAGGCATCTTTTCCGCGTGGCCTGCAGCCTGGATTCCATGGTGCTCGGCGAGCCTCAGATCCTGGGGCAATTGAAAAAGGCCTATGGACGGGCCGTCATCCACAACTCCACCGGAGTCATCCTCAACCGCTTGCTGCACAAAGCTTTTTCAGTGGCCAAGCGCGTGCGCACCGAGACCCAGATAGGTTCCAGCGCGGTCTCCATTTCCTATGCCGCCGTGGAACTTGCCAAACGCATTTTCGGCGACATGAAGCACTACAAGGCCATGCTCATCGGCGCCGGCGAAATGGCGGAACTGGCGGCCCTGCATCTGCTCGCCGCCGGCATCCAGCATATCGTCGTGGCCAACCGCACCTACGAGCGCGCCGTGGACCTGGCCACCCAGTTCAAAGGCAGCCCCATCCCCTTCGATTCCCTTTTCAACCATCTGGCCGAGGTGGATATCATCATCAGCTCCACAGGCTCCCCCACGGCTGTGATCAAGGCCAGAGACATCAAGGGCGTGTTGAAAAAACGGAAAAACCGCCCCATGTTTTTCATTGATATCGCCGTGCCCCGCGACATCGACCCGGACGTGAACAACCTGGACAACGTCTATCTCTACGATATCGACGATCTCAAAGAGGTGGTGGAGGAAAATCTGAGCCAGCGCAAGGAAGAGGCGGACCGCGCGCGGGCCATTGTGGAATGCGAGGCGGATGAATTTCAGCGCTGGCTCAAGTCCCTGGAACTGCAACCCACCATCGTGGATCTGCTCACCAAGGGCGATGCTGTGGCCCACAAGGAACTGGCAAAGACTCTCAAACGCCTTGGCGCGGAGCATGATCCGGAAATCCGCGAAGCTCTTGAAGTCCTGGTCCATTCACTGGTGCGTAAAATGCTGCACGAACCCATATCCTTTTTAAAGCGGCGCTCCGCTGAAGAAGAACCGTCCCAACGGTTCATAGACATCACGCGCCGCATGTTCAACCTGGACAACGACCCGGAACACCCAGAGGCCCACATATCAAGGAAAAATCCTTCCCTCGAACCTTCTCCTCTGGCCGACGACCCTTCCAACGACACCCAGGATCTATGCTGACATGCGCTTATACGTTATTGAAGACATTTACCCCGAGCATATGGAGCGCATCAAATCCGCTCTGAGCGAACGTGGTTTGACCGCATCCCTTGACGATCTCTATTGGTTGCCCGCCCCGCAAGAGCTTTTGAACCAGGAACAGCGCGAGCACACGGACTGCGGCCCGCATTGCCTGGCCCTGGAACTCGGCCCGGACTGGCTGAAGCTTGAACTGCTGGTGCGCGCGCGCAACCGCATCCGCTGTTCCTGCATCGCGTATGCCGGTCCGCGCCTGCGCGAGCACATGATCGACTGGCTGGACTCTCTGCTCAAGGAGCTGGACATTCCGGTCTAGGGCATTTAAAGAATTTCTTCAGAATCTCCAAAGCGTTATATCGTTTACAACTTTTCGTCATATTTACATTTCCATACATGATATTCGCGGGTCCAGGGGGCGTTCCCCTTGGCGGGGTTTGGGGCGGAGCCCCAAACTAACCCATCTTGAATTCAAAATGCTCTAAATCGCCCAATGGGGCTGTTATGACCGAGCCTGTGCTCCGCCTGCAAGACCTCCCGCCGCGCTGGGCCCATTTCTGCCTCGGAGTCGAACGCTTCATCCACAACGAACTCGACATGCGGCTTCAAGGGGCGCATCTGGCCGTGGCCTTGTCCGGGGGCGTGGATTCCACCGCCCTGCTCCTGGTGTTGCATTGCCTCGCGCCCCGCATGCAGTGCCGCTTGCTGGCTGTGCATTGCGATCACGGCATCCGCCCGGAATCCGCGAAAGACGCGCACTTCTCCGCGCAATTATGCGCGCGGCTGGGTGTGGCCTGCCACAACGAAAGGATGGATGTGCCCGCCCTTGCGCGGGAGTGGAAAATGGGGCTCGAAGAAGCCGGACGCCTGGCAAGACAGAAGCTGTACGCCCGAATGCGTAGCGAGCGGGACTGCTCCCACATCGCCACGGGGCATCAATTGAACGACCTGGCCGAGGATCAGCTCATGCGGCAACTGCGCGGCGCGGGATGGCCGGCACTGGGGGGGATGCGCGGCGTTGCGCCCGAACAGGGTGTTCTGCGCCCCCTGCTGCTGACGCCGAAGAGCGTTCTAGAAAAATTTGTGACCGCGCTCGGATTTTCCTGGCGTGAGGACGCGAGCAATCAGGATACGGTTTTCCTGCGCAATCGCGTGCGGCATAGTGTTTTGCCCCTTCTGCTCCAGGAAAACCCCGCGTATCTGGACGCTGTTGCAGGTTTGTGGCGTCAGGCTCAATATGACGCCGCGTATTGGGAAGCGACAATGGAGCACATGCTCTCGGAGTTGGAGCGGCGCGACAACGGCGCCCTTTTTCTACCCCATCCCGTACTCAGCCGCAGTCCGAAGGCCCTGCGGCTGCGTCTTTTCAAAAAATGCCTGGAAATGATTGGCCCGGGCCAGCCCCTTGCGGCATCCATCTTCAGGTTGGAGCGCTCCTGGCAAGAACGCGCGTTCGGCGCTGCATTGCAGTTTCCCGGCGATAAGGAGGCCCTCGTCACAGTCCGCGGCGTCCTGTTCCTCTTGCGCCAAAGAAACCACTAAGCCCGGATTAGCGCATTTTCGTCTTGAAGCAAGACTCTTCCCTGAAACAATTTCCAATTGTTTTAGGCTGTGTTTCTAAATTCGTTTCGAAAAGAAAATGCGAGAGGGGAAACCC
>CAZFCK010000144.1:0-12081 GCA_964517355.1 uncultured Desulfovibrionaceae bacterium | reverse complement strand
GCGCCCGCACGACGACCAGGGGAGGCCCCTGGACGCCGGAAAACGGACAATTTGATTCTTTCTTCTTCAACAAATATACAATGTTATGATGTACGCTCCGCTCAAAAAGTCGCGCATGCAAACTTTAAGTTGAAAAGCTCTGCAAAGATTTGCTTGCAAATCATTTCAAGCGGTAAAGGCTAGTTGCCGGAGGGCATCGGCAAACTGACGCCCTGCTCCTTGAGCTCTTTGCGAGCGAATTCAAAGTGCTGGTATCTCGTGATGGTGAGAGGGCCGGTGTAGACCTCGCTCTGAAGCTTGCGCGGAGGATATTCGACATACGTCTTCATGAGGTCGGCGATGGCCTGATTGAAAGTCACGAGCGTCCAGGTGCGCTCCGTGTAGTTGTTCATGAAGATGTCGTAGCGCTCCTGCGGGTCCTGCCAGAGATCGAAGATCTGGGGCACGGTGGCGACATATTTGTCCGGCCCCTTCCAGCCGAGGTTGGTGTCCACGGCCAGACCGCCGGTGGCCTGCCCATCGTCGCCGCGCAAATTGAACACGGCCTTGTAGTTGCCGACGCGCGCCGCGCCGGGAGAAAGCTCGTTTTCGGTGAAGTAGAACCACTCGTTACGGGCGCATTTGCCTTGCCCCGTCAACGAAGGAGTCATGTCGTAGCTGTCGAAGATGATCGGTTCACCCTTGCGATCCTTCTCAGGCAACTGGAGATCGGCCACGGATGCGAAGGTCGCCATAAGGTCCAATCCACCGAGAATGTCGTGGTTACGGGAGCCGGGTTTGATCTTGCCTGGCCACACGGCGATGGCGGGAACGCGGTTGCCGCCCTCGCGGTCCGTGCCCTTGGTGCCGCGGAAGGGGGTGTAGCCGGCGTCAGGATACACGTCTTGCCAGGCGCCGTTGTCCGTGGTGTAGAAAACGAGGGTGTTCTTATCCAGGCCCAGCTCGCGCAGCTTGTCCATGACGCGGCCGACCCTGGTGTCGAGCTCGACGACGGAGTCGGCGTACTTGGTCTTGGACATGGACTTGTGCTCGAACTCAGGGGCGGGCAGGTTCGGTTGATGCACCTTCATAAAGTTCACGTAGATGAAGAAGGGCTTGTCGGACTTGGCCGCCTTCTCAAGATACTCCAGGGCGGCCTGTTCCACGTACTTGTCCAGGAAGGGGATGCCGACCACGCCTTTGTCCGGGGTGTCCACGTACTCGCCAGTAACTTTGAAATCTTCTTTGGCTTCCTCGCCGGCCTTGCCAGAGAGCGCCCCCTTGGTCACCTTCTGGAACATCTCGCGCAGCTTGGGGTCCATGTCCGGAAACCACTTGGGGTCACCGTATGTGTAGGCGTTCAAATGATAGAGAAAGCAATACTTCATTTCGTCGTAGCCCTGGGCGTTCGGCAGCGCGTAGTCCGCTTCGCCCAGATGCCATTTACCGGTGAAGTACGTCTGATAGCCGGCCTGTTTCAACACCGAGGCCAGAGTCCACTCGGCCTCGGGCAGGCCGCCGCCCTGCCCCTGAAACGCCACGGTGGTCATGCCGCTGCGGTTGGGGATGCGGCCGGTCTGCATCGCCGCGCGGCCGGGCGTGCAGCTGGGCTGCGCGTAGAAGGAAAACATGGTCATGCCTTCGTCAGCCATGCGGTCCAAGTTGGGCGTGGGCATGCCCCGTCCCTCACCGCCTCCATATACCCCAATGTCGCCATAGCCATGGTCGTCGGACACGATAAGGAGAATGTTGGGTTTGTCCGCCGCCAGCGCAGCCCCGCCCAACCATAGCGCCATCATCAAGGTGACCACAACAGTATACAATCTTGGTGGTTTCACCGGATGGCCCCGGGCCTCAATGGAAAAACGAAGACTATACTACAAAGATCCTATACCTGTGCCATAGAATTTGAGCAACATTTTATACGCCTTTCCCATGACATCGCGCGGACGGGAGAGCCGCGGAGGCTGACCATTCGGCGCATCTGTTCTATTTAGGTTATTATTTCAATATATTGAATCTCGCAGGTGGCAGCGCGCCAACATGATGCAGCCGCAGGAAAACAAGGCTTTTCATCAAACGCCCTTTTTGGGAACTCGCCGTCATTCATGCCAGGTTAAATGTACTTTGCCCCACCGAAAACAACACGACAAGACAAAAGGAAACATAAGAATAACAATAAAACGACACGCGACAGCGCAAAACAACCCACCCAATGAAAAAGTTGGGCTCCAACACATACAAACACAAGTCCCAATACAACCAGAATGAACCTGAGCTTTGCGAAGCAGCGTTAAGGGAGGCGGCCTGCCTGGCCGGCTATACTCGCCACCAGCGGCATTGAGGGGCAAGGCGCTATCCCGCCAAAAAAAACATGATTCCCAATGCCATGCTTGTATGATAGGAATAAATTGGGCCGTAAGGCTTTCATTACCATGTACATTCAATAGCAGGAGCCATGATGAACCATACGAAGCGTTACGAGTTCGTCATTCCCGGAATCGACAAGAGTATATTCACTGTTGCCAACTTCAAGGGCATAGAGCGCGTTTCCTCGTTGTACACGTTCACCATCGTCCTTCTTTCCAGTCAAAGGATCTCGGCCTCCACTTCCGCAAAGGGACATGGCGGCGCACCAGCTTCCAATGCGACCACTGTCCATTTCAAGGATATCGTGAATCACGAAGCGGTCTTCTCCATGTTCCCTCCAGGGGGGGAGAAAGCGACGCGCAGCATCTACGGCATTGTGGAGCAGTTCGAATTCCTACAGTACAAATTCGACCACTTTCTCTACAAGGCGACTTTGCGGCCCAAGCCCTGCAGGATGACAAAGACACATTCCAACGTCATTTTCCTGAACAAGACATTGTCGCAGATACTGCAGGATGTCTTTACAGATTCGGAAATGACCCCCCTGGACTATCAAATAGCCATCGCGAACACGGATACAGCCCCCCACGACTACGTCTGCATGTTCAACGAGTCCCCTTTCAACTTCATCTCGCAGCGCATGGAGCACAGCGGCGTCTACTATTTCTTCCAGGAGACGCCAAACGGCGAGAAGATGGTCATAACCGACCACAATAGCGTCCACCCCGACGCCCTCAAAGACGGCGTCTCCTACGGCCAGCCATGGTCGCCCGACGCCGCGACGGGAACGGAAGTCGTGCACAGCTTCCACGAGCGGCAGCACATCATTCCCAAAAGCGTTATCGTGCGGGACTACAACTACGAGCACGCCAACATCATTATAGAGGGGACCCACGACATCGAGGACGACAACGCCCAGGGAACGCTCTACTTCTACGGAGAATACCCGCGCACTGTCGCGGAGGCCCAGAAGCTGGCCCAGATTCGCGCGGAAGAACAGCTTTGCCGCCAACTCCTCTACAATGGGGCAAGCTCGGTCATGGAATTCAGGCCGGGGCACACCTTCACCCTGCAGGACCACCCCATGGAGGAATACGACAGGGACTACCTCATAACCGAGGTACAGCATTCCGGCCATCAGATGGGGCATCTGCGCGGGACGCTGGGGCTCAACGTGGACAAGAGCCGCGAGTCCGAACCGGAATACGCCAACACGTTTATCTGCCAGGACGATCTGCTGCAGTTCCGGCCAGAGCGGCTGACAAAAAAAAGCCGCTTTCACGGCATCATCTCGGCGGTGGTGGACGGCAGCGGCTCGGACGGCAGGGCCTATCTCGACGACAAGGGCCGCTATACCGTGATCATGCCCTTCGACCAGAGCGGCCGCAAGGACGGCAAGGCCTCATGCCCCTTGCGGCTCATGCACCCCTATGCCGGAAAAAACGTCACCTTCCACTTCCCCCTGCTCAAGGGCTCGGAAGTTCTCGTGGCCTTCATCGACGGCGACCCGGACCGCCCGGTCATAGCGGGGGCGGTGCACAACAGCGAGACCCCCTCCCCGGTCACCAGCAAGCACCCCTATCTCAACACCATCCAGACCATGTCCAAGCAGGAGATACTTATCTCCGACGCCCCCGGACATACGTATACCGCCGTGGGCTCCAGCGAAAAAAAGACCGCTGAGAAGCACGACACCGAGGAGGAGGGATTCGGCGAGTTCAGGGCCGGCAGCAAGTACGAGATCACCTTCGGCAACGACGACTCCCTGACCCTTGGCAACAAAATCGAGGCCTTCGTGGGCACGAGCATGGAAATGGGCCTTGGTCCGAAATTCGACATGGGCTTCGGCCCCAGCTACAGCTACGAGATAAACGTCTCCAAGGCCAAGCGGAAATCCTTGGTCTACGACAAAGTGCCGGACGTTAAGCCCTCGGACTGGTCTTCTTCCATGCTTGGGAGCTACCTGCTGCCTATGAGCGTTGAATACAGCGACGTGGATTTCTTCGAGTTCGGCGACGCCAGCTCTTACGAAGCCAAGGACTCCACCTCCTCTCTGGGGCAGAAGGAAGCCAGTCTGTTCGGCGGCACAGCCACCGAGGTCAAGGATTCACTGGAACAGGTTTCCAGCAAGATCACCAAACTCGTAGCCCTCGCCGCTCTCGGGGGCACGGCCATCAGCCTGGCTGAGGGATATGGCAGCTACAAACTCGGTGAGGCCGGCCAGCTCGGCCTTGACAACAACCTCATCAGCAATTCCGTGGCGACCACCACCGGCTGCCTGCTGCCCGCCGCAGTGGCCGTGAAGGCCAACAAGCTGCTTACAACCGTGTTCAAGAACGCCCAGAAACTCGTGGAAGAGGAGAACCTCATCGGCGGCATGATCAAATGTAGCGAGTCGGGCGTAGAAATCCAGGCCAACAACCCCCTCACCGCCCCCAACCTTGCCGCAGCCAAAGTCAACATCAGCACCGTGGGCAACGAGGCCGCCGGCGAGAAGGCCTTCATACAAATAGCCAGCAGGGGGGAGTCCATTACCCTCAAGCGTGGCTCCTTCAGTTCACCGGACGGCTTTTGCGAGATGGAGATGAAGGCCACCGGACTGTCCATCACCAGCAATATTGACGCCACAAACTATACCAGCCTCCAACTTACCGGGAGCTCCATGAAGGCCAGCTTGTTTCCCGCGCAAAACGGCTTGTCCATAGGCGCCGCCAGCCTGGATCTATGGATAGGAGCGACCAAGAACACCCAGCTCTCCCTGGCCGAAACCACCGCGGAACTCAAGGCTCCACAGAGCGTCACGGTGCAAAGCGGCGAGAGTTCCTGCAAGATATCCCCGGAAAGCGTCGATTTTAGCGTGGGAGGCAGCACTTTCGTCACCAATTCCTCGGGCATTACCCACACCGCCGCCAACGTGCGGATCAACGGCCAGATCGTGGACATCGGCTAGGTATCCGCCATGCCCCCCGCACTCTTCCTCCCCGAGTCCATGGCCCTGCTCTGCACGCTGCAGGAAGACAACGAGCCGGCGCGCCACGGCGTTGCCGTGTTTTGCCTCTTCTCGCTGCAGGAGGAGCGCGGGCAACTGCTCCCGGCCAGGAATATCTGGCCGGCCGTGGCCAAGGCGCTGGGCGGCGACATGCCCCTGGAGTCCGGCTTTCCCAAACCCCGCTCGGAGTTCCTGGTCTACGGCGCCTGCCACGAGCATCTGCCCGTGGCCGCCAGCCACGTGCGGGTAATCGTGGACCAGCTCGACAAGAGCCTCATGGTCTTCGGCGACCGTTCCTGGAGTGATCGCGGCGGCAAAAAGCCAGAGTCCTTCACGCGCATGCCGCTGGATTATGCCCACGCTTTCGGCGGCCCCGGGTTCGGACAAAACCCCTTCGGCAAAGGGCATAACAGTTGCGAGCACGACGCCCTGCCCAACGTGGAGTGGCCCCACGGCCTGATCGCCTCGCCGAAAGACGCCCCGCCTCCGGCCGGTTTCAACGCGCTGCCGCCCGACTGGCCGCAACGCGCGCAGTATCTAGGAAACTTCGATGACGCCTGGCTGCGTAACCGCTGGCCCTACTTCCCGGAAGGCACCGACCCGGAATACTACTGCATAGCCCCCCCCGACCAACGATTTTCGGGCTACCTGCGTGGCGACGAAAAGCTTCGCATCGAGAACATGCATCCCCTGCGGGCGCGCATCGACAGCACCCTGCCGGGCAAACGCTGCCGCCTGTTCTGCAGACGCCGGGAGCCAGACGCGGCCGGCCCCTATCAGGAGCTTCCCACCGTTGCCGAGACGCTCTGGCTGCTGCCTGAGCAGGATTGCGGCGTGCTGCTCTTTCGCGCGGGATTTTTGAGCCGGGACGACGAAGCCTCGGACATCGAGAGTTTCCACGCCGCCTGGGAAGACCTGGACAAGGCGCCTCTCCCCGCATCGCAGTACGCGGGGCTTTTCGAGAAGCAGCTGCGGGAGAAAGCTGCGGCCTTCAAGCCCGCCCCTCCCCCTCCCGCGCCAGACGACGCCGCTCCCGCAAAGGCTGTGGTCGAATCCGCCTCCCCGGAGCCCGCCCCCCCTCCTGCGCCTCCCCCTGCGGCGCTGGGCGAGATAGGCAAGGCCCTGGCCACCTTCGAGGCCGACACCCGGGAGCACCTGGCGTCGCAGGGCTGGTCCAAGGAAGAGATTGAGCGGGCCTTGGCGGAAGAGGCCCCCGAGCCCGGCTTCGCGGCAGAACAGGACGAGGCGGACGAACTCAGACAATACCTGAAGTCCCTGGGCCAGGACCCCGCCACCCTGGACGGCATGACCACACTGCAGCGCATGGACCTGGTCCGGCGGCTCTTTAGCGACACGGTGGAGGGGCAACTGCGCCAGATGGGCCTTTCGCCTGAGTTCATTGACGAATTCTCCGAGCCCCTGCCAGGCGGCGACACCCCCGTGGACGCCGTCATCAGCAATGCCCTGACGCAGCTCGACGCGGCCGGACACGACACCGCCGAACTCCGGCAGGCCCTGGCGGAGCTGGACGCGGCAGCCGGCGCCGTTGCCGGTCTCGGGCAGAAGGCCGGCTCCGTTCCCAAAATTTCGAGCAAGCCAGACCGGAAACCGCCCGAGCCCACGGCCGCCCCGGAACCGCCCCGCAAGCCCGGCGAGCCCATCACCCGCGAAGGCCTGGCGGCGCTGCTGGAAGCTGGCGCTCCCCTGCAAGGGGGGGATTTCTCCCTCGCGGATTTCTCCGGCATGGATCTCTCGGGCCGGGATTTTTCCGACTGCGATTTCCAGCGCGCAAACCTGCGCGGTGCGAACCTTGAACGGTGCAACCTGCAGCGCGCCATGCTGGACAAGGCGATCCTGGACGAAGCCCAGCTCTCGGGCGCGGACCTGCGCCATGCCAGCCTCCGGCGCGCCAGCATGCTCCGCGTGGTGGCCCGGGGGCTCAAGGCGTCCGACATCTTCGCCGCGCACCTGCGGATGCATCAGGCCCAGTTTCACCAGTGCGACTTTGACAACGCGCAGATCAGGCACGCCCACCTCGAGAGCGCCGTGTTCGAAGACTGCGGCCTCAAGGGCGCCATCTTCTATATGTGCAGCGCCCCCCAGGTCTCCTTTTTCAGTTGCCACCTGGGCGGGGCGAACTTTCTCGCCGCAAACCTCAACGAGGCCGAACTCCGCGGCTCCATCATCGAAGGCGCCTGCTTCGCCAAGGCCAAGGCCCGGGAATTGCGACTCCAGGGCGTGCAGGGAACGGCAGCGGACTTCCGGCGCGCCTCCCTCGTCAGCGCAAGGGGCGACGCCGAAACCCGCCTGGACAACGCGCGCTTCGACAACGCCGACCTGCGCTCCTGCTGCTGGCCCGGCGCATCGTTGCGCCAAGCCTGTTTCGATCAAGCATGGTTGGACAACGCCGACCTGAACAAGGCCGACCTCTCCCGCGCCAGCATCCAGCGCTGCCGCATGCGCGGCGCCACCCTGGCCAAATGCCTGCTCCAGGAAACGGATCTCTCTGACAGCGACATGCTGGCCGGCTCCCTGCGCAAAGCGAAGCTCTTCCGCACCGTCCTGCGCCATTGCAACCTTTATGGCGTGGACTTCTTCAAAGCGGCCGTCCATGAGCCGGACGCGCGCCAGGCAAACCTCAAACAGACCCTCCTGGAAGGGCTCGGCCTCTGAAACAAGGGGCAAGGAAGCACGGACATGGAGTTGCAAAAACTGCTGCGCGACATCCACGATGCCGGCGGCGCCAAAGGCCTGGACGCCGCAGGCGCGGACTTCTCCCGCCTGCCGCCGGAGCAGAGGGACCTCTCCGGCCTGGTGTTCGAGGACACGGTCTTTGCCGGCGGCTCCCTGGCGGGCTGCAACCTGGAAAACGCGGTTTTCCGCCGTTGCGACCTGGAGGATGCCGGCATGAGCGGCGCCGGCCTGAAAAGGGCCCAGTTCCTGGACTGCGGCATGCGAAACGCCCGCATGCAAGACGTGCTGGCCCATGAGAGCCTCTTCCGCGGCTGCCGCCTGAACGGAGTTTTGTGGAATAACGCCAAGCTGCGCCTGGCCGTCTTCGAAAATTCCCAGTGCGACGCCGCCACCTTCACCAACGCCCATCTGCACATGGCCTCCTTTCTGACCTGCGAGCTCGAAGGCGCCACCTTCACTGGCTGCGACTGCAGCCGCGCCACCTACAAGGCCTGCGACCTGCGGCGCACTCCCTTCAGAAGCTGTTCCCTTGCGCTCGCCCGCTTCCTCAATTGCGCGGCCGACAACCAGGATTTCCCGGAATGCGACCTGCGCCAGGCCATGTTCCGCGCCTGTTCGCTGCAACAGGCGGACTTCTCCGGCAGGGAGCTGGACAAGGCCAACTTCAGCGGCTCCAACCTCGGTCAATCATCCTTCCGGCAGGCAAAGGGCAAATATCCGCTCTTCCGCAACAGCGCCCTCGAAGGAAGCGATTTCACCGGGGCGGACCTGCCTTGCGCCTGCTTCGACAACGCCAAGCTGAACAATGCCTGTTTCCGCGACAGCCGGCTGGAACGCTCCAGACTGGTGAACGCGGAGATCAAGGATGCCGACTTCCGCAACGCGCATCTCCATTACGCGGACTTTTCCAACGCCGACGCCGCCGGGGCCGGCTTCCGCGGCGCCGACTTCAAGCTTACCAACATGCACAATACGGGATTCCGGGAATTCGGCGACAACAAAGACCTCGCCGTACTCCCTACGGACGAGGACCTGCTCAAGGCCCAGGGATGGCCCATCAAAATATCGCACTCCCCAACGGAGGGACTCCCATGAACCGACACCGCAACGACCCACACGCAACGCCGGACCATGAGCAGCGCGGAGAAGGCCCCCTGCGCCGGGAGCAGCTGCGGCTCGTCCACGCCCGCGTCCTCGACCGCCAGGACCAGTTGCTGACGCTCGCCACGGACGAAGGCGAAATCCGCTCCGCCGTCAAGGCCGAAAGCTGCCTGCTGCTGCCCGAACAGGGCGATTTGGCGCTGCTCAGCCTCGCCCCCTCTGGGGGGCGCAACCATGTCCTCGCCGTGCTGGAGAGGCCGGGGCAAGGGGCCCGGCGCTATGAGCTGGGGACGGAAACCTCCCTGCAAAGCCAGGACGGCGGGCTCGAAGTCTCGGCCCGCACCCTGCGCCTGGAATCCCGGGCGGAGACAAGCCTGGAGGCGGGTAAGCTCAGCATCGGCGCAGCGGACGGCGAGGCCCGCTTCCTGCGGTTCTCTTTCGCCGCGCGTCAGGCGCAGGTCATGGCCGCGAGCGCCAGGGTGCTCCTCAAGCGGCTGGACCAGCGCGTGGAGCGCGCCATGTCGCGCCTGGGGGACTGCTACCGCCGCATCCAAGGCATGGAGCACGTCATCGCCGGCCACGCCACCTGGCTGGTGCGCGGCCGCCTGACCCAGAAGGCGAAAAACGCCAGCCTGGACGCGGAAGAAAACGTTTCCATCAACGCGGAACACATCGATTTGGGGTGAACCGTCATGCCTCCAGTACTGACCATCGCCGGAGGGGCTGTGAGCAGCCTGCCTCCAGACGTCTGCAAGACGCCCACGCCTGTGGGCACCGTGCCCACTCCCTACGTGAACGAAGCGGAGCCGCCCCTGGGTGATCCGCCCACGGAAAAAGTCTTCGTTGCGGGGTCGCCCGCCTGCACCAAATCCACCAAGTTCATGCCCACCAACGGCGACCAGGCCGGCGTGGGCATGGGCATAGTTTCGGCAAAAATCATGGGCAAGGCAGAGTTCGCCATGGCCAGCCTGCTCGTGAAAATGGAAGGCAAGCCCGCCACCTATCAGGGCAACCCCACGACGCACAACAACAACAATACCGTGGGGGCCGTGGCCATGTGCGGCCAGTTCAAGGTGTCCGTGAACGGCTGAAGCCGCCTGGCGCCGGCACGGGGCCTGAAATCGATTCCGAGGAGATTGCGACACATGCACCGGCAGAACGAGAGCTTCATCCAGTATTTTTCGCGACTGTTCAGCGATTCCCTACGCCTGGACATCTCCGGGGAACGCGCCCGGGAGGTCTACGAGAGTATCGCCGAAAGCTCCCAGCCCGAGGTGCGTTTCTATGTCATGGTGGTGGTTTCCACGCTCATCGCAGGCTTCGGACTCATTACCAACAGTACGGCGGTGGTCATCGGCGCCATGCTGGTGGCGCCGCTGATGACACCCATCTTCGGCATTTCCCTGGCGCTGGTGCGCGAGGACGCCAACCTCATGAACCGCGCCAGCCGGGCCGAGGTGCTGGGCATGGCCCTGGCTTTGTCCATGGGCTTCGCGGTGGGGGCCATGCTGATCTCGGTGGACCCCTACCTCACCATCACACCGGAAATGCTCTCGCGCACCAAACCCAACCTGGCGGACCTGGCCGTGGCCGTGCTGGCCGGGCTGGCCGGCGCCTACGCCCTGATCGACGAGAAGATCAGCCCCGCCCTGCCCGGCGTGGCCATTGCCACGGCCATCGTGCCGCCCCTGGCCAACTCCGGCCTCTGCCTGGCCTTCGGTGCCTACAGCGGCGCCATGGGGTCGTTCCTCCTCTTCTTCACCAACTTCATCTCCATCCTGCTGGTATCGTCAATTCTCTTTTACAGGGCGGGCATGCACCGCATCGCGGACGTGAAAAGCCCTGACAAGATCATCCGCAAGGTTGGCCTCACGGCCATCGGGTTTCTGATCATTGTCGGCGTGCTGGCTCATTCCCTGATCGGCATCACCCGCGACCGCATCACCGAGCATGAAATCAAGAAGCGCCTCACCGTTGAGCTGGCCGGCTACACCATCTCCGGCATAGACAAACTCCTCACCAACATCCACGACGGAAAAGTGCACGTCATGGCCCTGATCCACTCGCCGGTCAAGGTCGATCCCGACATCGTCCAACGGCTGGAGGACCAGTTGGCGGAAAAGCTGGAGATGCCCGTCAGCCTGGTGGTGCGGGAAGTGAGCACCAACGACGTTTCTTCCAAGGGTTCCAACGTGGCCGTGGTGAACCACTCTCTGGACGGATTTTTCATCGACAAGGAAGTGCGGCCGGAGGTCCGTTCCCTGCAGACCGCCGAACAGTCCATCAAGGCGTACCTCAAGGACCACACCGACCTGCACCTGGTAACGGCGGACTATTTCAAACACAAGGGCAAGTCCGTCATCCTGGTCAAGATCGCCGGCTTCCGAAAGCTCGCCCCCAGCGAGATAGACCACCTTCAAGCCGCCATCCGCAAGGAAGTCCACGAGCCGGACCTTGAACTCATCCTGCGTTTTGAGCACGTCGCCCTCTACACGGGTATGGGGCCCATCCTCCCGGGCTGGGAAACGGCCATCACACCGACCCAAAAGCAGCTCCAGGTCATGGAGTCCCTGGACCTGGCCCTGCAGGCCGCCCTCGAGAAAAACGAGAATTTCATCCTGGGGTCCGTGCATAAGGCCATCGAGGAGGAGCGCTACGTCATCCTCGCGGACGTGAACGGCTCGGGAATCTTCGGGAAGGACTACCTCGTCAGCCTACAGGGCGGGCTGGAAAGGCTGGCTGACAAACCCGTGAAGCTCTATGCCTGGATCAACCAGGGCGCCGTGATGACCGACAAGGGGCTCGTCTCCTTCCTGGAGCTGTACCAGGCCAGAAAGGCGAAGCGGAACCCGGATGACATGGAATTGATTCAGCGGACCTTGAAGCGGGTGCGTTAGGCTGTGTTTCTAGAGCATCTCACGCTTGAAAAGCGCTAGATGCTCTTATGC
>CAZFCK010000143.1:0-12211 GCA_964517355.1 uncultured Desulfovibrionaceae bacterium | reverse complement strand
GGGAAATGCATAAGAGCATCTAGCGCTTTTCAAGCGTGAGATGCTCTAGGCCGTGTTTTTACATTTCTTATGAATACGGCTTTCGGACTTAAAGAAAAAACGTATAAAGTCGCGAGCTTTCGCGCCCGCACGACGACCAGGGGAGGCCCCTGGACGCCGGAACTAGAGCATTGAAACTTTGAAAAAGTTGGAAGGCTCTGCAAAGATTTGCTTGCAAATCTTTGCCGCGAAATGATTGCAGGCGGGCTTTGCCCGCCGTTAAGCGATCATTTCAAGCGTTAAATGATCTAGGACATTTTATTGAGTTGTGAAAAGATGGCGCGAGAGGGGAACCCCTTTTCAGAGGGGTTCCCCTCTCGCGCTCTCCTTGCAGCCACGGCCTTCCCGCGGAAAAACGGCACAACGAGGATTGCGGAAAAGAGTTCGTGTTTGCGGCGTGTGGTGAAATGTGGAATAGTCCCTCCGGCAGCCGCCCTGAAGATGGCTCGGGGCGCGCCGTGTGGGAGGAGGGGCGTCTTGCCTTGCGGGGAAAAAGGAAAAGACGCCGTGTGAAACAATCACCGCATACGTCGAGGAGATACCGCCATGACTGAACATCATCATGGAGAAAAGCTTATCGCAGCGTTGAAAAAGGATGCGCACAAGATTGAAAAGGTCAAGAAGGGGTTGGATCTCTCAGCCCAACACTTGATAGAGAGCGCTGAAAAATTGCTGCCCCTTTTGGAGCAACAGATTCCCTGGCATGCCTACAGCGAAGAGCAAGTGGAGCACGCGAAAAAACTTGCCAAGGAATTGAAGATCGGCGCTGTGGATTATAATTCGGATAAGAGCTGATACTTCGGCGAGGCCGTATTGCTACAAGCGTTATGAAAAGAAGGTGCGAGAGGAGAATTCCTTGAAAGGGACTCTTCTCTCGCGCTCCTCCATTTCAGAATTATTTTGCTGTGTACCGTCGAAGAAAAAGGCGGCCCGTAAAGGGCCGCCTTTTGTGTCATGATGCGCGATCAAGGGCGGGGGCAACACACGAGCTTTTCTTTTATTCGAGCACCAGAGTTTTAAAGAAGTTATGGCCGTCGCGGGTGACGAGCAGCATGACGACGCCTTTTTTCTTGCCTTCCTTGTCGATGATCTTTTCCAGGTCGGACACGCTGCCGAGTTCGTGTTGATTGGCTTCCAGCAGCACGTCGCCGGTACGGATTCCGCCCTTTTCGGCAACGCTGTCGGCGGCGACGTCAAGGACCAGCAAGCCTTCGGGTTTGCGCATGCCCAGGGCCTTGGCCTCGTCTTCAAGCACGGGGCGCAAGGTCAGGCCCAAGGCGGCTTCTTGTTGTCCTTCGCCATCGCCATGGGGCATGCCCCTCATTTCCGATACCTTGTCCAGATCGCGCTCGCCGAGCTTTACGCGCAGGTCCATGGTGTCGCCTTTGCGCCAAACGCTCAGGGTGATTGTGGCGCCGGGTTCATGCTGCGCGATGATCCGGGTCAGGTCGCCGGCGTCCTCAACCTTCTCATCGTCCACGGCGAGGATCACATCGCCGGTGCGCACTCCGGCCTTGTCCGCGGGATCACCGGCAGTGACGTTGGCGACGAGCGCGCCGGATGATTCGTCGAGGCCCAGGGCCTTGGCGGAATTCGCATCCAGATTCTGAATGGAGACGCCGAGCCAGCCGCGCTGCACCTTCTGGTGGTCACGCAATTGCGGGATGACTTCCTTGGCGATGTTGCTGGGCACGGCAAAGCCGATACCCTGGCCCGTGGCCACGATGGCGGTGTTGATGCCGACAACTTCGCCGTCCATGTTCAGCAAGGGGCCGCCGGAGTTGCCTGGATTGATGGAGGCGTCGGTCTGGATGAAATCATCGTAGGGGCCGGCGCCGATCACGCGCCCCTTGGCGCTGATGATGCCCGTGGTCACGGTGTGGTCCAGGCCAAAGGGGTTGCCGATGGCCATGACCCATTCGCCCACGCGGGCTTTTTCGGAATTGCCGAAACGCAGCACGGGCAGCTTCTTGTCCGTTTCGATTTTGATCAGGGCCAGGTCGGTTTCAGGGTCGCGGCCGATGATTTCCGCTTTGTAAGGGGTATCCTCGCCCTGGAGGATCACTTCCACCTCGTCGGCTTCGGCCACCACATGGTTGTTGGTCACGATGAACCCGTCCGCCGAGATGATGAAGCCGGACCCCAGAGATTGCTGCTTTTGGGGGCCGCGGCGCGGTTGCCCGAAGAATTTTTCAAATTGATCGAAAAAATCGCCAAAGGGGTTGTCTTGCCCCTTGGGGGCGTTGTGGAACCCGCGCGGCATGCGCGGAGAGGAAACCGTCTTGCTTGTGCTGATGTTCACCACGGACTTGCCGGCTTCAGCGGCCAGATCGGCCAGTTCGGGAAGCTCCCGGGCCTGGGCCACGGCGGCCAGAAGCAGGATCGTGAGGGTCAAAACGCTTACCATCTGTAATTTTTTCAACATAAAGGACTCCTTGTGCAATGGGGCTTCTAAAGCGATGCAAGCCGCCGGGGTGGAGCGGCGCAGGTCGCGGATGCGCGAATGAAAAGAAGCGTCTCTTGTGCGGGATATGTTGTGGGACATAAAACTCCTCCTTATGTGTGTATGTTGCGGGTGCCGCCGTATGGTAATGTTGTAAGCCGTTTCAATTACCTCGCGCTTGCCGCCGCATTACAGCGTTGCAATATTCATCATGCGGGCGGGGAGCGGATGGAACGGAAACAAGGGGCGGCAGCAGAGAGGCGTTAGAGCATATTGACTTTGAAACAGGAATGCCTCCGACGGCTTAAGAATATTCAAAACTTTGTGATGGGCGTTAGTTGTGCGCATGTTGGTGCTGTTACATGCGATAGCCGCGGGAGCGGGCCGTTGAGAATTTTCCATTCCCACTCATAACACAGATTCAGGAAGCGTCAATGCGCCGGGAGGCGCGGAGGTCACGTCCGGGGGAGCTGCACGCTGAAACACGATCCCTGGCCGGGGGCGCTGCGCACTGCGATTTTACCGCCATGGGCCTGCACCACGGCGCGCACCAGGGAAAGCCCCAGACCCAGACCGCGATGGGAGCGGCTTTTGTCGCCCCGGTACAATCGGTCGAAAATATGCGGCAGATCCGTGGGATCAATCCCGGGGCCGCTGTCCAGCACGTTTAATGCCGCCCATTGAGGGTGCTGCTCCACAGTCACCTGTACGTGCCCTTTTCGCGGGGTGTATTTTATGGCGTTGTCCAACAGATTGGCCAGGACCTGGCGCACGCGGTCAGGGTCCATGGTGGCCATGGCGCCGTCTCCGGGAGCCAGTTCCAGGTGTATTTCCTTTTCTTCGGCAAGCATCTGATAGAGTTCGCAGGCTTCCTCGACCAGAGGCCGGAGGTCGGCTTGTTGCAGCTGCAAACGCATGGCCCCGCTTTCCGCCTCTGAAATATCCATAAACGTCGTGAGCATGCGATTGATACGCTCGGCTTCCTCGGCGCAATCCAGCAATGCTTCGCGCAGGTGCTCGCAATCACCTTCATGCTGCAGCGCGGATTCCACGGAAAGCCGCAAACGCATGAGCGGGGTGCGCAGGTCGTGGGCCACGTTGTCCAGAGTGCCCCGCATGCCCGCCACAAGGGCCTCGATACGGCCGATCATGTGGTTGAACTGCGTGGCCAGGTCGTGCAGTTCGTCCTGGGTCGGCGGCATGGGCACGCGCGTGTCGAAACCTCCGGCCTCCACTTTGGCGACAACGCGGGAAAGATCGCGTAGGGGCGCCAGGGCGCGGTTGGCGGTGAAAACGCCTCCACCCAGCCCGAGGATGAGCATGGGCAGGGCGACCAGGGGGAAGATCGACTTGACGTATCCCAAAAGCCTGCGGCGTTCGGCCATGCCGAATCCCACCTGGAGTTGGAAATTCTTGGACAGGCTCAAGCCCATGGCTTCGAGGGTGTCGCCGTCTTCAGAGGGATTCAGGACCACCCAGCGGCGCGTGGCCGTGAAACGGTGCTCTTCAAGCTGCCTGGGGTCCACGTCGCGCAGGCCTTCGGGCAAGGTCAGCAGCAGGGTGCGGTTTTCATCGTCCAGCACGCGCACGAAAAAGCCGGTACGCTCGTTGGCGGTGCTTTCCTGATTCAGGGCGCGTAGCATGGCGCTCAGCCCGTGCCGCTTTTCGATGGTGGCGTATTGTTCCAGCTTGTTCAGGGCCACGTTGCGGTTATTGTCGCGTATGGCGCGGGAAATCAGGGCATAGGTGGTGGCGAATATCAGCAGGGTGATGCACGTGGAAACCAGCGTGGACCAGAGCGCAAGACGCCAGCCGATTCGCAATGTGGGTTTATGGGACTTTGAGTACATAGCCCACTCCGCGTAGGGTGTGGATCATTTTATCACTGAAATCACGATCCACCTTGTTGCGCAAGCGGTGGACCAGAACATCCACCACGTTGGTCTGGGGATCGAAATTGTAATCCCAGACATGCTCCAGGATCATTGTCTTGGAAACCACGCGGCCGGCGTTGCGCATGAGATACTCGAGCAGCGAGAACTCGCGGGGTTGCAGCTCGAAGGTCTTGCCCTGGCGGCGCACCTCGCGGGTCAGGAGGTCGAGTTCCAGGTCCCCCACCTTGAGTTGGGTCGGTTCGCTTTCCTGGCTCGAGCGCCGTATCAGCGCGTGCACACGCGCCAGAAGTTCGGAAAAGGAAAAGGGTTTGACCAGATAATCGTCGCCTCCGGTGCGCAAACCCTGCACGCGGTCTTCAACCGTGTGTTTTGCGCTGAGAATGATCACCGGGGTTTTGATTTTTTCGCGCCGCATGGTTTCTATGACGGAGAGGCCGTCCAATCCCGGAAGCATGATGTCGATGACCGCGGCGTCGTACGGTTCGGAAAGGGCCAGATGCAGCCCGTCGTTGCCGTTGTTGGCCATATCCACGGCATAGCCCGCCTGCTTGAGGCCTTTTTCCACAAACGCGGCGATTTTATTGTCGTCTTCAATGATCAAAATACGCATGTGGATATTCCCTTTGAAAGCGGCCGACGCCGCAGGTTGTGACGCGATTCGCTTGCCGGGAGTGGCGGCGCGGGCATGGCGCGAGGAAGAGAACCCTTTGCACAGGGCTCTCTTCCGCACAAAAATGATCGCGGCTTCACCCGTTAGCGCATTTTCGCCTTGAAACAAGGCTTGCCCCCGTATCGTCTCAGGCTAGCGCATTTTCGCCTTGAAACAAGGCTCTCGACTTTCTGAGCAGAGCGTATTCCATAACATTCTGCATTTGTTGAAAAACAAGAATCAATTGTTCTTGAGCCGGCGTCCAGGGGCCTCCCCTGGTCGCCGTGCGGGCGCGAAAACCCGCGACTTTAGGAAACGCTGATTAATTCACTGGATATGCGAGGGGGAACCCCTTTGAAAAGGGTTCTCCCCCTCGCGCTCCCCTTTCCTAAACTTTGTCGCCAGACAAGTATATTTGTAAGACATTGAATTTATAAGTACTTCTGCCAAAAGTTTTTGAAAGGGGGGTCCGGGGGGAGAACCTTTCTTCAGAAAGGTTTCCCCCCGGAAAAACCTAACAAGTCTTTAATCAGTGCTTCCTTTATACTTTTTTTCTTCAAGTCCGAAAGTCGTATGAATGCATAAGGGCATGCAAACCCTTTCAAAGCTGACATGCTCTAACAGTGTACCGCCGCGCCGGCATGCAGACAAGAGCCCGCTGTCGCGCCCTCCGTTGCCAGACGGTAGGAAACGAGATCCTGCACCGTAAGCACGGGAAAATCGTTTTGCCGGCCGAAGGTCACGATTTGCGGCAGGCGCGCCATGGTGCCGTCCGGATTGGTCAGTTCACACAATACGCCATACGGGGGCAGCCCGGCCAGGCGCATCATGTCCACCGTCGCCTCGGTGTGCCCTCCGCGCTCCAGCACGCCGCCCTGGCGCGCCCGTAGCGGAAAGACGTGCCCGGGTCTGCACAGGTCTTCGGGGCGGGCGTCTTCGGCGATAGCTGCGCGAATGGTCGTAACGCGGTCGGCCGCCGAGACGCCGGTGGTCACTCCGCGCGCGGCCTCTATGGAGACCGTGAAAGCTGTCTGATAGCGGCTGCAGTTGTTGTCCACCATCATGGGCAGTCCCAGATCGCGGACCTTTTCATCAGGAAGGCAAAGACACACGATACCGCTGCACTCCCGGATGAGCATGGCCATTTGCGCGGTGGTCAAAGACGTGGCGGAGAAAATGAGGTCGCCCTCGTTCTCCCTGTCTTCGTCATCCGCGACAAGAACCCCTTTGCCGGCGCGCAGGGCTTCAAGAGCGGCTTCCACCCGTTCGAGGGGATCGCCAAAAGATGCAAGAAGTGTCTGATTCATGGTAAAACTCCATGTTGATAATGTGTTACCAGAATCAGGGCTTAGGAAGGAACAGTTGCCGCAATAAAAAAACCGGTTACTTGTGGCGGCATGGCGTCACAAGAAAGCTGTCCTATCCTCTTTCGTCCGGACTATTACCGTCGGCTCTGGCTTCACACCAGATCTGCTGACCCCTTTGCACAATGCAAGGGCGCTCGCGGGCTCCCCGGAGAGCCGGGACACCGCCGGTGGGGACTTGCACCCCGCCCTGAGAATAGCGAGGTGAAGGGTAATCAAGCTCGGAAGTTTGTCAAGAACAAGATGCGGCGCTGGGACGAAATTTTCCCAAATTATTCCGTAGAACTCGGCTTTTAGAGGCACTCCGGGGGGGGGACCTCGTCATGAGACGCCCCCCGGAGTGCATAGGCCACAAAAAAAAAAGCGGTATTTCACATGCGGCGCGCCGCGGCGTTGGCTATTCAGAAAGCTTGGCTTGAATCTTGTCGAAAAGGGCGCTCAGTTTCTGCAGCACGGCGACGAGATCCTTTTTCAGCTCGTCCCATTGGCTTTCGTCAACGTTGTTGAGCTGTTCAATCATTTTGTCCGCCTCATCGGCGAGATCTTCCATTTCCTTGACAAGCGCCTCTTTCAGTTCGCTGTCCTGATCTTTTTGTGAAAGTTCATCCAGCCCTTTTTTGACAACGCTGACGCGCTCCTTAAGTTCCTGGATAAATTCGGCTCGCTTTTCATAACCATACTCCTCAATCTGCCCTTCAGTGAGGTTGCCGCAATTCGCGTCCTGCGCGGCAAGGGTCGGCGCGGCACAGCAAAGCATGGCGAGCAGGGCGCCGAGAGTGAGACACAACACAACACGTTTCATGGTATGCTCCTTTTAACGAAAAACTTTATGGGGTCTTTGCTGTATGCCACAACCCGCGCCCTCTTGGAAAGATGTTCGTTCGCGGGGAGCGAGCGACGGGCAAAGGTTTTGGGGGGCAACCGGGGAGAGGTTCGCCAGGATTGGACGGGTGATGCGGCTTGCAGCCTGCAAGAAAAATAGAATAAAGTCGCGGTGTTTCGTGCATGTGCGACGGCCATGAGAGGCCTCCGGACCCGGGAAAAACGACTTGTCCATGCCTGTTTGTCAACAAATGCGCAATGTTATGGTGCGCGTTTCGCTCGGAACGTCGAACAGGCAAAAAGGGCGTGGGGAGAGCCCGTTGCACAGGTGCTCTCCCCACGTGCGCGGTATTTGGCGCATTTTCGCCTTGAAACAAGGCTCTCCCCTGAAACAATTTCCAATTGTTCCAGGGAAGTGCATAAGAGCATCTAGCGCTTTTCAAGCGTGAGATGCTCTAAAAGCAGTCTGTCACAGCACGATCCCCCATTGCTTGAGCGCGACCATGCCCCCGTAGATATTCACGACATCGGTGATGCCGTGCTTGCGTAGCATGATTTGCGCCTCATAGGAGCGCGATCCGGTGTTGCACAGCAGGACGATGGTCTTGTCTTTGGGGAATTTATCGATGTTTTCAAGCACTTTTCCTTGGGGGATGTTGTGCCAGACGTCGGGATGGCGTTCCAGGAAGGGGCGGGCGTTGGCTTCCTCACGGCAATCCAGGAAAAAGTATTCGCCGTTTTGGCGTTTTTCCCACATGCCGCAGAAGATTTCCGGACCCACGCCGAGATTGCGCCCCTCGAGCACGTTGTCCGCCATATTGCCCAGGAAATTGAGAACGTCCATGGCAGAGGAAAAGGGCGGGGAATAGGCCATTTCCAGGTTCGACAGCTCGTCGATGGTCGGTTTGCGCGGCAGCAGGCCGGCAACGACGTTGACGCGCCCCACCATGGTGTCGCCCGCGGTGCCGAAGCCCTGGATACCCAGGATGCGGCGGGTGGGCTTCTCATAGACCAGTTCCAGGGTCATGAGTTCTTTTGTGGGGTAGAAGTGGGCGCGATCAAGGGATGTGAGCAACACGCTGTCTGCGTCGAAGCCCGCGTCCCTGGCCACGCTCAGGCTCAGGCCGCTGCCCGCGATGGAGCGTTCGAAAATTTTGGCCACAAAGGTGCCCACAGCGCCCTCGCTCCGGGCGTCGCCCCCGGCGAGGTTGGTGCCGATGATGCGTCCCTGGCGGTTGGCCATGGAGCCCAGGGGCAAAAAGAAGTCGCCGCCGGTGATGAGGTTTTTAATGACCACGCAGTCGCCTCCGGCGAAAATATCCGGATCGGACGTACGCATGCATTCGTCCACGATGATGCCGCCGCGTTCATGGACCTTCAGGCCGCAGGATTTGGCGAGTTCGTCGTTGGGAATCACGCCGACGCTGACGATGACCACGTCCGCTTCCAGGGTGCGCTTGTCCGTGACGACGCGCTGTACCCGGCCATCTTCACCTTCAATGCGCTGGATTTTTTCGTTCAGCAGGAAGGAAACGCCTTTTTCTTCCATATGCTGCCTGGCCATTTGCGCGAGTTCCGGGCTCATGAAGCGCGGCATGATCTGGGGGGCGATTTCCACAACGGTCGTATCCACGTCCCACATGTCGGCAAAGGCGTCGGCCATTTCCAGGCCGATGAAACCCGCGCCAACGATCACGGCGCGCTCCACTTCCCCTTTGGTCAGGGAGGTGCGGATGCTTTCGGCCTGTTCGGGATTGGAGACGACATGCACGCCATTGAGATCCGCTCCCGGGATGGGGAGGGTTCTGGGCCTGGCGCCGGTGGCGATGACGAGCTTGTCGTAGCGCAACACGTCTTCTTCGCCCGTGGCCATTTTTTTGATGCGCACCTCTTTGGCCTCGCGGTCTATGTGCGTGGCCTCGACCCCGGTGATCGTGTTGACGTCTTTGGTTTCTCTGAAAAACGTCTCATCGCGCACCATGTGGAAACTGCTGGTGCGCAGCTGCATTGCTTCAGAGACTTCGCCGCTTACGTAATAAGGAATGCCGCAGCCTCCGTAAGCAATGATTTCGCTTTTATCAATCATGGTTACGGTAGATTCCGGCTCAATGCGTTTAAATCTGCTTGCGGCCTTGGGTCCCAAGGCCACTGCCCCAATAATAACCACATGCTGGGACATGGCTCCTCCTTGGCATGGCTCCGCTACAGCCGTGGGACTGCGGGGAGATAGTGGGTTTTGGAAACGGATATTCTTGTTAACGCAAAGGGAAGTCAGCGTAAAGGGTGGAGCGTTTCCTATCGCAGGGGCATGAAAAAGCCCCCGGCAACGGATGGTCGCCGGGGGCTTTCAGAGGAATGCTGCTTACCGGACAAGCCGCATGCAGAGTAGGGCGGGGATACGTCGCGGCGGATGCGCGCTACGGTTCACCTGCTTCCCCGAACGGTGTGCGGCCTGTGCGGCACATTGCTAAGATTTGGTGATAGCTTCGGCCGGACAAGCGTCAATGGCTTCTTCGACGCAGTCGTCATCGGCATCGGGATTGGTGACAATGGCTTTGTCGCCGTCAGAATTCATCTCAAATACGTCGGGGCAAATCTCAACGCAGGACTCACAACCCATGCATGCATCTTCATCGATCAGAATGGCCATACCGTTTCTCCTTGCAAAGAATTTACGTGTTTCACGCCAGGCTTTCCCGAGCGGTTTTGTCTTAAAACCCGGTGCATGACGCTATTAAAAAAAAACCATGCTTCGTGCCGTAAAAAAATGCAACCTTTCGATTTCGCCATATACCAAATTAAGGATCACTTGCAAGCCGGAAGCGGGGGGATCTGGGATTGACAAGAGTCTTTATTAAGAAAAACAGTATGATACAATGAAATAGGGCGGGAATTCCATCTGCATGATGGAACGGAGGAGGCAACATGGACGAACTTATGGCTATTTACCATGCATTGTGCTAACCTAGCATCTGTTTATAGTAGCGATGCATCCGTGGATTAAGTGCCACAGCCCAACAGCCAACGGGCTTCGGAGGCGGGAAATGGATATAATATGTCCCAATTGCGGCATTAAGCGCAGAATAGATGACAAGCTTCTTCCTCGTGACAAAGCTAAAGTGAGTACGCTTTGCCGTTCTTGCGGGCACCGCTTTACATTGCAATTGGATAAAATGGGGTACATGCAGGCGCCAACCGAACCCGGCGATACCCAGGAAATGGACGAGCAATCCGGGGAACCGGCCTCCGCTGTGGCGGATCAGCCCGCAGTTGAGCAGCAGGTTCGCGCTACCACGCCGGTGCCTGAAGCCGCGCCCCAAAAATCCGTTGCGAAAGGGCACACGCAAAGGCGCCTCCCGCAGCAAAAGGCCCGGTCCATAGGCGTTATTTTGAGTAAAGGCGGCGTGGGCAAGACCACCACCTCGGTGAACCTGGCCGCCGGATTGGCTTTGGCCGGCTACAGAGTGTTGCTGGTGGATACTGACACCCAGGGACAAGCCAGCTACATGCTGGGCGTGAAGCCGGAATACGGCCTGGCCGAATTGGTGAACAAGGAAGTTTCTCCGCAAAAGGCCTTATACAAGGCTCGCGAACGTTTGTGGCTTTTGGCGGGGGGGCGCTCACTCGCCGGATTGAAGCGTTTGATCGACCGCAAGGATTTCGGCGGCGAGCTGACCCTGGCCGAGACCTTGAAGCCTTTTGAGAAGCATTTTGATTTCATCGTGGTGGACTCTTCTCCCGGGTGGGACCCCATTACCGTGAACGTGCTTTTCTTCGTGCAGGAGATTCTTATCCCCGTGTCGCTGGAGGTCATGAGCCTGCAGGGGCTTTCTGAATTTTCCAAAAGCCTGGCAACTATTCAAAAATATCGGGATGATGTTGGGATTTCCTACATTGTGCCCACCTTCCTGGATTACAAGATCGCCAGCCGGGTCGATATCTATGAAAAACTCAAGGAACTCTACGGGAGTTATCTTTGTACGCCCGTGCGCTATGATTCCAGTTTGTCCGAGGCCCCGGCCTACGGGCAGACCATCTTCGAATACGACGACGATTCCACGGGCGTGGTGGATTATAAGGCCCTGGTCCGAAAAATCACTGACGGCGACGCCTTGATATAGGCATGGCGACGGGGCGTTGCAGGCCTGTTGACGTGGCCCGCCTCCGCGACTACTTTGGATTTAGGGCCTGTTTCTAAATTATTTCAACCCAATTAGGGCCTGTTTCTATAATAAAAATGATTATGGAAGGCCGTTCAAAAACATCGTAAGAAATCAAAATGATATATTTAACCTCCTCAAAATTAGAAAGTTTGGGAAAGGGAGAGCGCGAGAGGGGAAACCCTTTTCAAAGGGTTTCCCCTCTCGCATTTTCTTTTCGAAAGGAATTTAGAAACACGGCCTAGGCTGAACTTTTGCGTTTTGACACCCGGCGGTTTTTTTATGGAAGATCATAAGGCATTGCGCAACCTGCTCGATGAAATTCTCGACTCCGGAGAGGATGAAGACGTTCCCGGTCTCGAGGAACTGAGCATGTTGATCTATCGCAGGCTGCCGCACGGGCACGCCGCCTTGGACGCGCCCCACGACGCCGCCTCGCAATCGCCCCCTGAAGGGCAGGAAGAACGCGACAGCACCGGCCGGATCAAAGCCACCCACTATCTTTACGAGACCACGCTGGAAGATTTGGCCATTGCCAGGGCCAAACTCGCCGCCATGCTCTCCAAGCGGACGGGGCAGCATCCCTCCCGGTCCGACATTGTTGACGAAGCCTTGCAGATCGTTTTGGACGAGTTCGCGGAAAAGGGCATGGACAGTACCCTTGTGCGCAGAATCATCGCTTTCACGAAGAAAACGGCCTAGGCCGTGTATTTCGAGATTCGTTGAGAAAAGAGAGCGCGAAAGGGGAGCCCCTCTCGCGCTCTCACCTTCCTGAACTTTCCAATTTTTAGCGCATTTTCGCCTTGAAACAAGGCTCTCCCCTGAAACAATTTCCAATT
>CAZFCK010000142.1:0-12299 GCA_964517355.1 uncultured Desulfovibrionaceae bacterium | reverse complement strand
ACAGAAAGGTTTCCCCCCGAAGGCACTTTCGGAGTAAAGGAAATAACCACATTTCTTATTTTTTAAACAAATATATAATGTTACAGTGTGCGTCCTGCTCAGGAAGCCGAGTCCTTAAGCCGTATCGACATGCTGTTACGTAAAACGTCGCCCCCCCCTACAGCGCAAGATCCACGGGCTCTCCTTTGCGCAATTGCGCCCTGATGTGCGAAAACGCATTTTCCATGCGGGCGAGTTCTGTCAGGATGCGTTCCTCGTTGCCGTCGCGAATCTGCACGGAATGTACCGCGCCGTGTTCGAACACCAGCCGTCTGTCCGCCGAGAGCGCCAGCACCGGGTCATGGGTGGCGATGACCACGATCTTGTCGCTCCGCACGAGCAGTTCCATGGCCCGGCGTTTGTCCACGCCGGCGTTTTCTATTTCATCGATGAGCAGCACGGGCGACCAGCTGAGCAAGGCGGCGTCCGCGATCATGAGAGCGCGGGACTGCCCCCCCGACAGTTGGGTCAATTGCGCCGCGGGGTGGAAGGGCTCTCCGGCAAGGGCGTTGGCGGCCTCCACAACGCGCAGGGCCGTATCTTCGGGATCTTTGACGCCTCTGCTCTCGGCATGGGTGCGGATGAAATCCCGCACCCCCATATCCAGCACAAAATTCATGTTCTGGGTCAATTGAGCCACAAGCCGTCCCTGCAGGGCAAACCGTTTCTGCGGATCGGGCCTTGCCCCGTCCAGAAGGATCGCGCGTCCCGACGGCGTGTCGTTGTCGGCCAACGATTCGATATCGTAAAGAAAGCGGCTTTTCCCGGAACCTGTGGGCCCCAGCAGGGCCGTCACCTCTCCGGGGGCGAAGACCACATCTCCGGGTTCGCTTTTCCCTGATTTGTCCCGCCCTCCAAGGACGGTGAGTTGCTGCAACGAAACGGCCTCAATGGACATTTTCATCTCCGAACTGCGCCTTTTTCACATTTCCCTTTTGATAGCGGCTGCCGATGCGCGTTTCGCTCAAACAATAGGAGCAGACCGCGGCGGGCATGGCGAAGCGCAGGCGCATCTCGCCCACCGTGTCGATTTCCGGGGCCTGGGCCATGACCGAAGCCAATTCTTCGCATCCTTGTCCGGTCAACCCGTTGATATGGCGGATAACGGCGCGCCTGTTCATTTGCCTGATGCGGTGCCTGTACACCTCGCGCTCGGCCTGTGAAACCAGGTCCCCTTTCGTCACCAGGATCATGTCGGCCAGGCGCAGCATGGGGCCGACTTTGGCCGGGGCGTCGATGCCCATGAGGTTGTCGATCACGCACAGGGCCAGGGTGCCGCGCAGATGCGGCGAACAGCGGTTGCACAGGCCCGCGGTCTCGATGACGCAACAGGCGGCTCCCGTGCCTTCCGCCCAGGCGAAGGCCTCCTCCAGATTGGTGGCGAAAAAGTGATCCGGACACAAGCCCCCGGAAAGCACGGCTGTGGAGGGAATGCCCGCGGCGGCGTAGGCGTCGTCGTCCGAGGTCTGCAAGCAGTCGAACTTGACCACGGCGCAGGACATGCCGCCCCGCATGAGGCTTGCGCAGGCGCGCAGCAAAAGGGACGTCTTGCCGCACGCCGGAGGCCCGGCCACGGTTACGAGTCGCATGCCACCACCCGCACCAGTTTTCTGAACGTGAGGTTAAGCTCGTCGCGTATGGCCGTTATGTCCTGGTTGTAGATGAAATCCCAGCCCACCCATTTAATGCGCGCATGTTCCGGCATGGTTTCGGGTACGGGGCCGCCCAAAGGCAAAAACCAATGCGCGCTTTCCAATTCTCCGAATCCCTTGGTAAAAAAGGAAATAAGCGCATCCAGTCTGGGGCGCGCGGTCTTCTTGGCCAAAAAATACAAGGGACTGGCCGCCGCGCCGTCCTCGGGCCACACCACGCGCATGTGTTTGGGTTGTTTCGATGTTTCCGCGAAGAAATAGGGCAGGATGTAAATGCCCCCCACGTGCGCCGCGCCGCCGGATTTGCCCATGCGCGAGGAGTGCAGCAGCCCGAGGGTGTTGGCGGCGAAACGCTCTATGCCCTGCATGCCGTGTTCCTTGTAATAGAGCATGAGCACGGCGTCGGCCATGTCGTCGCCGTCGCCGCACATGTTGATCTGCCCCTTGTAGCGGGGGTCCAGCAGATCATCCCAGCGGCGGGGAAGCGGCAGATCGCCGAGGCGCTCGGTATCCACGAGCAGAATATAGGGGGTGAGTCCGTAGACCACGTAATTGCCCCTGGGGTCCACCACGCCGGCCTCCCGGTGCAGGGGGTGCACTTGCTCGGGCAGCACGGCCTGGAACACGCCCGTTTTCACGAAACGCTCGGAAAACCCTTTGCGGAAAAAATCGCCGAACCCTATGGAAGCGATCACGGAGGGCAGGCGCTGCACATCGGTTTCGCTATGCAGAGGGTCGAAGGGGTCCACGGACGTGCAGCCCATGGGAATGCGTATTTCCACCGGATCGCCCGCATCCGCATATTCCTTGACGATTGCGTCGATGCGTTCTTTCACGGCCAGTTTCACGGGGCAGGGACTGTAAAAAAGCATGTCCAGCTTTTCCGGAACCTGTTGCCCTTCCTCTCCCTCACGGTCCATGGTGGCAAAAAGCTCATCCAGTTTTTTCATGGCGGAGTTCCTTCACGCGATTTTCAACTGCATAATTTCAAGGAGAGAACCTGTAACAAACGTGGTTTCCCTCTCGTATCAACCGTTACGGCGAAATTTCGAAACACCCTAGTCGCACTCAACAGTTAACGCAACTGTAAAAAGGCCCGCGCAATGGACGGCGCACTTCATAACCAGCATTACATTTTTGTAGCGCAGACGCATTTCACACCGCATCGCAACGGCATTCCCCTCACGAAACATTTAAAAATCGTGATTACGCATCATAATTCTCCACCGCCAGCCGGTGATGCGCCGCGCACTCCCCGCACCACGCGCACAAGGACGGACACCATGGGGGCTTTTACCGCGCATCAACGCGAATAACGTATGGAACAAGGCGGACGGGGAAAACCTTCAAAAAACAGGCTTTCCCCAAAGGTAACGGGAGCGGTTGGGGACGCCGCTCCAGGGGGGCGCAGCGTACCCGCAGGATTCCGCGCGTCTTTGTTTCAGGGAAACGCGCGAGGACGTCTCCCCTTTGCAAGGCCGAAAGCCTCTACTGTCCGTCCTTACTCACCGGAAGGCAACACGTGTCGAGGCCGTACGCCTTGAGTTTCCGGTAAAGGGTCTTCCGGCCGATCCCCAGCATTTTCGCCGCATGGGTCCTGTTGTTGCCGACGTATTCGAGAACGCGCATGATGAATTTCTTCTCATGCTGCTCAAGCGTGGGAAACGGATTGCAGCTCTCGGATTCATCCTGGCATTTCGCGATATCCGCAGGCAGGCACTTGGCCGTGATCAGGTCGTTGACCGCGAGAATGATCCCCCGTTCGATCACGTTCCGCAGCTCGCGGACATTTCCCGGCCAGTCATAGGACATCAGGCACTGCATGGCATGCTGCGATATTTTATACGGGGGGCGGTCAAGATACAGGTGGCCGAGAAAATATTCCAGCAACTCCGGAATATCCTCCTTTCTCTCCCGCAACGGCGGAATTTCAATGGCAAAAACATTGAGGCGGTGATACAGCGCCTCGTGAAAACGCCCCTCTTCCACTTCTGTGGCCAAATCCCGGTTCGTGGCGAAAAAGAACCGCACATCCGCGGTACGCTCCTCCTTCTCGCCCACGCGCCTGTATTTCTGTGATTCAAGCACGCGCAGCAGCATGGCCTGCACCTCAAGGGAGAGTTCCCCCACCTCGTCAAAAAACAGGGACCCTCCTTTCGCCAGCGCCAGGAGGCCTTCGCTGGATTCGGTCGCCCCCGTAAATGATCCTTTGCGGAAACCGAAAAGCTCGCTGCGGAGCAGATCCTTGTTGAACGCACCGCAATTTTTCACCACAAGCGGCTGTTCGGCCCTGGCGCTCTTACTGTGGAGCACGTTGACGATGACGTTCTTCCCCACGCCGCTCTCTCCGGTGATCAACACCGGAGCAGGGGTGGGAGCGACCTTTTCGATAAGATACTCCACATGACGCATGGCGGCGGAATGGCCGATCATGGTCGGCGGCGCGCCTTCGGCGGCGGTGTTGTTCTTGAGTAGCCGGTTTTCCCTTTTCAACAGAACCCGCTGATAGGCCCTGCCGATGACCAGGTTGGTCCTGTCGAGGGAAAAAGGCTTGGTGATGTAATCGTAGGCCCCCATCTTCATGGCTTCCACCGCGCTTGTGACTTCGGAAAAGCCGGTGATCATTATCACCTCGATATCGGGGAGCGTTTCCCTGAACCGTTCCAGCAGGCTGAGCCCGCTGCCGTCGGGAAGTTTGACATCCAGGACAATGACGTCGAAATGCTGCTGCGCCGTGATTTTCACGGCCTCGTTGACCGTGCCGACCGTTGTGACCCTTCTGTTCGGCAAGGCCAGCTCCCTTTGGGCCAGCTTGCGGATCAACGGCTCATCATCCACAACAAGAATGTTTATTTTATCTTCTGTAAGCATAATTGTATGTTCACGCATCCAGATAGGGCAAGGCTATCGCAAAAACAGACCCTTTACCGTATTCACTTTCTACTGAAATATCGCCGTTATGCTTCCGGATAATATTGTAACATGTCGAAAGGCCTATTCCGATGCCTTGTCCCACTGGTTTTGTGGTGAAAAACGGTTCAAAGAGCTTTCCGATATGCTCCTCAAGTATTCCGCAGCCCGTATCTATGACCCTGAGCAAAGCCAAATCATCATGCACTGAAGTGGTAATGACTATCTCCCCTCCATCCCGCACGGCATAAAGCGCGTTGAGCACCAGATTGAGCACGACCTGCATAAGCTCCCCCGGATGTCCCATGACGCACGGCTCATGCTCCGACAATTGGAGCCTGATGACGCCGGGGGGAAGCCGCGACAAGCGCGGATGCAGCAGTTTAAGGGAGTTGCCGACCACGTCGTTCAAATTCACAATGGAGAAGGAGCGGACCCGCCTGTGTCCGAAGGTGAGTAAATTCTGCACGATATCCGAACATCTGCTGCATTCCTTCAAGATGATGTCCAGATACTCGTGAAAATTATCCAACAGTTCCACGCAGTCATGCCCTTCACGAATGCATGCGGCGAGGGCGTCCAAACGGTGTACCAGAGCTTCGCCGAATCCCCTTATACCTGTAAGGGGATTGTTGATTTCATGGGCCACGCCCTCGGCCAGGACGCCGATGGTGGCCATGCGCTCCGCTTGAACGTATTTCGCCTGATATTGTTTTTCCAGAGTCACATCGCGCAGCAGCATCAGCACCTTGCCCGGCTGCCCCTCCGTATCGCGCATGAGCGAGGCCGTGCATTCGATTTGCCGGTTTTCTCCGCCCAGATGAAATATCTGCATGTGACGGCAGACATTGCAGGCGCCCTCCAGGGCCATGCGCATGGGGCACGGGGAGCATGGCGCGTCCTGCCCCTTGAAGACAGCGTGACACTTCTTTCCCAGGGGTTCGGCGATGCCGTATGTTTCGAAAAAGGCGTTGTTCACGGAAAGCAGTGTGTACTCGAGGGAGATGACGGCCATGACGTCGGGGATGCCGTTCAGAATGGCCTGAACATCCTGCCGCTTCTGCTCAAGCTCAACATTGGAGCGCTGCAGCTCCCTGATGGTCTTTTGCATCTGCTTATAGAATCCGAGCTTAATGGATTCTATGCCCACGACTTCATCGAGACTTGTAAAATGCGGCATCACCAGGCCTCATGAAAAATTTGCAAAATGTCCTTCCAGCTTGCAGCACGGGGATTCGTGAGCAAGCAGATGTCGTTGGCGGCGTTTTTGCTCACCTGCGACAACGAGGCCTTATCCGGGATAATCTCGCGTAGCCGGGTAGGAATGCCTATCTCTTCCCGCAACCGCTCCAGGTATTCGATTCCGGCCAAAGCGGTTGCGGCTTCGCTCCCCAATTCGCGCCCCGTGAGTATTTTCCCGACCCGGGCCATCTTCGGAAGACAGACCGGCATGTTGTAGCGCATCACCTGGGGCAGGAGCAGCGCATGCGCCAGACCATGCACCACGTCGAACATGCCGCCGAGCGCATGGGCCAGGGCATGCCCCAACCCGACGCTCGCATTGGTGAAGGCCATCCCGGAAAACATTCCGGCGATGGAAAGCTGCTCAAGGTCGTCGATATCCATGCGCTCAAAGACCGACGCCAGGTGGCGTATGAGCAGATCCAGCCCCTTCAGGCTCTGAACTTCGGTGAAGACCGTGGCGATGGGGGAAACATACGATTCCACGGCATGCGCCAGAGAATCGAAGACCGGCGGGATGATCAGTTCGCGGCGCAACGTCGCGAGCAACAACGGGTCCGTGATGGAGATGTTGGGCACGAGGGTCCGGCTGATCACCGTCATCTTCACATGGCGCTCAACGTCCGTGATCACCGTGAACTGCGAGATGTTCGACTCGCTGCCGATGGTGGTCGGGAT
The DNA here is from genome assembly GCA_964517355.1 of uncultured Desulfovibrionaceae bacterium. Lineage (GTDB taxonomy): Bacteria > Desulfobacterota > Desulfovibrionia > Desulfovibrionales > Desulfovibrionaceae > CAZFCK01. Next base: position 5,778 of record CAZFCK010000142.1, on the reverse strand, counting down.
AAAGACCATGGGAGGAAGCGGCTGCTTGACCAGATTGGCTCCCTCGTAGTCGCGCACCGTTCCTCCATTGCTGGCCAGCAGCGCAATGCCCTTCGCCGTGTCCATGGGGCTGCCGCCGCCAAGGGCCAGCACCACGTCCGCCGCGGAGTTTCTGTACAGGTCCACGCCTTCCTGGACCTGATAGTCCCGGGGATTGGCCACCACATTTCCGTAATAGACATAGTCCAGGCCTTCTTCCCTGAGAATGTCGAAGAGCCTGGCCGTCCATCCCGCTTCTTCCACGCCCGGATCCGAAACGACGAACAATTTGGCCGCCCCGAGCTGCCGTGCGCAGACTCCCGCGTATTTCAGGCTGCCGCGTCCAAAAATGATCTCCGGTACCGCAAATTTGGATATCTCCATGTATCTCCCTCCACCTCCTCGCCGTGGTTCGGCATCTATAAACGTTACAATATCCGTACCAATACGCCCTTGCAAAAAAGCTGAAATGATTATTTCATTATTTCACACTATTATATTGCAAGACGTGCCATTTCCCTCCGATATGCCCCACCCTGAACAGTGTGACGCCGGAATTCAGGGGCCATTTTGACCTGCGAAACACCCGGCGGCGTGCGCAGGACCATCTTTCAAAGTGTATCCCAAGGGCACAGCGGACGAACGCGCAACGGCCCGCTCCGCCCTGGATTCCTTCCCCATTGCGGGCCGGATTTCTCTTGCGGAACACACGTTCAGCATCTATGTGCTACATGTAGCATAATAAAATATCGAACTATTTCCGGCATTGCCCTACAGCATCTCAGACCCGCTTCTTTTGAAGCGGTTTTTGGCGTCCACAACGGCATGGTGCTGTTAATATGTTTAAATATAACACAAACTCAAAAATCGTGTCATTTTGACCCGGCTTTTCATCGCAATCGTGTCGTTTAGACGCGGTGTTTCTCATCCTGAAGCCTTCCTTCCCGGTCTGGCCGCCGCTTGGAGCATGTTTTCCCTCCTCCCTGAGCGTAAAAAAAATAAGGAAACAATCTCAGCGGAATAAACTGCTCGACAAAACATAATTCGTGACAACTCCGGCCGGGGACCACGCCCTTGGCCTCCCTCTTGCTCATACGGAAGCACAACGCAACCTACAGCAGCTTGTTGAGAGGAGGGTATCGTGAACAGGCAGTCTGTGACGAAAAAACAAGCGGTCAAGGCAACGGCCCTGGATGGCCACGAGGAAGAAAACCGCGATCAAACAAAAACAGTCATCTCCAGGCGCAAGATGTTGGGCATCCTCGGCATTCAGGTCGCCGCGGGAACGCTGGCCGTAGCCACGTCCCATGCGGCTCCCAAAAACTTCAACCCTAAACATTACAACAGGGGCATCACCCCCGAAGAACTCCCCAACACACGGGCCTGGCTGGTTACGGACCCCACGGTATGCGTCGGCTGCAGAAACTGCGAGATCGTGTGCTCGCTCTCCCACGACGACATCTGCCGGCCGGCGTTGAGCAGGATACACACCCAGTATCTCCCCACAACCACGCTCTCCATGCTCTGCGCCATGCCCGAAGTCTGCCGGCAGTGCAACATGGCGGATTGCTATCTGGCATGCGAATGGGACGCCCTCGTACTCGATCCCAAGACAGGGGCGCGCGTCATCGATCCGGAAAAATGCCAAGGGTGCGGCGAATGCTTCGCCGCCTGCCCCTGGGACATGATCGTCTACAACGATACGGCGGAGAAATACTCCAAATGCGATCTGTGCGGCGGCGATCCGCAATGCGTGAAGTTTTGTCCCGCCAACGCGCTTAAATTCATCCACTTGAGATAGCTCACGTCAAAGGAGACGGCATTATGAACGGCTGGGTTGGAACAATACTGCGTGTGGATCTCGGCACCGGCGCCATCACCAAAGAGGACACCGTCAAATATATGAAGTTCACCGGCGGCATAGGATTCGGCTATAAGGTCATCTTTGACGAAGCGCCCACGGCTGAACCTTTTTCTCCCGAAAACAGAATCATCTTCGCCACAGGACCCTTGACCGGAACCTTCGCACCATCCACGGGGCGTTCCGAAGTCATTTCCATTTCGCCCCATGTCTATGCACCGGGCTCCAAACATCCGCTGGTGACTCGAAGCGGATTCGGGGGCTATTTCGGCGCGGAACTGAAACTCGCCGGCTACGACGCCCTCATCATCCAGGGCAAGGCCAGTAAGCCGGTCTACATCTCGATCAACAACGACGACGTGACCATCGAGGATGCCGCGTTCATCTGGGGCAAAGACACCTTCGTGGCCCAGGACATGCTCAAAGACAAACTGGAAGACGATAAATTCCAAATCGCCACCATCGGGCCCTCCGGGGAAAAACTGGTGCGCATCTCGCCCATCATTCACCGCATCGGCAACGCCGCCGGACAGGGTGGATTCGGCGCGGTAATGGGCTCGAAAAACCTCAAGGCCGTCGCCGTACGCGGCACCAAGGGCGTTTCCGTGGCGGATAAGAAGGGACTCATCGGCTATGTGAAGAGCGTGCGCGAGTTCCAGCCAGGTCCCCTCGGTTCCACGCCTTTGTCCACCGGCGCCTTGAGCTGGACCGAAAAGCACATCGACCCGAAAAACATCAACCAGCAGGCCTTGCGCTTCGACCAGACCAAAAGCTGCGCGCCTTGGCTCAACGAGTTCCACATCAAGTCGCAATCCTGCTACGCCTGCCCCCAGGGCTGCTACGCCTACATGAGCGTGCCCGGCATGGGCTCGGGCCAGGTGAGCTGCACCCAGTGGTTCTATTCCTGGATGGGCAACAGGGACAAGGCCACCTTTCTGGCCAACCAGCTCGCCAACAAGCTGGGCATCGACACCTTTGAGATGTTCCCCATGATCCAGCTCGTCTGGCATCTGCAAGACGAGACCGTCGACGGAAAAAGCCTGTTGCAGCACCTGCGCGACAAGGGGCTGGTGACGCCCGAAATCCAATCCGGACTGGAAAAAGGGCATTATCCGCCAAAGGGCGACCTCAGCACCGAGGGACTGGAAACCCTGATGCGGATGATCGCCTACCGCGAAAGCTTCCTGGGCGATTGCCTTGCCGAAGGATTCCGCAGGGCCATGGACCGCATCGCCGCTGCCTGCGAAGAAAGGGGCATGAAGGAAGTCGCCGAAAAAGTCATGGCCTTCGAGAACATGGAAGGCATCATGGGCGGCGTTGTGGGCGGCAACGGAGGATGGGGCATGTCCGCCCATTACGACCCCAGAACCTACGGCTACTACTGGGCTCTCAATTTCGCCGTTGAAAACAGGGACCCGAACCGCCACTCCATGACCAATCTCCTGGAATGGACCGGACTGAGCTTCGAACAGGCCCTGCCCGTGGCCAAAGCCCACTGGGGAGAGGAAATCGCCGAATACGGCTTGAACGACCTGTGGCGGGAGCGCGACATTCCCTTGAAATGGGAGGGGAAAAAATCCGCGCAAGCCTATGCCTATCTGGGACAGTTCATCCACTACCGCGCCTGTATCAAGGACAGCATCACGGCCTGCGACTGGGTCTTCCCCATCATGACCAGCGGGCGCGAAGACAGGCAGTATACCGGCGACATCTCAGTGGAATATAAAATGTTCGAACTGGTCACCGGTGAAAAAATGACCCAGGAAAAACTGAATGAAAAAGCAGCCCGCATCTGGGTCATGCACAGACTGCTGACGGCCTGGGAATGGGGCGGAGGCAAGCCGGTCAACCTGCGTGAAGAACACGATCAGCTTCCGGCACACTTTTTCGCACCTGTCGAAAAACGCTTGCTGCCCGCATACCCTCCGGCGGAACCGCCGCATCCGCCCCTGGTCAGGGAATACTTCGAGGAGTCGAAAACCGAATATTACAAACTCATGGGTTGGGATGAAAAAACCGGATTACCGACACGCGGCACATTGAAAAAGCTTGGACTGGAAGATATTCTGGCGGATTTTGAAGCCAGGGCCTTCCCATTGCCGGCATAATATTGCTCCACGCGTCCTCCATCCTCCGGAGCATGGAGTCCGGCGCCCTTGGAGAAAGCTGCCACTTTCGCCAAGGAGCCGGGCTCTGAAATCGGAGGAGGCGCAAACCGCCCCATGCGGTAAACCTGGAGGCAATCCGCACTTTCCTCGTGTGGGAATAGTCCGGGAGGAACATGGTTCCCTGAAAAAACAGTCCTCCCGGACACCCAGGTTCTCCAGTAGCGCACAAGGCCCGCCCCGCGCAACCGGGTGCGGACTGCGGCGCGGCAATGCCGCCATCAGGCAAGGAAGTTACACCATGCACACACTGCTTTTGACGCCTCCCGCTCCCAGGTTGATGGACCCGGCCACATTCTCCGAAGACATGCTGCCGCCCAAGTCGTGGGTCCCACTTGGAATCGCCTATCTGGGCGCCGTACTGCGCCGGCACGGCTATTCCGCCGGCATCCTGGACCTGCACGACTATTCGTGGGAGGAAGTGATGGCGCTTCTCGAGGTCGAAGCCCCCGATATCGTGGGCATAAGCTGTTTCACCGCCAACCGGACCCAGGCGTGGCGGCTGGCGCACCTGGCCAAAGAACTGCTCCCGGACGCAACTGTCGTCATGGGCGGCCCCCACGCCACGTTTTTCCCTCTGCAGGTATTGAAACACATGTCCGCGGATATCGTCGTCCTGGGCCAGGCCGAAGAGACCATCGTGGAGCTGGTGCGCTGTCTGGCCGAAAACGGAAACCTGGACGAGATCCACGGCATCGCCTACAAAAAACACGGGCGGTTCATCATAACCCCGGCCGGAACACAGGCCCCCGACCTCGACGCCCTGCCCTTTCCGGCCTATGACGCCTTCAATCTGCAAGCCTACAAGTCCTCGGAAATCCCCCCGCAATACATCGGCCTGGCCGGAACGCATCTGCTCACGTCCAGAGGTTGCCCCTTCCATTGCCAATTCTGCTCGGTGAATCATTTTTTCAACGGCAAGTGGGCCTTCCGCTCCCCGGATAGTGTGGCCGATGAGCTTGAAATGCTCATTGAGGAGCATAACGTACGGCACGTCTATTTCTCGGACGATTTGTTCACCCTGGACCACAACCGCACCGTGGGAATCTGCAAGGAAATTCTCCGGCGCGGCCTGGATCTCGTCTGGATGGCCGAAACGCGTGTGGACTGCGTCAATGAGGAAATGCTTTTCTGGATGCGCAAAGCCGGATGCTACAGGGTCTATTACGGGGTGGAATCCGGGAGCCCGCGCATTCTGCGCGCCATCAGCAAGGGCTTCACCGTCGCCAACGTGCGCAACGCCTTTGCCATGACGCACAAAGCGGGCATCGAGCCCTGCTGTTTTCTCATGGTCGGCAATCCCGGAGAAACCCCGGACACCATCAATGAAACCATCAGCCTCATACGGGAAATCAGACCGGCCACCCTCCCCATCATGGGCATAACCACCATCCTCCCCGGCACAGGCCATTACGAACTCGCAAAACAGCAGGGGCTCATCAGCGACGCCTACTGGCTGACCAGCCTGGCTCCCCCCCTATACACCGGGGAGCAGAGCGTCGACGACCTCATCGCCCTGCAACTGCAGCTGACAAGAGGCATCGCGCCCCAGGTTTATGAGCAGCTCTGCCACATGGGCTTTGACGACAACTACTTCCGCATGCGCCGCATGGCGCGGCGCCAGTGAAGCCCTCTGGGCTCGCGAACATCATGTATAAAAAAAAAATCTCAATATAAGGCTAGGCTGTGTTTCTAGAGCATCTCACGCTTGAAAAGCGCTAGATGCTCTTATGC
>CAZFCK010000141.1:0-12402 GCA_964517355.1 uncultured Desulfovibrionaceae bacterium | reverse complement strand
ATTGGAAATTGTTTCAGGGGAGAGCCTTGTTTCAAGGCGAAAATGCGCTAGTGCCGGAGGCGTTCGGTCGTGTGGTGAAACGGCTCAGCGTTTCCGCAGCAATGCGCCGAAAAAATATTCCCGCAGGGGAGAATCCGGCGGAGTCCGCCACTCATGGATGAGTTCCAGGCCGGCATCCGTAGCCCCCTTTGCCGCCAACGCCCGCACCTGATCCTGGTTTTCCTTGGGGTGCAGGGTGCAGGTGACATAGGCCAGAACGCCGCCTGGGGCCAGTATTCCGGCGGTCGCGCGCAGAATGTTGCGTTGCGTGCTCGCAAGCCGCGTCACATCCTGCGGTGTGCGTCGCCACTTCGCGTCCGGTCGGCGGCTCAGCACGCCCAGACCGCTGCATGGCGCATCCACGAGGATAGTACCGGCATATGCGGCAAGAGGGGGCTTTTCCGCATTGGCGAAGAACAGCGGAATCTCGGGCAATGCGAGCCGTTTCAGTTCCCGGCGCAAGCCCCGCAAGCGTTTTTGGGAAATATCGCTGCTATAGATTTCGGGTCCGCGAGCTTCCAGGAGGGCGCAGCTTTTGCCCCCGTGCCCGGCGCAGGCGTCCCAAATGGGCAAGGGCCAGGAAGGCGCACCGGAGGTGTTGAACGCGCCCAGTTCCTGCAATGTCTGCAGTGACGCCAGGCTTTGACGTGAAAGCGCGCCTTGTAATTCCAGGCCATCGAGGTCGGGCAGGGCGTCGCGGTGGTGGAGCGCGAAACCGGGGGGCAGGGCCAGGAGAGGGGCGGCTTCATTCTCGAGGTGAAGGTGCAATTTCCGATAGTCCGGATGCCTTTGGTTAAGACGCACCCCCAACGGCGCAGGCGCAGCCTGCCCCTGGAGATAGTGGCGCGCCGTCTCTTCGCCGTAATGCGCCAACCAGATCTCCACAATCCACAGGGGGCAACTATAGTAGCGCGCCAGAAAATCTTTTTCTGCGTCCCCGCGAAGCCGATAGAAATCCGGAACACGCGCATCGCCCTCCAGCCGCGTGATATTGCGCAACACGGCGTTGACGAGCTTACCCAAACCCGCGCCGAAGCGCTTTTTGGCGCTGCGTACGCCCCAATCCACGGTGGCGTATGCCGGAACGCGCTCCAGCTCCACAAGGGCGTAGGCGCATTGCCCCAACAGGATGCGCAAGGCCGGCGGCACACCTTTGGGTTTGCTTAGAAAGCGCTCCACCACGAAATCGAGACGCGCCTTGAGCCGGAGATAGCCGTAAACGATTTCCGTGGCCAGCCCTGTTTCCCGGTGGTCGCGAAAGCAAAGGGGAACCCTGCGCAAACAGGCGTCCAAGGCTTCTTGCACGTCCATGTTATGCAAGAGAACATCTTCCAGACAACGCTGGGCCAAGGATCGCGCGTCGGTTGCCGAGGGCATATGCTGCGTGGGGCGGGACATGAATCAGCGCGCCGTGGTGGCCGCCAGAGAGCGCTGCTGCTGGGTAGCGGCTTCCTGCGGCGCCGTTTCAGGTGTCTTTTCCAGAAACAACAGCAGGGCGTTTTCCAGGCGCTCCAAAGAAACAAACGTATCAAGGCACGGGCCATGGGGGCGCTCGTTGAGGACGCCGAAAACAGGTATGGGATACGTGTCTTGAATGCCGCTGGCCAGATCCCGTTCGCAGGCGACCGCAAGAATAACCTTGGGGCGCGTCTGCACCACGATGCGCCGGGCTATGGTGCCGCCCGTGGCAATGGCGAGATGCACGCCGTAACGCTCGGAGAGTTCGATGAGTCCCTTGATGGGGCACTTGCCGCAGCGTTTGCAGTTGAGAATATCGTAGGTCAAACGCATGTTGCAGCGGCTGCTCTGCAAACAATGGGGCATGAGCAGCAGGACATCCTCCGGCTTGTAGCGCTGCGCTTCACTGCGCACCAGTTCGTTGTTTACCTTGATGAACGAGTTGCGCACCAGTTCCTTGGGAATGCCGCACAACCGGCCGAGGAGAGTGATCAAGGGCAGAAACAGCTTGATGGTCAGTCCCCGCAAGCGCTTGGAAAAAAGAACGGGGCGCTTGAGCAGGATGTTCAACACCAGACCGGCGCACGAACAGACCACGAGCCCGATACTGCCCAGAATCACGACTCCGAGAAGAAACGGAGCCCATGGATGAATGTTGTGCAAGCCGATAAAGGGGATGACCCACAGCAAAACGAGCACGATGCAGACCAGAAAGGAAGTGGCGAGGATAAGGCCGATGAAAAGACGTTTGCGCGTGGTGTATTTATTGGAGTCTCCCGGCGCTGGTTGGGAACGGGACGCATGAGAGGAATGCAATGCTGCCACGGGATGTGCCTTTGCCTTGTGGGGCGGGCCGCATCAGCAACCAGTGCCGCGGGCCAGATAACCGTTGTAAAATGATACGGCGTCCATGTGCTTCTTGTTCTCCGGGGTCAGCGTGGGAAGCAGATACATTCTATCGACGCAGGCCACGGCGAGATTGCCCTCCCTCAGGCCGATAAACGTTCCCGGAACCACGTTCTCGGGAGTTTCTTCGCCGATGCGCCCCGGAGCCAATCCCAGGCGCAGTGTTTCGCCTTCAGGTTGCTTCCAGTTGCAAAAAGCACCGGGCCAGGGATGCATGGCGCGGATGACATTATGCACTTCAAGGGCGCTTTTTGAAAAGTCGATTTCGCCTTCTTCCTTGCGCAGTTTCGGCGCGTAGCAGGATTTTTCCTCTTGCTGCGCGATAGGCCGCGCTTCGCCTTTCACAAGGCGGTCCAGGGTTTCGAGCAAAAGACGCCCTCCAAGATCCGCCATTTGGTCGTGCAGCGTGGCTGCGGTGTCCTCCAGACCGATGCCCAGGGCGCGTTGGGAGAGCATGTCGCCGGTATCGAGGCCCGCGTCCATCTGCATGATGGTGATGCCCGTGGAGGTGTCGCCGGCCATGATGGCGCGTTGGATGGGCGCGGCGCCGCGGAATTTGGGCAGCAGCGAGGCGTGCACGTTGATGCACCCCATTGGGGGGATGTCCAGGACCGCCTGGGGCAGGATCAGGCCGTAGGCGGCCACCACCACGAGGTCAGGGGCAAGTTCGGACAAAAGCGCCTGCTCCTCGGGCGATTTCAGGCGTTCAGGCTGCAACACGGGCAAGCGGCGCGCCAGGGCGAGCTGCTTGACTTGCGAAGGCTTGAGCTTGCGGCCGCGCCCCGCCGGTCTGTCGGGTTGCGTGAACACGGCGGCCACATCGCCTCCTTCCCAGCGCAGCAAGGCATCCAGGATGGCGGCGGCGAACGCCGGGGTGCCCATAAATACGAGCTTTAGTTTTTTTCGCTGCGCTGCTTCAGCCATTTTTTCACTTTTTTGTCGTACATGCTGCGTTTCAAGCGGCTCATGTGATCAACGATCAGCGTACCGCCAAGGTGGTCCATCTCATGCTGCAGACACACGGCCAGGAGCCCTTCGGCTTCAATAAGGCGTTCACTGCCGTCCAGGTTTTGCGCGGCGACCGTGACACGCTCGGAGCGCTGCACAATGGTTCTGATGTTGGGCACGCTCAGGCAGCCTTCATCGCCTTCGGTTTCTCCTTCTCTGGCGATGATGCGCGGATTGGCCAGCTGCATGAGCTGGGTACGCTCGTCAGGACCGGAAACATCCACGACAATGAGACGGATGCGATGATCAACCTGGGGTGCGGCAAGGCCTATTCCATTGTTCTCGTACATCGTTTTCGTCATTTCCTGGGCCAGCTCCCGGAGTTCGGGCGTGAACTCGGTGATTTCAGCGCTGTGTTCGCGAAGCCGTTCATCAGGATATGTAAGTATTTCTAACTGCATCGAAAAAATCCTCGTGGTTGTTACGCAAAACGGAATAAGCGTTCCGCGGGGAAACCATTAGGGTGCAGCCGCCATTTTTTCCGGGCGCATAACTTCAGCGTCCGATGTCTGCCGCATTGAAACAGGCTCCCCCTCCGGAACGTCGGTTGATTATAGCAGCGGCCTATCTTGGCGAATAACCCTATTTTTTTGTTACTATAATCATTGTTGCGGGTTTTGCAAATGGGACCGGAATACGAGGTTATTCCGGGTCGCCGGGGTTGTCTTCCCGCTGTGCGTTTTTCTCGTCGCGGGCGTTTTTGGCTTCCTTCTGCACCGTGTCGCGCAGGCGGATGCCCAGTTCGCGCAACTGGTTGTTGGAAACAAAGTCGGGCGCCTCAGTCATCATGCAGGTCGCTTTCTGCGTTTTCGGGAAGGCGATGACATCGCGGATGGAGTCCACGTCCGCCAGAAACATGGCCAGCCTGTCGAAACCGAAAGCAATGCCGCCATGAGGGGGCGCGCCGAATTCCAGGGCTTGCAGCAAAAATTCAAATTTATAGCGGGCTTCGCTTTCCGTGAGCCCGAGGGCGTCGAACATCTGCAACTGCACTTCGCGGTTGTGAATGCGGATTGAACCGCCCCCGATTTCCGTGCCGTTGAGCACCAGGTCATAGGCCCTGGCGCGTGCCTCGGCGGGGTTCTCGCGCAGTAATTGCAGGTGCCCGTCCTGGGGAGAGGTGAAGGGGTGATGCCGCGCCACAAAGCGTTTTTCCTCCGTATCCCACTCGAACAGCGGGAAATCGGTGATCCACAGGAAGTTGAAGACATTGTGGTCGATGAGTCCGAACCGTTCCCCGAGTTTGAGACGCAGGGCGCCGAGGGCGCTGTTGACCATTTCCGGGGCCCCGGCCTGGAAAAAGACGATGTCCCCCACCTGGAGTCCGAGTTTTTCCGCCAGGCCGTCGCGCTCCTCCTGGCTCAGGAATTTGGCGAAGGGCGATTGCCATTCGTTTTCCTTGACCTTGATCCAGGCAAGCCCAAGCGCGCCGAAGATTTTCACGTATTCGGTGTAGTCGTCGATTTCCTTGCGCGTCAGCTCGCCCCCTCCGGGTACGCGCAGGCCTTTGACCAGCTCGGCCTTGGCAAAGACGCGGAACTGGGAATTTTTCACCACGTCCGTGACATCGGTGAGGTGCAGGGCGAATCTGGTGTCGGGGCGGTCCACGCCGTATTTGTCCATGGCCTCGTCGTAATGCATGCGCGGAAACGGCGGAGTCAGCTCAACGCCGAGGGTTTCCGAAAATATGCGCTGCATCAGTCCTTCGGCAAGGGCCATGATCTGTTCCTCATCGATAAAGCTCAGCTCCAGGTCTATTTGGGTGAATTCGGGCTGACGGTCGGCGCGCAGATCCTCGTCGCGGAAGCAGCGCACGATCTGATAATAGCGGTCCAGCCCGGCGACCATGACCATCTGCTTGAAGAGCTGCGGGGATTGGGGCAAGGCGTAGAACTGCCCCTGATTCACGCGGCTGGGCACAAGGAAGTCACGCGCGCCTTCAGGCGTGCTTTTGGTGAGGATGGGTGTTTCCACCTCGATGAAATTCTGTTCGTTCAGATAGCTGCGGGCGGCTTGGGCGGCTTTGTGGCGCAGCAGCAGATTACGCGCCATCTTGGGACGCCGCAGGTCCAGGTAGCGGTATTCGAGGCGCAGGTTTTCTCCGGCGTCCACCCTGTCTTCCACGGGAAAGGGAGGTGTCTTGGACGTGTTGAGCAATTTCCACTCGGACACGACCACCTCGATTTCACCGGTGGGCAGATTGGGATTGATCATGCCGTCGGGGCGGTTGCGCACGCGCCCCTTGATGGCCAGCACGTATTCACTGCGCAGGATATGCGCGCGTTCGTGGGCTTGCGCGTTTTCCTCGGGGCTGAAAACGACCTGGGTGAGTCCCCGGCGGTCGCGAAGGTCGATGAAGATCAGGCCGCCGTGGTCGCGGCGGAACTGAACCCAGCCCATGAGGCAGACTTCGCTGTCGATGTCTGCCGCGCTCAGTTCACAACAAGAATGGGAACGTGTCCAGTCTTGAAGAGGCTCAATGTATTTCCAATGTTCTTTCTGGATGTCGTATTGCTCAGCCATGGCGTTATGAATTCTCCTGATGCAAAATATGATCGTACAACGTGCCGGTATCACGCAACGCAAAAGCGGTTTGCCCGCCGCTGGCCATGTTTTTGACCTGCACCTCTCCCCGCTCCAGTTCGGATCTGCCGAGAAGCAGGCACCAGGGCGCGCCGCTTTTGTCCGCCTGGCGCATCTGGCTTTTCATGCTTTTGGCGGCGAAGGATATTTCACCCCGCAATCCGCGGGCGCGCAAATCGCCGGCCAGACGCATGGCGGACGCCACGGCCTCTTGTTCAAGCACTGCCACGAAAAAGTCGAGCCGTGGGGAGGCGTCCAGGGGTACGAGGGGCATGAGCCGCTCCATGCCGATGGCGAAACCGATGCCGGGGGAATCCGGACCGCCGAGCTGCTTGATGAGCCCGTCGTAGCGTCCGCCGCCCGCCACGGAGGCCTGGGCGCCGATATTTTCGGAAATCACTTCAAACGTGGTGCGGTTGTAGTAGTCCAGTCCGCGCACCAGCCTGGAGTTGAGCGTATAGGCGAGGCCGGCATCGTCCAGCAATGACTTGACCACCGTGAAATGTTCGACGCATGCCGGGCAGATATGTTCCGTGATCATGGGCGCGTCCGCCACAAGGGCCTTGCAGGAAGGCACCTTGCAGTCCAGCACGCGCAGCGGATTGGTGCGCACGCGGCGGCGGCAGTCGTCGCACAGGGCGTCCTGATCCAGATCCGCGAAAAAATTGGCCAGGGCCTGGTGATACAAGGGGCGGCATTCGCGGCAACCCAGGCTGTTCAACTCGATGCGTAGATTTTCCACACCGAGTTCGCGGAAAAACAACATGAGCATCATGATGACTTCGGCGTCCGCGGCGGGTTCCTCGGGACCGAGACACTCGGCGTTTATCTGGTGGAATTGGCGCAGGCGACCTTTTTGGGGGCGTTCATACCGAAACATGGGGCCGATGGTGTACAGCTTGCTCACCTGCTCCTGGGCGAACAGCTTGTTTTCGATGTAGGCGCGCATAACCCCGGCCGTGGCCTCCGGACGCATGGTCAGGGAGCGGTTTTTGCGGTCGGGAAAGGTATACATCTCTTTTTGCACCACATCGGTTTCATCGCCGATGGAACGGCAGAACAATTCCGTTTTTTCCAGAACCGGGGTGCGCAATTCACCATAGCCGTATCGGCCGAACACGTCGCGGGCCACGGCTTCCATGCGCTGCATGGTGGCCGCGTCGGCGCCGTAGAGGTCGGCGAATCCTTTGATTTTGGTATAGCTGCTCATGGGTGTGGGTGCTTTTGTCCGCGGGCGGAGCGGGAGCGTGACGCTGATGCTTAACGGCGGCCCGCACGCCCTTCCCCGGACATTTCATATGGGGATCGTGGTTTCTGGTTAAAAATATTCACAAAAAAATCCTCTCCGATACAACCCTAGCGGGGCGGAGGGATATGGGAAGCAAACCGGCCTGTGCGGAGAGTCCTTCCCGAAAGGCATATTCCATAGATACGGCGAAAACGTACTTAGCTAGACCATTGAGGGGCGCTTGTCAAAAGGAGGCTTGCGGGGCTCCGGGGTTCGTACGGGGTTTCTTGTTGAAAAGCAACAGCGGCGTCAGCGGCGTGTTGTCGAAAAGGTCCACGCGCACGGCGGCATAGCCGCCGCAGCACCCCGGCAGCACCACGCTGTTGCACCAGCCAAGAGGCGGAGTCCTGCGCCAGCTCCATACCGGGCCGGGGAGCACGCTGCGCATCACGATGCGCTTGTCTCCAACCAGTTGCACAAGCATCTTGTGCATCTCGCCGGAGGAAAACCAATGCGCGCGGCGCATGCTGGACTTTCGTACGAAAGGCAGCTGCATGCCGTGGGTGAGGTGATAGAGCGAGTGCCGGTTTAAAAAAGAGATGAGCAATCCCTTGCGGGCGACACGCACGGCCTCCTGCAGGGCCTCCAGGGGGTTCTTCAAAAATTCGAGGACAGTGAGCATGACCACGAAGTCGAACTCGCGGTCTTCAAAGGGCAGACATCCGGCATTGCCCAAATGCAGATCGGCGCGGTCGCCGAGCCGTTTCCGGGCCATGGACAGCATCTCGTGGGAGCCGTCCAGGCCCGTGATATCGAATCCGGCTTCCCAGAAGCCTTCCAAAAAAAAACCCGTGCCGCAGCCGATTTCCAAGAGCGATTGCGACCGCCGCGGCCAGCGGGAAATCAAGCGCTCCAGCAGCCGTTTTTCCGCGTAAAAAGCGAAACTGCCGGCAGGAGTGCTGAACCATTTCTCATAGCGCGCGGCGGCTTGTTCATCCCACATGCGAAATCCTTTACGGTCGAAGGGGCGCGTATTCCCGGCCTACTTCCACACCGCGCCTTCCGCGGCCGAGGTCACCAGGCGGCTGTAACGCCTGAGATAGGGCAGGGGCGGTTCCTTGATTTCAGGCTTACAGGTTTCGCGCCTTTTTTCAAACTCTTCCTCGGAAATTTGCAGTTCAAGACTGCGCCCCGGTATGTCGATGGCGATGGTGTCGCCTTCACGCACCAGTCCGATGGGGCCGCCTTCGGCGGCTTCAGGCGATACGTGGCCGATGGCCGCGCCTCTTGAACCTCCGGAAAAACGGCCGTCCGTGATCAGGGCCACGGTTTCTCCCAGGCCTATGCCCGCGATGGCGGACGTGGGCGTGAGCATTTCGCGCATGCCGGGGCCGCCTTTGGGGCCTTCATAGCGGATGACCACCACGTCGCCGGCGTTGATGGCGCCCCCAAGTATGGCCTGCACGGCCTCTTCCTCGGTATTGAAGACGCGGGCCGGGCCGCTGTGGCGCATCATGGAGGGCGCGACCGCGCTTTGCTTGACCACCGCGCCCCCAGGCGCCAGGGTGCCGCGGAGAATGGCGATGCCGCCTTCCTTGGAATGCGGGGCGGACAAGGGGCGGATAACGTCGTCATCGAGGACTTTGGCTTCCAGGACCTTGAGGTTTTCGCCCACGGTCATGCCGGTTGCGGTTTGCGCGGAGAGGTCCACAAGGCCGCCGTCCGCCAGGGCGCGCATCACGGCGGGGATGCCGCCGGCACGGTGCAGGTCTTCGATATGGTGCTTGCCGGCGGGGGAAAGCTTACAGAGGTTGGGCGTCACCTTGCTCACCTCGTCAAAGACATCGAGCCCCAATCCCAGTTGCGCTTCCGCGAACACCGCGGGCAGATGCAGCACGGTGTTGGTGGAGCCCCCGAGGGCCATATCCACGGCCACGGCGTTCTTCACGCTTTTGGCGGTCACGATGTCGCGGGGTTTGATGTCCTTTTGCAACAGGTCCATGACCTTCATGCCGGCGGTCTTGGCCAGGCGCACTCGTTCCGCCGTGGGCGCGGGGATGGTGCCGTTGCCCGGAAGGGCCAGGCCGATGGCCTCGCTCAGACAGTTCATGGTGTTGGCGGTGAACATGCCGGAGCAGGAACCGCATCCGGGGCAGGCGCTCAGTTCCATTTCCCGCAGCTGCTTTTCGCTGATGTCGCCGCGCCTGACTTGCCCAACAGCCTCGAAAACCGAAATGAGGTCCACGGGCTTGCCGTTCCATTGGCCGGCGAACATGGGGCCGCCGCTGACGATGATGGCCGGGATGTTGAGGCGCAGCATGGCCATGAGCATGCCGGGCACCACCTTGTCGCAGTTGGGGATCAGGACCAGGGCGTCGAAGGGATGAGCCATGGCCATGATTTCAATGGAATCGGCGATGAGTTCGCGGCTGGGAAGGCTGTAGCGCATGCCCTCGTGGTTCATGGCCAGGCCGTCGCACACGGCGATGGCCGGAAATTCCATGGGCGTGCCGCCGGCCGCGCGGACTCCGGCCTTGGCCGCGTCGGCAATGGTTTGCAAATGGATGTGCCCGGGCACAACCTCGTTGCGGCTGTTGACCACCCCCACCAAGGGGCGTTCGATCTCTTCACGGGTCATGCCCAGTGCGTAGAGCAAAGAGCGATGCGGCGCTTTTTCCAAGCCTTGGGTCATTTTCTTGCTGCGCATGGCTACTCCTGGTCGTATGCGGTGCCTTTTCCCGCAACGCGGTTGTGGGACGGCTCAGGGAAAAGGCAACAGTCGTTTATGGAATCTTCCGGGTGGAAAGAAATCTCCGGCTATGGTTACACCGCGATGCGCGGCGTGGTTTTCCGCGCGTCTCAGCCGGGGGCCCTACGCGCAGCCCGCCGAGACGGTTAAAATGGGCATGACATGCCCGGCGTATTGGTCAACGATGCGCGCGCACCGCGGCGAGACTGCTGCATAGCGCCACGCCTGTGAGCACGAACACAAGCAGCACGGTCTGATCAAAAGGCAGAAAGCGGATTTTGATCATCAGCGGCGGTACGTTCAAATAGTCGGCAAAAGAGGCTTGCACGATTTTCAGCATGCACAGCGCGAACACGCTGCCCACAAAGCCGTGGACTATGCCCCCCACAATGAGCGGTAAACGGATGTACCAGTTGCGGGCGCCCACAAGCTTGAGAATCTCGATTTCCTCCTTGCGCGAGAGCAGGGAGAGCTTGATGGTGTTGCCGACCACAAGAGCCAGGGCCAGGGCCAGAAAGCACACAAGCGGCCAGAGCACCTTGCGGCTGGCCTGGGCCCAGGAACCCGCGACATCCGAACCCAGGGTGTTCACATGCACGGTTTCCACGCCTTGCAGGGCCATGAGTTCCTTACGTTTGGCCTCGCGCCAGGCGGCAGGGTCGCCAGCGTCCGGAGGCGTGAAGGAGAGCAGCGCCGTGGGGGGGAGCAGGGTTTGGTTGCGCAGCCAGGAGAGGTCCATGTCCTTGCCGAGCTTGTCCGAGAGTTTTCCCAGCGCCTGTTCCGGTGTGTAGGTTTCCATCTGTTCCAGGCGGTCCGATTTTTTCAAGGTGTCCCATTGGCGCCCCACTTCATAAAGGGGCGTGTTGGCGCGCCAATAGACCTGAAAGACCATGTCCCCGCGCATGCGCTGCAATTCAACGTCGAGGTTGTGCAGAAACAATAGAAACAGCCCCCCCAAAAAGGCCACGAGGGTCACGGCGGCGAAGGTCAGGGCCTGGGCCCAGGGATTGAGGGCCAGGTCCTTGAGGCCGCGCACGAAGAGGCGAAGAAATACGCGCATGAACGACTCCCTGACAACGATTACTGCAGCGCGGGGAACTGGTCAATGGACTCCGGCCACCGAGCCGTCCACCAGATGCAGGATTCGCGCGTCCCGCTTGGCCTTAAGCAACTCGGGACTATGGGTGGCCAGAATGACCGTGGTGCCGTGCGCATTGAAATGTTTGAAAATTTCCATAAGCCGTAAGGAAAGGCGCGGATCGAGGTTGCCGGACGGTTCATCGGCCAGCAGGATGCGCGGATTGACCACTATGGCCCGCGCAATGGCCACGCGCTGCTGCTCGCCGCCCGAAAGGGTGGAACAGCGCGCCTCGGCCTTGGTGGCGATGTTCAGGCTGCGCAACACGGCGCGCACGCGGCGATCGATCTGGGGGCGCGGCATGAAACGCACTTCAAGGGCCAGGGCCACGTTGTCGTAAACGCTGCGCTCGGGCAATATTTTGAAATCCTGGAACACCATGCCCAATTGCCGGCGCAGGATGGGCAGTTTGAAGGAGTTGACCTTGCGCAGATCCAGGCCGCAGATGGCAGCCTGCCCCCGCAGGACAGGGAGATCGCCGTAAAGGATGCGCAACAGGGTTGTCTTTCCCGCGCCGGAAGGACCGGTGAGAAAGAGGAACTCTCCCTTTTCAAGACGAAAGGAGACGTTTTTCAACGCCCAGTTGTCGCCGAAATTGTAAGAGAGATGGTCGAGATCGAGGATCGCCATGGGCAACTCCCTGCCTGGTCAACTCATGCCGGCCAGTTGCAGCATGCCGTCGGGGTTCAGACGGCATCTGCGCCAGTCGGGCATGATGTCCGCGCCGATGTTTTTATAAAAGTGAATGGCCGGTTCGTTCCAATCCAATACCGCCCACTCCAGCCGTTCGCAACCGCGTTGCGCGGCTATGCCGGCCACGGCGCTGAACAAGGCCTTGCCCACGCCCTTGCCACGGCGCTCGGGCTGCACGAACACGTCTTCGATATAGATGCCGGGCTTGCCGGCAAAAGTGGAATAACTGTGGAAAAAGAGCGTGAAACCGCAGTCCGCGCCCTCATAGGCCGCCACAAGGGCCTCGGCGTAAGGGCGGGGGCCGAACAGCGAGTCATGCAGATCCTTTTCCGTGGCGCTGAGAAGGTGTTCGAGTTTTTCATAGACCGCGAGCCCCCGGATGAATGAGAGGAGCAGGGGAACATCCACGGGAACGGCGGGCCGGATGGAAATGGGGGACATAAGGCTGTATTCTCCTTATTTTGCATATCCGGCGCGATACGCCGAGGCGTTGGGCCGGTGGTTTGAGTCTTGTTTCAAGACGAAGATGCGTTGGAGCATGTTAATACGACTTTCGGACTAGCGCATTTTCGCCTTGAAACAAGGCTCTCCCCTGAAACA
>CAZFCK010000140.1:0-12438 GCA_964517355.1 uncultured Desulfovibrionaceae bacterium | reverse complement strand
GGAGAGCCTTGTTTCAAGGCGAAAATGCGCTAGGCTGTGTTTCTAAATTCATTATAAAAAGAAAATGCGAGAGGGGAAACACTTTGAAAAGGGTTTTCCCTCTCGCGCTCCCCCTTCTTAAACTTTGTCTCCAGAAAAAAAATATATTTGTAACACAATGAATTTATATGTATTTTAGCCAAAAGTCTTTGGAAGGAGGGTCCGGGGGGAAACCTTTCTCCAGAAAGGTTTCCCCCCGGAAAAACCTAACAAGTCTTTACTCAGTGTTTCCTTAAACCTCGCTGGACTTCACGCAAAAAAACAGCGCGTAAAGGACAGGCACCACGAACAGGGTGAGGATTGAGGCGAAAGTCAACCCCGCCATGATGGTCACGGCCATGGAGACGAAAAAGGCGTCGGCCAGCAATGGCAACATGCCGAGGACAGTGGTGCTCACAGCCATGAGCACGGGGCGCATTCTACTGACGGAAGATTCGAGAATGGCCCGGTGGCGCGGTTTCCCTTCCCTGATTTCCTGGTCTATCTGGTCAATAAGCACGATGGCGTTCTTGATGAGCATGCCGGTGAGGGACAAGAAACCCAGCAGGGCCATAAAGCCGAATGGCTGCTTAAAGGTCAAAAGCCCCACGGTGACGCCGATCACGGCAAGAGGCACCGTCAACCAGATGATGCACGGCTGGCGCAAGGCGTTGAACAGTAATATGGTGATGAGCACCATAAGCGCAAAGGAGAAGGGGAGCGAGGTGGCCAGGCCGGCCTGGGCTTTGCTTGAATTCTCATATTCCCCGCCCCATTCCATTGTAAAACCGGGAGGCAGTTCAATAGCCTCGATCTTGGGCTTCAGCCTGTCGAACAATTCGCTGGCGTATCCCTGCCGCACGTCACAGCTCGCGGTTATGCACAATTTGCGGTCCTTGGTGCGGACAATGGCGTTTTGCATCTGCACCCTGGTGCCTGAAACAACCTGAAGCAAGGGGATATATCCCTGAGTCATGGGGCTGAAGACCAGGGCGTTGTTGATGTGATTGACGTCCACACGTTCGTCGAGGGGCGGTTGGGCAATGATGGGCAGCAGCTTATCATCCTCGCGATAGACTCCAACGGTGAGCCCTGAGAAAACGGATTGCAGCGAACTCGCGACATCGTTGCGCGATATGCCGAGAAGCCGGGCCTGCGCTTCAGCCAGAACGGGGCGCAAGACCTTGACCTTTTGACGCCAGTCGTCTCGAATGTCTTTAGACAAGGGATCTTCGCGCATGATGCTCTGGGCCTGGTCGGAGAGCGTGCGCAAGGTCGCGGCGTCGGGCCCCAGAAAGCGCGCCTCAATGGGGTTGTCCCCTCCCGGTCCCAGCCTGATGCGCTTGTATTTCGGTGAGGACGCGGGATAGCGCTCGGCGATGTAGGCGCTGTACTCCTCGATCAGGGGCGTGATGTCGAGATAGTCACGTACCGTGACAACCAGCTGGCCGTATGCTGAATTTGTGTTCTCAGGCGCATAAACGAGCATGAAACGCGGTGCGCCCGCGCCCACGAAGGTATCCACATTGACGATGCGTGCGTCCTTACGGAACACGTGCTCCAATTCCACCAGATCGGCGCTGGTTACCCGTATGTCCGTACCCTGGGGAAGCCAGTAATCCACCAGAAATTGCGGTTGGGTGGAATCCGGGAAAAAGCTGCGGTCCACATGCTCCAACCCCATGGCGGAAGCGACGAGCAGGATAAGCATCAGGCCCAGGACAAGCCAGCGAAATCGCAGACATCCATCCAGGGCGCTTTTGTATAGCCTGAAAAAGAGCCCCCCGTAAGGATCCTTTGCCGGGGTGCCCCCGCGTTGCGCTTTGGAGGTGAAGAGCATTGTGCAGAAAAGCGGTGTAACGGTAATGGCGATAAGCCAGGAAAGCATGAGCGAGATCAATATGACCCAGAACAGGGAGCCGCAGTATTCTCCCGTGGAGTCGTCCGAAAGCCCGATGGCGGAAAACGCGAGCACGGCCACCACGGTGGCGCCGAGCAGGGGCCAGATGTTGCTGTTGACGATGTCCCGAGCGGCCTTGAGCTTGTCCATGCCCGATTCAATACGCACCATCATGCCTTCGGTAATCACGATGGCGTTGTCCACCAGCATGCCGAGGGCGATGATCAATGCTCCCAGAGAAATGCGTTGCAGATCAATGGACATCATTTTCATGAAGATGAAGGAACCCAGGACGGTGACCAGGAGCACAGCGCCGATAAGCAATCCGCTTTTCAGCCCCATGAAAAGCATCAGCACAACGATGACGATAGCCAGGGCTTCGGCCAGGCTGATCATGAACGAGCTGATGGCCTGCGTGACGTACGTTGGTTGAAAATAGACCTTTTCGATATTGATGCCGATGGGGCGTTCAGGTGTGAGTTCGGCCAGACGCGCGTCCAGGGCCTTGCCCAGATCGACGACGTTGCCTCCCGGCATCATGGAGACGCCGACCGTCAGTGACATGGCCCCGTTGTGGCGCATGATGGTCTGCGGCGGATCAACGTAGCCATGGATGATCGAGGCGATATCCTTGAGCGCCACGAGCTTTTTGGATTCCGGGTCGTTGATGAAGAGTTCGCCGAGGTCCTGGATGGTGTAGATATTGCCCGTGGGTTCGATGCGGATGTATTCGGGGCCAACCTTGACCTGGCCGGAAGCCTGCACC
Source organism: uncultured Desulfovibrionaceae bacterium (assembly GCA_964517355.1). Classification (GTDB taxonomy): domain Bacteria; phylum Desulfobacterota; class Desulfovibrionia; order Desulfovibrionales; family Desulfovibrionaceae; genus CAZFCK01. Next base: position 9,754 of record CAZFCK010000140.1, on the reverse strand, counting down.
ACGTTGCGTTCGCGCAGGGTGTCGTAAACGGTATTGACGGAAAGGCCGTACCGGGCCATTTGCGCCCGCGAAATCTCGACGAACACGGCTTCCTGACGCTCGCCCCACACCGTGACCTTGGCCACTCCCTTGACCAGCAATAATTGTTTGCGCAGGTTTTTAACGTATTCCTGCAATTCCTCGTAGGTGTAGCCGTCGGAGGTAACGGCCAGGAGTATGCCGTATACGTCGCCGAAATCGTCATATACCACGGAAGGCTGCGCGCCGGGGGGCAACTGCCGCTGCACGTCGCTCACTTTACGGCGCAGTTCATCCCAAACCTGGGGCAGTTTGGCGGAATCGTACTGGTCCTTTATGGTGGCCGTGATAATGGAAAGACCGGGCAGATTCTGCGACTTGATTTCCTTAAGCTGCGCCATCTGTTGAATGGAGCCCGTAATCAGGTCCGTGACCTCGTCGCGCACTTCCATGGGGGTTGCGCCCGGGTAGGAAGTGAAGATCTGGGCGTCCTTGATGGTGAAGGCGGGATCTTCGAGACGCCCCATGCCGAAAAAGGCGAAGACGCCCCCCACGAGAAGCACCAGGGTGAGCACCAGGGTAGATGTCTTTTTGCCGAGGGCGAAATCGACGAGACTCACGGCGTTTCCCCCTGCACGGGGGCGGTGTCGGGATTGAAGATGCGCACCTGCTGCCCCTCCTGAAGTTCCTGGATGCCGGCGATAACGACCATCTGCCCCGGCTCGACGCCGGTGAGAACCTCGATGGAAGTGTCCGTGAGGGAACCGGAGGTTACTTCGGCCTTGGTAACTTTCAGCTCAGGTTGTTGCACTATCCAGGCATACTGTTTGTCTCCCACGCCGCCGAATACGGCCTGCACCGGGATATACAGGCCGCCATTCCCGTCCTCCTTGGGAAGGAAGCCTTCAACCTCCGCGGTCATGCCCGGAAAAATATCAAAGTCCTCAGGCTGGGGCATGGTTAGGGTCACGCTATACGTCTGTGTTTGGGGGTTCGCCCTGGTTTCATATTCTTTGAGCGTCACTGGGAATTTGTATTCGGGAAGGGCGGAAAAACTCACGGTGGCCTTTGGGGCGCCACTCCTTTTGTTGCGGGAAGCCCGCGCCCAGATAAATTCAGGGATGTCCACCTCAATATCTATCTCGCTGATGTCTTCGAGCCGGATAATGGGTTCCTGGGCCTGGACCGTTTGAAAATTCTTCACGTATTTTGTGGCCACCAGTCCGTCGAAGGGTGCGGCAAGTGTGGTGTAGTCGAGCTGCAGCGTCGCCTGATGCACTTGCTCCTCCAGAGAAAGCGTCTGGGCCTTGGCGTTTTCATAAGTGGAAAGGGCGTTGTCGTAAGCTGATTTGGAGATGACGTCCTTTTCAAGAAGATCTTTGTTGCGCTGGAGGTTCAGCTGGGCTTCATGGAGGCTGGCTTTGGCGCCTGCGAGCCGGGACTGGGCTTCCTTGAGCGCGACTTGGAAATCCCTGGTGTCGAGCTGTGCGACGACCTGCCCCTGGGTGACTTTATCTCCCGCATTGACGGGCAGTTGTTGCAATTCTCCGGCCACGCGGAAAGCGAGATCCACTTTTTGCGAGGCCAGCACCTTGCCGGGAAGACGGCGGTTTTCCCACTGCTCCGCTTTGGGCACGGTGTACACCTTCACGGGGCGCGGTTCGTTCTGCGGCAACGGGGGCGCCTCTTCCGAGCATGCAGCAAGAGACGTGAGAAGAATGAGCAGCAATACGGCTTTTTTCATGTTCTGCATGGGCAGGCTCCACGATGCATGCGCCCCTTTGGTTCCGTCTCCCGGCTGCACTCAAAGACCATCGGGGGATCTTCATAAGAACCTGCGGAGCAGTGGCGGTAGTTGAAAATTCAGTATATTTATATATGTGATTTACAGTGCTGCGGCAAGTTTTTTGTTTTTTTTTTAATCAGAAGGGAGGTGCCTTCATAACGTGCGCGGGCCAGGGGTTGACTGAACCCGTTGATGGAAAAGCAAACATACCCCATCTCGCATTCGACCATAAAAAAGGTGTCGGACCTAACAACTTGAATTTTTAACTTTTTGCGGGATAAATATTCAGAACTGCCAATGACGGGCCAATCGCGCAATTCTTGATGAATCGCCCCATTGCGCATTTATTTTGCGTGTTATTGTATGGCTTGGTCAACTTAAATCATTAAAAATAGTCAGTTGTCTTTTGTTGCGCATATCGCGCAGGTAGTTCTTTAGGAATGGTTCTTGCTCTCAGGAGGATATTACTTTGCAAAAGAAGCAATGCTTTGTCCGGAACTGCCGGAAATCGCCGCAGCCGGGTTATAATCCCCGTGTTAATACGCAACCGCGCCATATCGGAGGAGATGATGAGCGACATAAAAGCCCTTCTTGTGGATGATGAACTCGATTTCCTCGAACTCATGAGCAAGAGGCTTCAAAAGCGGCATATAGATGTTGCCGTGGCGGATTCCGGTGAGGCCGGGGTGGATGCCGTGAAAAACAATTCGTTCGACGTGGTTGTCCTCGACGTGAAGATGCCGGGCATGGGAGGGCTGGAAGCCTTGCGCCAAATCAAGGCAATCGATCCGGGCATTGAAGTCATCATGCTCACCGGTCATGCCGATCTGGAATACGTGGAAAAAGGACTCGCTTTGGGGTCGTTCGACTATCTCATAAAACCAGTCGCTTTCAACGAGCTGTTGGACAAGGTGACCGACGCATACCGCAAACGCCGCAACCTGCTCTGAAAAGGGACGGCTTATGGCCATGCAGCAATGGATGGACAGAATCTGCAAACGGTTGTTTCCCCATAGGCGGGAACTGGACAAGCAGGCCCTGGAAACGTTGCGCGAACAGCACCGCTCCCGGTGTCTCGATTTCAAACTCCTTGTGGGGGCCAACAACCATGCCTTGGAAATCATGGCCAACCTTGAGGAAACGTTGCAGGGCGTAAAGCCCTACGGCATGCACTACATACGCAGCCAGTGCGCCCGCGTTCTCTCGAACGTGCGTCAGATCATCATCAGGCTGCAAGCGTTGAGCGATGAAGCGTACCCGGAACTTCTGCCGCAGTTTCTCGCGATCCAGAAGCGCATCAAAAATGAAATCGCGCCCCGACGCAGCGAAGCTTCCGGCCCCATACTCCTGCCTTTGGTTGGCGCCGGGCTGGATAAAGTCGACATGGTCGGCTCCAAGGTCGCATGCCTTGCCGAAGCCGCGCGCGCAATCGCCGTGCGCATCCCCGAAGGGTTCGTGCTCACGTCGGAAGCCTGCAACCGCTTTCTGCACTCTCATGAATTGCAGGAAGATATCGACCGGCGCATTCAAAGCGCGGATCCAGCGAGTCCGGCCGATTTGTTCAGTTGCAGCTCCGCCATTCAGCAAGCCATAATGCGCGCTCCTCTCCCTCCCGCGGTCGAAGATGAATTGCTCCAGGCGTACGATGACCTGGATGCGGCGTTTCCGGAAGAATTGCGTTTGGCCGTGCGCAGCAGCGCCCTTGGGGAGGATTCCCTTGATGCCTCCTTTGCGGGGCAGTACCTTTCCGAACTCAATGTGCTGCGCGATGAGCTGGTGCATACGTACAAACAGGTTGTGGCCAGCAAATACGGCGTTACGGCCATGAGCTACCGCCTGTCGCGGGGCATTCCGGACGAAGACGTTTCCATGTGCGTGGCCTGCATGCGTATGATCGACGCCGTTGCCGGAGGCGTTGTTTATACGCGCAATCCCCTGCAAAACGCCCAGGACCATTTGATGTGCACAGCGGTGTTGGGTCTGCCCAAGGCTGTTGTGGACGGTAAAGGACAGTCCGATCTTTTTCTGATCAAACGCGCGCCATTGCGGATCGAACAGCGCACCGTGGCGGTCAAGACCCATAAATACGTGTGTGACCCGCTCGAAGGCGTCAAGCTCGTCGGCACATTGGACGATGATGCGCCCGCTCCGGCCTTGAGCGATGCGGAACTCCTCGAACTCGCGAGAATATGCCTGGAAATCGAGCGGCATTTCGGGCAACCCCAGGATGTCGAGTTCGCGCTCGACCCGTTGCGCCGTATTTACATCCTGCAATGCCGCCCCTTGCAGCTTTATAGCCCCCCTGAGAAGAATCAAGACCCCGATCCGGAGTTTCCCCGCATAGTGCTCGGGGGCGTTACGGCAAGCAAGGGCGTTGCCGCGGGTGAGGTGTTTCTTCTGAAAAAGGATATCGACGTTGTGCGTTGTCCTGACGGCGCTGTGGCCGTGGCCAGCCAGGCCTTGCCCCGTTGGGCGCCGCTGCTGCACCGCGTGGCGGCTATTGTGACTGAACAGGGGAGTTTCGCCGGGCACCTGGCTAATGTGGCCCGTGAATTTTCAATCCCCGCGCTTTTTGGTTTGGAAAAATGTGTCGAACTGTTGCAAAATTATAAGGAAGTGACTGTTGATGCGGATAATTGCTCCATATACGAGGGGCGCGTCGTATCGCTGCTGCAACGCTCACAAAGCGCGCAGCGCTTGATGCGGGATACGCCGGTGTATCACGTCCTGCAACGTGCCCTGGAGCATATAGCGCCACTGCATCTGCTTGATCCCGAGTCATCTGATTTTCGCCCGGACAATTGCCGCACGCTGCACGACATCACAAGGTTTTGCCATGAAATGTCCGTGCGCCACATGTTCGCCCCGGATGCGCAGCATCCCGACCTGCAACGCCTCTCCAAACAGCTGTTCCACAAGGTCGCCATGCAGTATTGGATTATCGATCTTGGAGGTGGTATCGAAGGAGAAGATCGGGGGCGTTTCGTGCTGCTCGAAGACATTAAAAGCCGGCCCATGCTGGCGTTGTGGAAAGGGATGACCGCGGTCGCCGCGGACACTCCTCCTCCCGTGGATGCAAAGGGATTCATGGCGGTGCTCCTGGAGGCCACAACCAATCCCGAGCTTGAAGCCTCCATGCAGAGCGGTTTCACTATGCGTAATTATTTCATGATATCAAGGGATTTTTGCAGTTTGCAAGCCAGATTCGGCTTCCATTTCTGTACCGTGGAATGCCAGGCCGGAGATGATCCGGCAGATAATTACGCAAGCTTCCATTTCAAAGGGGGCGCAGCGGACATGGACCGTAAAATCCTGAGAGCGGAGCTTGTTCGCGAACTTCTTGAAGAATTCGGTTTCCGCACCGAACGCAAGCACGACGCATTGTTCGCGCGGGTGGAAGATCGCGATGCCGAAACCATGGACGCCAGCCTTATGGTTCTTGGCTACATAATTATTCATACCAGACAGCTTGATATGGTCATGGCCAATCCTTCACTCGTGGAGTCGCGAAAAAAGGCCATGCTGCACGACCTGCACACTATGCTTGCGCGGAATGCGCAGGCAGGAGAATGATATGCCTCGTAATTATTATATGCTGCGCTGGAAATTTATCGTCACCATGCTTGCATTTTCCATGGTCCCTCTTTTGAGCCTCGGATTCGTGCTGTTTCACGAATTCGATAATGCTTACACCGAGAAGGCGTATGACGCGCTTGATACGCTTGTGGACAACAAACGACGCTCCATCGACCTTTTTCTTAAGGAAAAAGTCGCCTTTTTGCGTACTTTGGCGTATTCAAATACATTCGACTACTTGACTACGGCGCAGAATCTACAAAACTTGTTCGATACCATCCGGGTGAGTTCACAGGATTTTGTCGATCTAGGCGTTATTGATAAGAGCGGTGAGCACGTCGCCTATATCGGACCTTACAATGTTGCGGACGTAAACTACAGTGAGCAGGAATGGTTTTATGAAGTTATGATCAAAGGTGTGTACATCAGCGATGTATTCATGGGATTCCGCAAATTTCCGCATTTCATTATCGCCGTGCTGCGCCGGGACGGCGGGACCCCTTGGATACTGCGCGCCACCATCAACCTGGAAGTGTTCAACACTCTGGTGCAAACGGTGCAGATCGGGCAACAGGGCGATGCGTACCTCGTCAACAAGGAGAACATACTGCAAACTCCCTCGCGTTTTTCCTTGCCCGTTCTTTCCAAATGCACGTCGTTGCAGCAGCCGCCCCTGTTCCAGGGAGTTCTTATTCAGGAACGTGATGATAATGGCCAATCCAGGCTTCAGGGCATGGGCTGGCTGACCATGGTTCCGTGGTTGCTCGTGATCACGGAGGATTCCAGGGAACAGATGTCCCCCATGATTCAAGCGGAACGCAACGCCCTGTTGGTTTTACTGGCCGGTGCCTTGGTTATATTCCTGGGTACGGTTCTCATGGCGAGATCCATGGTGCGGACCCTGATGCAGGCCGACCATGAAGCCGCCAAACTCGATGCGACCTTACTGCAATCGAGCAAAATGGCGGCGCTTGGAAAAATGGCCTCCGGAGTCGCCCATGAGGTGAACAATCCCCTGACGCTGATTCGCGAAAGCGCCGGCTGGATCAAGGATCTTCTCAGTGAGGAAAATCCAGAATCCATGGTGAATTATGATGAAATTGTGGAGGTTGTCGATAAGATCGACCGGCATGTCGAACGGGCCAAGGATGTCACGCACCGCATGTTGGGATTTGGCAGGCGCATGGATCCGCGGCATGAGAACGTGAATATCAATTCGGTGCTGTCGGAAACCGTGAAGTTTCTGGAAAACGAGGCCATGCACCGAAACATCGCCATCGTACAGAAGCTGGATTCGCATCTCCCCCTTATTACGACGGACCCTTCGCAGTTGCAGCAGGTTTTTCTCAACATCATCGATAACGCCATTGACGCCATTCCCGCGGACGCGCCTCAGGGCACGATTACCCTGACCAGCGGAATCACTCCGGATGGCAAGGAGTTGTATGTCGGCGTATCGGATACGGGCACCGGAATATCCAAGGATAAACTTGAAAAGATTTTCGACCCTTTTTACACCACGAAAAAGGTGGGCGAAGGCACCGGGTTGGGGTTGGCGATCGTTTTCAGCATCCTTGAAAAGCTCGGCGGCCGCATCACCGCGGAAAGCGACAATCAGCATGGGGCCACGTTTACGATCTTTTTGCAAAAACAAGAGGCATGACATGCCGCTGGGGTACTGTGCGGGCCCGGCCATGTCGCTGACGGGCGGAGAAGGGCAAAGATGGAGGCGATCCTGTTTTTTCCGCTTCCTGGTTCATGAGTGCGGCCACACGCTCGATAAACGCCATAGGGGCGCGGGCCATTTATGCGGGGGTCTGGAGGGAAGACGCATTGTCCTGTGAAATGATATTTCCGTTGCGCTGTCACGCGCGCGATGGTTACGAGGGAGAACCATCCATGCAGCAAACCACCATGCGCATACTGGCTGTGGATGATGAACTGGATTTTCTTGATCTGTTCGTAAAGCGTTTGAAAAAACGGGGACTTGATGTCGATAGCGTGGATAATGGCTATGATGCGCTCGCCTTTCTTGCCGAGCATCAGGTGGATGTCGTCGTTCTTGACGTAAAAATGCCGCGTATCGATGGCATTGAAACTCTGAAGGAAATAAAGAAGCGGTTTCCGCTGGTGGAAGTTATCATGCTGACGGGGCATGGTTCTGTTGAGTCGGGACTTCAGGGAATGAGCCACGGGGCTTACGATTATGTTATGAAGCCGTTTTCCTTGGACGATTTGATCTTCAAGATATCAAAGGCTTATGAGCGCAGGGTGTTGCAGTTGCAGGAGGCCAAAAAGCAGTGAACGTTATCTCGGCGCAGTCCTCATCGCGGCAGTCCGTGCCCAATGCCGATGCAACTATGCGGATTGCCAAATCAAAAAGCATTCTGCATTTGTTGCTGGTGCCAGTGGCCGTTTTGCTCACCTGCCTGGTTCTCCGCCCCGACCAGCCGGTCGTGGCCCTGGCCATAGGGGGGTGCCTTGCCCTTGTGGTAGCGCTTTGCGCATTGCTGCTGCTGCGCACGGCGTCAACGGCCTGCGCTCTTTCCCATAGTCTGGACGAGCAACTGCTGCAATCGCGTAAAATGGCGGCTATTGGTGAAATGTCTTCCGGCATAGCCCATGAGATCAATACGCCATTGGGAATAATCACTCAGGAGCTCGAATGGCTACATCATGTTCTCGGCACCCCGGATCTTGCGCCCCTCGCTGCTCACCCGGATGTGAAGGACTCGCTGGCGCAAATCGAAAATCAGGTAAAGCGTTGCAGTGAAATCACCCACGGCATGCTCAATTTCGCACGCAAAATGCACACTGTTGGTCAGAGTACCGATATCAACCGGTTATTGGAAGACATGGTTCTTTGGGTCGAACGGGAAGCCACGGTCAACAATATTCGCATCATAAGGGATTATGCACCTGAGCTCCCGGAAATTACGAGCGATGCTCCCATGTTGCGCACCATTATCTTGAATCTGCTGCATAATGCCGCGCAGGCTTTGCAAAAAGATGGTGAAATAGTTGTCGCCACCCGGACATTCGGACCGGAGGGCATTGAATTCAGCGTGACCGACAACGGTCCTGGCATAGCGCCGGAGCATCGGGAGTCCATTTTCAACCCCTTTTTCACGACCAAGGAGCCTGGAAAGGGCACGGGACTTGGCCTTTCCATCTGCCTGGCTACGGTTACCCGTCTCGGCGGTGTCATTTCTGTACAGAGCGAGCCTGGGAAGGGCGCATGTTTTAGCGTGCGGCTGCCACTTGTCCCACCAGGGAAAAGCAAGGAGTCATAACCATGGAACCTCCGTTACGCATTCTTGTCGTTGATGATGAAGACGCTTTTCGTAAGAATCTCGTGCGGATGCTTACCTCTCAAGGAATGGATGCCGTTGGCGCGGCTGATGGAGAACAAGCGTTGCAACTCATCAAGCTTGATGATTTCCATGTCGTGCTTCTGGATTTGAAAATGCCGGGAATAAGCGGGGAACAGGTTATGCGCTGTTTGCGCGATCAGGGGTCCACAGCCGAAGTGATAGTGCTTACAGGCCATGCATCCTTGGATTCCGCTGTTTCTCTCATAGCGGAAGGCGCATTCGATTACCTTTTGAAGCCTTATGTGCAGGCGGATCTGCTGCGCACCATTGAATTGGCGGCTGAAAAGCGCCAGTTGAAGCGATCTTTTAAACAGGAGCTGCCGGAAAAGAAAAAGGGCCGGCGCTTTAAAATATTTTCGTAACAATAGCGCACACAGGGGAGGAATAATCATGCATGCGAACGTTAAGGTGTTGGTAGTAGACGATGACACCAGATTCCGCGACAACGCTGTGCGCTTGCTTGCGGCTGAAGGGTTTACCGTATTTGGTGTTGCCGATGGATTGGAAGCTTTGGAATTGTTGCAAAACAACGATTATGATGTGGTGGTCATGGATCAGCGCATGCCTGAACTCAGCGGTGTGGAGACGCTTCGGGCTTTGCGTATGGGAGGGTGTAAAGCGGAAGTGATAATTCTGACTGGACACGCCTCGGTGGATGACGCCGTGGAAGGCATGAATCTCGGCGCGGCCGAATATCTGCTCAAGCCGGCCACAACCAAGCGTCTGGTTGAAAAGATAATGACCGCCTACGAACGCAAACAGGAAAAAATGCGCAAATTTGGCGCATAATCAGTGAGAGGGGGGGCTGCCGCTCCCGGTCCTGAGCCCGTTTGCGTTTCGATTTCTTCACAGGAATCCGAGGGGAGAACCTTTCTTAAACCTGGCTATGTCCTAGCGCATTTTCGCCTTGAAACAAGGCTCTCCCCTGAAACAATTTCCAATTGTTCCAGGGAAATGCATAAGAGCATCTAGCGCTTTTCAAGCGTGAGATGCTCTAAAC
>CAZFCK010000139.1:0-12452 GCA_964517355.1 uncultured Desulfovibrionaceae bacterium | reverse complement strand
AATTGGAAATTGTTTCAGGGGAGAGCCTTGTTTCAAGGCGAAAATGCGCTAGTATCACATGCTGGCATCTTGTAACGTATCTCATCATCCGCAGGCCCAGGGGGGCGTTCCCCCCTGGCGAGGTGTGGGGCGGAGCCCCGTACTCTACTCGTGTAACGCCGCTCTGCCTTATTCAAAGGCGAAAATGCGCTAGCTGCCCCCGTGGGGGTCCATACGCTCGCGCGCGAACAACGCCAGCCTGTCGAAAAGGCGTTGATCCCGGGTGCGTCGCAGGGCTTCGGCGGCGCCGTCCTTGTAATCGTAAAAACCCGAACCGCTTTTGAGCCCCAGTTTTCCGGCCTTGACCATTTCGTCGAGAATGGGCGAGGGGGCGAACTGGCTCCTGCCCAGGGTTTCGTGGAGGTAGGCGAAAATGGAGCGGTACACGTCGATGCCGGCCTGGTCTGCGATTTCGAACGGCCCGAAGGCGCTCAGTCTGAAACCGAATGAAGAGGTGACGATGCGGTCCACCTCTTCAGGCGTGGCGAGCCCTTCCTGGACAATGGCCAGGGCTTCCGCGGCCATGGCGAACTGGATGCGGTTCGCGACAAAGCCGGGGGAATTGGAACAGCGGGTGGGATACTTGTGCAGCGCCTCGGCCATGGACAACGCCTTTTCCAGGGTTTCCGGGCTGGTCGTCGCGGCGGGCGTGACTTCGATGCAGGGCGTGATCTGCGGCGGATGAAACCAGTGCATGCCGATGACCCGCTCGGGGCGCTTGGTGACTTCGCACAGCTTGCCGATGTCGAAAGAGGAGGTGTTGCTGGCCAGAATGGCGTGCGGATTCGCCAGCTCGCCCAGACGCTTGAACAGGTCGCGTTTGACGTTGAGGTCTTCAAAGACCGCTTCAAAGATGAAATCAGCGTCGCTTACGGCCTGTTCAAGGTCTTCCTGGAAGGAAATACGCAGAAAGGAGTCTTCCGCCGCCCCGGCCTCGATGCGTCCGTCTTTGACCATGGCCTCCAGATGCGCCTGAATGAGCGCCTGCGCTTTGGGCAGCATGCTGGGAATCTGGTCTACGATGGTGACGTGAAAGCCGTTCATGGCCGCGCACTGGGCAATGCCGTGCCCCATGGTTCCTGCGCCGACAACTACGATGTTCATTGTGCTCTCCACATGATATGGTGCTCTGACGGGGCGGCCTACCCGACACCCATCAATCGTTGCTGTAAAGCTTCGTCTCCAGCCAATATATCTGGTTCACCTGAGAATATGACGTCACCCATTTCCATGACGTAGCAATGGTCGAGATACGGGAGCAACCGCGAAGAAAACTGCTCCACCACCACGGCGGTGAGGCTGAAGTCCTTGCGGATTTCAAGAATCATATCCAGGAGGTCTTTAGCGATGTTGGGGGCCAGCCCTTCCGTGGGTTCGTCCAGGAGCACCAGGTCGGGGTTGCCCATCATGGTCCGCGCCACGGTAAGCATTTGCTGCTCGCCGCCGCTCAATTGCGAACCGAGTTTGTTGCGTAGAATGTGCAGCTTTGGAAAATACTTGAAGGCTTCGTCCAGTCCGAAAAGCTGTTTCTTGCCGGAGAGGTGCTTTTGCGCCTTGGCGCCGAGCATCAGGTTGCGGCGCACCGTAAGATTTGGGAATATCTTGCGGTCTTCCGGCACCCAGCCGAGGCCGAAGTTCGCGATCTTAAAAGGGGCGAGACCGGTGATGTTTTTGCCCTTGAAAATGATCTCTCCCTCGACGCGGGGCGGATTCAGCCCCATAAGCGCCCTGAACAGGCTGGACTTTCCGGAACCGTTGCGCCCGAACAAGCCGACAAGCTGCCCCTCCTTGATGGAGATGCCGGCGTCGAAAATCACATGGGCGCCGCCATAGTAGACATTGAGATTGGTGGTATGCAGCATCATTGCACCTCGTGCCCCAGGTAGGCGGACTGGACTTCTTTGTTGGTGGCTATTTCCTTGGGTGAACCCGTGGCCAATATGGTGCCGTGATGGAGCACGATGATCTGGTCCGAGATGCCGAACACCACGTCCATATCGTGCTCGACGATGAGGATGTTCGTGGTCTTGCGCAGTTCAAGGATCAGATTTTGGATGCGCAGCCGTTCAGCCTTGGAGAGTCCGGCCATGGGTTCGTCCAGGAGCAGGGTTTCCGGGGACGAGGTCATGGCCACGGCAAGGTCCAGGATTTTGCGGTCCCCATGGGGGATGTAGGCCGCGCCGTTGGAGGCCTTGTCCGCGAGATGCACCTGCTCCAGGATCTGCATGGCCCTCTCTTCGACCACTTTGTTTTTCTTGAAGTTTCTGAAGGGATGCCGCATGTGGCCGAGATGCTGCTGCACGCCGATGCAGACGTTTTCAAGAACGGTCATTTCCTCGAAAAGGCTGACCACCTGAAACGAGCGGGCGATGCCGTGCTTCACCACCTGGTAAGGCTTGAGACCGGTGATGTTTACGCCCTTGTAGTGGATGGTGCCCGCATCGGGTTTCAAGAGTCCTGTGAGCAGGTTGAAGATCGTTGTTTTTCCCGCTCCATTGGGGCCGATAATGGAAAGGATGCCCCCTTTTTCTATGTCGCAGCTCACGTTGTTCGTCGCCACGAATGCGCCGAATTTCTTCACGACATTGCGTAGTTCCAAAAGAGCCATAGTCCTATTCCCCTTTCAATTTGTGGTGGCGCTTCCAACCGGGACACGGCGGCGATCAGGTGTTTTCCACCCGCTCCCCGCATGAGGCGCAGTCTTGTTTATCCGCGGAGTGCAACGAAGTCTGCGCGGCCTTTTTGATCTTGGTATCCTTTTTCTTCAGGATGCCCATCACTCCGGTGGGGAAAAGGCTCAGGATCACGACGAAGAAGAGTCCGTAGAGCAAGGCCCAATGGTCCCAGAATGCGCTGAGCAATTCTTTGAACAGTACGAAGATCAACGAACCGACGATGGGGCCGTAGAAACTCACGGTGCCGCCGCCGAGCAGCGTGGCCATGACCACGTCGCCGGACTTGCTCCAGTCGAGGATGTCGGCGAAGGCCGATTGGCTCAGCAGGCAGTACATGCCTCCGGCCAGTCCCGCGAAAGCGCTGGAAATGGTGAACACGGCGAATTTGTACAGCCCTGTGTTGTAGCCAAGGTATTGCGCCCGGATGTGGTTTTGCCGCACCGCCTGCAAGGACATGCCGAAACAGGAGCGGGTCATGATGCGGATGACCACGGCGCAGATGGCGAAAATGACGAAGCAGAAGTAATAGTAGATATTGGGGTCCGACATGTCCAATCCGAGAAAGCTGATGCGTTTGATGCCGGAAAGCCCGGCCTCGCCCCCGGTCACGGCGTCCCAGCGCCAGCAGATGCCGAAGACGACCTGTGTGAAGACCACGGTGAGCATGGCGAAGTACACGCCGCGTTTTTCGCGGATCATCCAGCCGAGCAGGGCTCCGAAAATGGCGCCCACGATAATGGCGGCGATCAGGGGCAGAAAGAAGGCGTCCTTATCGAAGAGCCGCAAAAAGGTGATGGCCGCGGCATAGGAGCCCAGGCCGTAGAATGCGCCCTGGCCGAAGGAAGGCAGGCCGGTCTGCCCCAAGCAGAGGTTGAAGCTCAGGGTAAAGATGAACCAGAGCAGCAATTCCGTGCCCAGCGAGATGAAGTTGCCCAGGTACGGCAAGAACGGGTAGAAGATGAATACCAGAAAGAGCCAGAAAAAGGGATCTTTGCGTATTTTGTCCATGATGTTCTCCATGCGCCTGGCGGACATGCCTTTGTCCCATGTCCGCGTGTCGGGACTGTGTTTCCGGCCCTATTCGATAATGTTTTGCTGTCCCATGAGCCCGCGTGGCCAGAAATAGACGATCACGCCCATGAGCAGGTACGGCATGATGTCCACGTAGCGCGGGACGACCAATGTCCCCAGGGAGATGCACAGCCCCACGAGCAAGCCGCCGATAAGGGTTCCGGGAATGCTGCCCAGACCGCCCATGAGCACGATGAGGAACGAGGGCATGAGGATGGCGTTGCCCATGCCGGATTTGACGCTCCAGATGGGGGCGGCGAGGATGCCGGCAAGGCCCGCGGCGGCCGAGCCGAGAACCATCACCAGGAGCCGCAGCTTGTAGAGGTCGTGGCCGAGCGCGCCGACCATTTCGCTGTCGAACATGCCCGCCTTGACCACGGCGCCGAAGTTGCTTTTTTCCGTAAGCAGCCACACCGCGCCGATCATCAGGATGGCCACGCCCGCGATGAAGAGGCGGTAATAGGAGTAGACGAAATCACCGAGAATAAGGATGCCGCTGGCGAAGCTCGGGGGATCGACGTTGTGCACGGCCGGGCCGAAGATCATGCGGATGAGTTCTTCCATGGCGATGGCGAAGCCCAGGGTGATGAGCAGGCCGAACAAGGGGTCCTGGCCGTAGACGCGGCGTATGATCAGGCGTTCGACAAAGTAGCCGATGATCGCGACGAAAATGGGTGAGAGGACCATGGCCGGCAGATAGCCGACTGTTTTATACATGGCCCAGAAGAAATAGGCGCCGAAGGTGAAGGTGATGCCGTGGCTGAAGTTGATGACCCCGGAGACGCCCAGCACCAGGCTGAAGCCCAAGGCAACGGCAGTGTAGACGAGTCCGAGGACGATGCCGTTCAATATCAGAGACAAAACAAGCATGGAGGCCTCCCTCAAGTGGGCCCGGCCGCCGTTGCGACGGCCGGGCATGGCAGGATGTTATTTTTGGGCGTCGCAGCTCACGTCTACAGGGTTTTCTTCCTTGGTCATTTCAAAGTCGGATGCGGGGTAGACCTTTTCGATGTTCCAGATATCGAGGCCCTTGCCCTCGGGATTGCCCTTGATCAGGTCCACGTTGCTCAGCACCTGGTGCGTTTGCGGCGAGACGTAACTGGGTTTGTCGCGCAGGTTGTTCGTGATTTCAAGACCTTCCATGGCGCAGATCAGCTTTTCCACGTCATCGAGAGTGCCGGCTTTTTTCGCGGCCTCGTTGATCATCATGATGGCGATGTAGCCGTTGTAGTTGCCGTTGTCCAAAACCGGAGCGGCGGCGTCGGGGAACATCGTTGCGAACTTTTTGGAGGCTTCCTCAAGCTTCGGATTCTCGTTCCAGGAGACTTCAACCGCGGCGTAGGCCTGGCGTTCCTGCGGCTTGAGAGGATACATGTCCACATATTCCATCAGCGTGTAGACGACGTTCATCTTGTCGTAGATCTTGTATTCGGCGAGCTGCTTGAGCAGGGCGACGTTGTCGAAGCCCGCGCAGGTGATCATGAGCACGTCAGCGCCCGAGTTGCGGATCTGCAGGAGCTGGGAGCTGAAGTCGCGCGTGCCGAGGGGCACTTTGACCTCGCCCACTTCGGTGGCGCCGGTTTTCGTCATGACGTCGCGCGCCCAACGGGTTCCGGAATGCCCCCAGGAATAGTCGTGGGTCAGGAAAAACCATTTTTTGCCGAGGTTGTTGGTGGCGTAGGTGGCGGCGGCGCGACCGAGAGAGGCCATGCTTGCGCCGACGCGGAACTGGTAGTGGTTGGCTTTTGTGGAGGTCAATTCGTCGGAGTTGCCATTGGTGCAGATGTAGAGCACCTTGCGTTCCTGGGCCACGGCGCCCACGGCCATGCCCACGGATGAACTCACGCCGCCTACGAGGATCTTGACCTGATCCTTTTCAATGAGGCTGCGGGCGCGGCGCGCCGCGGAGTCGGGGTTTGTTTCGGAGTCCAGCACCTCAAGGACCACGGGGCGGTCCAGGATTTTACCGCCAAGGTCTTTGAGCGCCATTTCCATGCCGGCGCGCTCCAGTGCGCCGTGGTCGCCGTAGTTACCGGAAACAGGGCTCACCACCCCGATTTTGTAGGGCTCCCCAGCCATGGCCTGGCCGGCGAAAGCCACCGTGAAAAGAACCAGTAGACCAAAAATCAACGTGCGCTTCATGGAACTACCCCTTACGATTAAATGGTTAGGTTCCTCCGTGTAAAAAAACATTCCTAGGGACCGCAAGCAAGCCGCATGAGTGCGTTTTCGTCTTGCAATACAACAGTGTTCTCAAAGAATACGTTGCCGGTTCACGTAAATGCTTTGGCGCATCGCAACCGTTACAAGTTATGCGTTTTAATGTGCGGTCCATCCACCATCCACATACAACACTGTACCCGTGACCATGTCCGCGGCGCGGGACGCCAGAAACACCGCGGCGCCGACAAGGTCTTCGGTTGTCGCCAGTTTTGGAAAGAGAATGTTCGCGTCCACGTAGGCCTTGAATTCGGGCTCCTTGAACATGGCCTCGGTCAAGGGCGTCAGCAGAAACGTGGGCGCCAGGGAGTTGACGTTGATGTTGTGTTTGGCCCATTCAACGGCGAGGACGCGGGTCAGCTGGTCCACGCCGCCCTTGCTTGAGCAATAGGCACTGCGCCGGATGAGTCCCACTGATCCTGCCTGGGAGGAGACATTGATGATTTTGCCTCCCTGCTGCGCGATCATGACGCGCCCCACGGCCTGACAACAGAAGAAGGTGCCTTTGAGGTTGATGTCCAGCACCTTGTCCCAGGCCTCTTCCGTAACCTCCTCGGCCACTTGGGGGATATTGACGCCGGCGCTGTTGACAAGGATGTCGATGCGGCCGAATTCGTTGACCACCGCATCCACCGCGGCGTTGATGGAGTCCTTTTGCGTCACGTCCAGGATCTGGGAGGAGGCGCGCACGCCCCAGGCGGTTGCGATGTCGGCCGCCGCCCGTTGCACCGGCTCCTTCTGGATGTCGCACAGGGCCACGTCGGCTCCGTAGCGCGCCAGGGTCCGTGATATGGCCAGGCCGATGCCGCCCGCGGCTCCCGTGATCATGGCCGTTTTGCCGTCAAGGTCGAATTCGGCCCCGCGTTTTATACCTTCCCGGGGTGTATTGTCAGAACAATCCATCGTATCTCTCCGCTTATATTAGAAAAAGTGTCCTTTGACATGTTGCCGGGGGCACCTTACGCCGCAACAACGGGCAAGGTCGAGCCCCCCATGGGCATCACCAAAATGCTCGCCTCGGGGCCGCAGATCGTGGCCGCCGTTTGCAGGGCCTGCTCCACGGTGCCCATGGGTTCGAAAAACAGACTGCGGGCCACGTCGTCGTCCATGTCGCTCACGACAAGCACCCTCGCCTTGCGCAGGGCCAGTGCGATGGCCGCGGCCTTGTGCCCGCCCAGTTCGAAATTCACGGCGATGTCGCGAATGATCTGTTCCGGTGATTCGGCCCTCCGGATCCAGCGCTCGAAGGTCGCGGACCCGTAATGTTCGGGACAGGAGGCCACAAGGATGATGCAGCCGCCCTGACGCACGGCGAACCGGGCGTTGTCCAGGGCCTTTTGCGCCTGGTACATGTTGATGTCCTTGGGATAACCCCCGGCGCTGACCAGGACGATGTCCGCGGCGTGGGGCAAGGGAAACTTGTACATGGAATCGAGAAACTCGCAGCCGGCCCTGTGCGCCAGCACGTAATGCCCGGCCACGGCCTTGAGGATTTCCTTGCCTGGACCCAGGACCACGTTGCAGATGAAGTCCACGGACAGGAACCGATGCAGTTCTTCGATATCCCGGCGCACGGGGTTGCCCTCCAGCCTGCCGGTGGACGCGCCGTCCTCCACCATCATGCTGTGGTTGGCCTGAATGCTGCGCGGCGTGGAGACCCCGGGAAAGAGCGCCTTGGCGCCGCCGGAATAACCGGCGAAATAATGGTATTCGATATTGCCGAGACAGATGCGGAAATCCGCTTCCGCCACGGGGCGGTGAATCTCCATGGGCGTGCCCCGGCTCGTGGTGCCCACGAGCACGCAGTCGCCGGCGTCGGAATCCAGGCATGCGTAGTCGCGCAGAATGTCGGGGCCGACCAGATATTCCAGTTCTTCAGCCGTGTGGCGCCGGTGGGAACCAAGGGCGAAGACAATGCGGATGTCTTGTTTGCGCACGCCGGCGGCGGCGAGTTCATCGAGCACGGGCGGCAGCATGACGCGGGAAGGACAGGGGCGGGTGATGTCGCTGGTGACGATGGCCACAACGGTTCCCGGCCCCACCAGCTCCCGCAGCCTGGGAGAACCGATAGGCTGCTCGAGGCTGTGGCGCAGCGTTGCGCAGGCGTCGCCCGCACGCTCCGTGACCGTGGGAACGAGCAGGCCCATGACCCGATCGTCTTCAAGGGTTATAGAAATCTTCTGCTTGCCTTTGGCTAATACGACTTCCATGAATCACCTCCGCAGACCAGTCTCTGTAATGCGTCCACCCCTGCCGTGGAATGAACGCCTGTCGCGGGTTCCGGCAAAGAGCCGTTCCCCTGCGACAGGCGGGAGACTGTTATGGAAGGCCGAGCACGTCCCTGATTTGCGCGACTCCGGTGCGGAAGCTGCAAACAACGGGTTTGCCCAGGTCTTTGGTCTTTTCAAGCAAGGACATCATGCTGCCTTGGGCCAGCACCACGGCGTCGTTTTCCGCCACGGCCTGCTTGATGGTGTCCATGAGGATCTTATCGTGTTTGGGTTTGTCGTTTTCCTGGAGCAGGGCCTCGTAAGCGCCCTCGGCGAAGCAGGAGGAAACGGTGATGTCCGCGCCCAATTCGCGGGCCGTGCTTTCCACCAGGCGTGTGGAGGGGCCCAGGGTGGAGATGGCCGTGGCCACGACGCCGACGCGCTTGCCGCCCTTGAGCGCTTCTTTGATGGCGATGGCGCCCATGGGCCTGTCCACCTTGACATAGGGGATGGAGATGAGCTTTGCGGCGACGTCGGCGGCTTCACCCACGGAGGAGCACTGGTTCAGGATGCATTCGCAGCCCAAAGCTTCGAGCAGCACGGCATACTGGCAGATGCGTTTGATAACGCCCGGAGTGGTCCCCTTGTTGGCGAGCACTTCCTTGAGCAGGCTGTCGTCGATGATGTTGATCATTTCCACTTCCGGCAGCATTTCCGCGAACAGGGCTTTCAGATCCTCGACCGAGTACAGAAAGGTATGGATGACACCGACTTTTTTCTTAGACATGGCTTTATCCTTTGATTGGGTGGGAGTAGGCTTTTTCCATGGCCGCCAGCAGCGGCATTGTTTTGCCGGAAAGGTACTGCACCATGGCGCCGCCGGCGGTGCAGACATGACCGATGCGTGAAGTGTCGATGAACGTGGCGGCGCAGCTGACGCTGTCGCCCCCGCCGATGACAGTGTAGCCCGAGGCGTTCTGCACGGCGGTGAAGAGGGCGCGCGAGCCCCGCTCGAAAAGCGGATTCTCGTAGACTCCGGGAGGGCCGTTGACGAACACGGTTCCGGCCCTCGCTATTTCCTTTTCGTAGGCGGCGATGGTTTGCTCGCCGATATCCAGAAGATCCGCTTCCACGGGCAGCTCGTTCGCGGGTATTTCCTGCCGCTTGCCGTCCTTTTCAAAGGCCACGTCCAGGGGCACGCGGATATAGTCGCCGTAGCGTTCGAGCAACTCCAGGGATTGGGGAATATACGAGTCGTAGCCACGGTCGATGATGTACTTCTCGGCCTTGGCCCCCAGACGCACCCCTTTCGCCTGGAGCATCACCAGCCCGGTGACACCGCAGGTCAGAATGGTCTGGGCCGCGCTGCGCGAAAGCACTTCGCCCATCATGCCGTAGGCGTCGGAGATGCGGTTGCCCCCCAACAGATAGACTGCGGGGCGCGCGGGCGTCTCCAAGACCTGGGAAAGGGCGTTGACCTCGGCGAACAGCAGTTCTCCGGCGGCCGAAGGCAGGAGTTCCTGGAAGGCCACTTGCGAGGGAGAATTGCGGTGCGCGGCCGAGAACGCGTCGTTGACGTAGGCGTCGGCCAACGGCGCCAGGGAACGGATGAGGTAGCAGTTCAGGTATTCGCGCGGGGGCACCTTGAGCGCGAATTCAAAAGCGGTCACCTCTTCGGCGAGATACCGCAGATTGCCGAGTAAAACGGCCTGCCCCGGTTCGAGCGTCCGCACCACTTCGCGCGCGGCCGGGCCGCAAACGTCGTCTATATAGGACACGGTGCATCCCGCCAGCTCGGAAAGCCGCCCGGCGTGCTGTTCCATGGGGATCAGGCTCTTGTAGTCCTGGGAATCGCCCTGGTGGGCGATGACGACGACCTTGGCGCCCTGGCGGAGCAGGCGCACAAGGGTTCCCGCGCTCTTGTCGATGCGGTTCGTGTTGCGCAGCGCCCCGGTCGCCGCATCCACCGGGCAATTGATGTCGAGCCGCAGGATAACGGTCTTGCCGCTGTAATCGTAATCCGCGAAGGAATTGATGCGTATGTTCCCAATCACTTCCATTTCCCCAAACCGAGATAGGTGTTTGTCTTGCCAACGGCCTGGAGCCGGTCGGTCTGCATTTCCATGGCCGCGCGGACCGCATCCAGGGATTCGGGAATGGTGATGGATTCCTGCGGAATATTGATGGCGAACATGACATCTTCACCGGATTTGACCAGGGTGTCCTTCCACAGGGCGATTTCATACATGTCGCTACGGTGGTTCCCCAGGTCGCGGGCGTAGCGGAAGAGCGAGGCGTTGCCCAGAAAGCCTTCCTTGCGGCTGACCACGCGGATGCGGTCGTGTTTGCGGAATTCCGCTTCCACATCCTCGAGGGAAACGCTTTTCTTGGGCGTTACGCACAGGGTGATGATGTGGCCGTGGGTCACGGGCGTGTGCACCAGGATACCCGTGGCATGGATGTGGGGCATGATGTGCATGAGATCCAGACACTGGTGCGAGGGCGCCTCGTCCACCATCAGGGCGTTCGTGAGGCCGCGGTGGTAGTCGCCGGGGTCGGCCACGCGCCTGATGATGGTGATGGCCACCTTTTCCACGCCCACGCTGCGGTCCATGCTGTCCACGGCGCGGATAAGGCCCGTGGTGTTGCATGAGGTCAGCTTGAGGTACTGCGCGCCGAGGCCTTTTTCATAGTTGGCGTAGCCGTGGAAGAAGACGTCCGCCACGGAGTCCGCCTCGCCGCCCTGGAACACGGCCTTTTTCCCGTATTTTTCGTACGTGGTCTTGTTTTTCGCGCCTATCCCGCCGGGGGCGGCGTCGAGCAGGATGTCGCTTTCCTGCACCAGTTCCTCAAACGAGCCGGAAACGGGAATTCCCGCGGCCTCAAGGGCGCCGTTGTCCTTTGCGCCCGAGAAAAAATTATACGGCATGCCGCTTTCCTTGAGCGCGCGCACTGAGAGCGTAGGCGCCACATCGCACACGCCGACGAGCTCCATGTCTTCCTGGCGAAAGACGCCGTCGGCAAGCCTTTGACCGATCACGCCGTATCCGATGACACCTACTTTGACCATGAAATCCTCCTGCATAAGGTGAAAAGGGTTACGAGAACAGTGCCCGGCCGTCTGAACGCGGAACGGGGAGAGAACGAAGCCGTGGCGCCAGGATGGAGGGGCAGGGAATTAACTTACAATGTAATCGCTTACATTTTGAAGAAAATAAAAACAACACTGCAATGGAAAGGAAAATAAGTTTCAATCTACTGTGATAATAGTATTTTTTAAATATCAGGCCTAGCTTTGACCTGACGTTCTTGCGGGTGAGGGAAGATGAAGCCATGCTGACCATGAGTTTACGCCTTATCAATGTATGCGTTTACATTTTTATTAAAAAAAACAAATTAAATTAAAATATTATAAAGTTTGGCGTATTTTACCTTTGTAGGGTATCCCTGTCAAGGCCTTTGTGAAAAAAAATGGGCTGGGCAATGGAGGTGGCGCCTGAATGTAGCGGGAGCCACGGAACAGAGCCCTGTTTTCATACTGAATGATGGGTTGTGCAAAAGGGAGTGCCCCTCATGCGGAGTTCGACGGCCCCGGGCTAAAGAGAGCGTCTGGGGCGATATCGCCGGCAGTGGTCCGCGAGCGGCGGGGAGGAAGCGAACCGCGCCGTTGGAGATTTTTGCCGGTGCGTTGCTGTTCCGCAAGAGGGGGCACACGAAAGATGAAAATTTAATTGTGACTATGTAAGCGTTTACATTATGTTTCAAAAAAAAGATCCAGTGCGGCCGCTGAATTATTTTTTTCAACTTTCCGAAATAGTATACTTTTTGTTTGGATATACGCTGAGGCCTGGTGTCGCTGTGAATGTTCGCGATGTCGTTTCGGAAGTGTGGCATAAGCTGTGCCTCCGCTTATGTATGCGCTTACATTTTGCTTTAAACTAATAAGCCAGCGTTTAATCCATTCCGTTTACTTTTTTTTGTTTGTATATTCCCGTGTGGAATGCTGTGTCAAGAAAAAAATGCAAAAAATATTGTTTTTATTTTAACATGCCGATATGTGGAGGGATATTTTTGGTAAATCAAGTTGGGCAACTGCTACAAGCCTGCGTGGTGGTCAATGGAAAGGGCTTCCGTCTGGTGCGGTATCTCATTAGAGCATCTCACGCTTGAAAAGCGCTAGATCCTCTTATGCATTTCCCTGGAACAATTGGAAATTGTTTCAGGGGAGAGCCTTGTT
>CAZFCK010000138.1:0-12512 GCA_964517355.1 uncultured Desulfovibrionaceae bacterium | reverse complement strand
CAGGGGTGGTTCAAAAACTGTGGCTATGGACTATCTCAAACGTGACTTGCTCTAAGGTGGATTCCGCAACCAAGGAGGAATCACCAAAATGTCCAAGCGAAAGAAGTACTCTGCGGAGTTCAAGGCCAAGGTCGCCCTTGAGGCGATCAGGGGCGAGGAAACCATGGCACAGCTCTCATCCAAGTATGGCGTGCATCCCAACATGATTGCGCAATGGAAATCCAAGGCGAAGAAGGGCATGGTGGAGGTGTTCTCCTCCGGGGAGGCACGCAAGGACAAGTCCCATGAAGACGAGGTCAAGGAGCTGCATGCCAAGATCGGACAGCTCACTGTCGAGCGTGATTTTTTGTCCAAGGCCTTCGGACGCTGAGCCATGTTCGGAGGAAAAGCATGGTCGACTTTGACATCAGGCTCTCCATCGCACGGCAATGCCGGCTGCTCAGCATCAGTCGGTCCACGTACTACTATGAAACAAAAGGGGAATCCCCCTTCAACCAAAAACTCATGCGTATGATTGACGAGCAGTTTCTCAAGACTCCGAACTACGGCAGCCGCAAGATGGCGCGCTGGCTCCGGCGTAAGGGTTACTGCGTGGGCCGCAAGCGGGTACGTCGGCTCATGCGCCTGATGGGTCTGGTTGCAATCTATCCCAAGCCGCAAAACTGTCCTGCGATTGGGGACCACCTCAAAAAGCATCCAATTTTAGTGTTCACGGCTACAAAGCCCTTCATTTACAGAAAACTGAGGAATGTCTTTTCCACGATATTCTATATCCATTATGCCCAGTTGGTTCTTAATTGTAGCTCGCATTGTACAAGCACGACGCAAGCAATAACGAGTGAATTCGCGGGCGGTAATGTCGCTCGTTCGCCTCACATTCGGAAATAGCAATTTTAAATATGCAGTTGCAATACGTTTAATTGCCTCTGTGTCGCGTGTGTCGGCCACTTCTGGAACATTTACCAACTTGTCAACAATAGATCTATAGGTTGTGTCACGCCTTAATTCATGAAGGATTGCGCAAAAGTATTCCGAATTCAAAGCCCATCCTGAAATTTTCAGGTCATCATTCATACGAGGTATGTGCCACCCTTTGATAAAGCCGTGAAAACGTTCAATAAGGGCAGACTCGTGAAATACAATGGGCAACTCTTCAAACATGTTGGTGGTTCCATCATTGTCCATCGTCTCTTTTGAGATGTTCCCACAAAGAATCACCCCGGCGTCAGCAACTCCTTCATAGTTCCCTACTGTGTACACACCAGATTCAAGATAACCTTTTAAGGCTGCACGCATTTCATCTACATTCGTGAATGAGATGGTTTGAACTTCGTCCAGCGTAATGAAATCATTGCCCGAAACAAGACCCTCTGTGCGTTTCGAGATATCATAGAACATTTTGGCACGGCTCATGACGCCGCCGCTAGACAACCAGCCGAAACGGCTAACACGACCAAAAAGATAAGATTTTCCAGTGCCTTTGGGTGCGAGTTCAATCAAGTTAAGACGCTTTTCCGTAAACGGGAGTAGCCGAGTAAGCATAGTCAGCTTTTCTTCTTCATTTTTGTAACCGAATGCATTGTAGTCTACGGCACCAAGCAATACATCTATCCACTCTGAAGTTTGAAATTCGTTTCGTACATCCTTATAATATTCAAGTTCAATAGAGTACGGACAAAAGTTTTTAAAACTTGTAAGTCTGATTTTGCCAGGCAGCTTAGGCGTTACACTATCATCTGGCAGGCGGTAGCCGAGCTCGAGCATACCCCACGACTCACGTCCTTTTACTAGTTCATTTTTGCATGAATCCCACACCAGGTCTTCAATAATAGTCTGCTTTGCCGTTAATCCGAAATCAGGCAACGCAAATGAGACCTCGCCCGTGCGGATGTCAATGTCCACAGATATCTTTGCAAGAAACTTGACTCGTTCGTGTTCTTTGATGATGCGGTTTTTGATCGACGTCCACTCGTCTTTGCGTGGAATGAATTGACGAACGAATTCTACAAGTTCATCCGCATTGAACTCGCCGGCCTCATTCTCAAACCTCCGGAGTAGCCAGTCACGCATAAAAGAAGGCAGACTTAATGCAGAAAAAAAGTTGCTGGTCTTTAAATCTTTGTAGACAACCATTTCATCAAAACAGTCTCTAAGCTTGGCAATCATTTGGGCCATCCATCCCGGTTAAAACCAATCGTCATCGTTTGTCCCGCCACTTTCGCGTCTGATTTCAAATTCAACTTTTCCAATCAGGTTATCGCCCTCAAATACATCAGTTGTATATATCCCAGATTTTTTTATGTCGGGGAATATAATTTTGTGCTTATGATTGCCTAAGTTCTCTGCGGCATATCGTTTTTCGCAAATTCTTGCAGATAGATTTTTTAATGGACTTATGCTGAATAGGACAATTTCTGCGTTTTTCTTAAAACTTGTTGTCGTCTGTGGCGTGGTGTTGGTTACTGATATTTTGTTGTCGAAAAGCTCCATCTCAATGAGCGGAACAACTACCTCTTCAAGAGTTGCTCCTCCATGAACTTCAACACTTGCTTTTCGACCACCCTTAAATCGGTCATAGTTGGCAAGAACCCAGAACCCATTTTCTTTCGTGGCATATTCCGATTTAACATCTGCCTCGCTGCAAGGGCAGCAACGACCGGAGTGTTGTCCCTTAGAAGACATTTCCCATTTACATTCTTGTTCGTTTATAACCGCAAGGCGGCTTGCACCATGGTCGGAAATCAGAATAACTTTATTATAACTTTTCCCAGCAAGCTTTGCTCCTGCCCATCTCAAAGAATCTTCTATGATCTGTAGTTCTTTTTCTAAATGAATCGGCAGCTTAGTTGTTTGATAATTAAAATCCAGCTCGCCGTCATGTTTAATTTTGTCAAGTTTTTTTGTTTGCACCTTGTCGCTGTTCCAAGAGTCGAAAAAATCGTTATTAAACGATGTAATGGATGGAAGATTTGCGCGTACCGTATGAATGGTTATTTTTAGACCAAGCGCTTGCGCGCGATTCTGGATATATCCAAGATATTCAACGCCAAGCGCGTCTATCCAATATAATGCTGAATTATCTTTTTCAATCGCATCAAGGACTTCACCTCTTGTCTTTAAGCAATTGTACGGACGAAAACCGTCAGCAGCCAATGAAATTACCTTTTGATGGAATTTTGATGAAAGCCTATTGGTTAATTTTTGACGTTTGTACTCTGAAAAATACAGAGTTAATAAATCTCCAATTTCACCTGTAAAGCAATAGTCGCACAGGTAATCTGCCAAATAAGGGTAAATAAGTTTCAGGTTGTTGGAAACTTCAATGACGCCGTCAAAAGTTTCAATGATGGCTTGTCGTTCTGCGGCCGTGTTGTCTGTTAAATAGTAGACCCTGTTAGAATCTTTAACTTTTGTTTCGGCAATGTATTCAGCAATATCATTGTCATGAACGTTGCTTAGAAGAGTCTTACGTTCTCTATACATCGAATCAAATGCTATATCGTTCGGGCTAAAGTCTAGTAGTGCGGAGAATATTAATTTTTTATAATGATTAAGGTCGTTAGAGTTGTCAATGACGTATCTAAGGTAGTCATTCTCCGGGGGGGCTAGTTTTAATTTTAGAAAATTACGCCAATGAAATAGCTCATACCCTTCAAGGTTATTATCCGCTAAGTACTCTTTCCACGAGGAGTCTGGAAGACAGGCCGAATGGAGCGGGAAGGTTGGAAATATTTGTTGGAGGGCATCATGGGCGCTGTGTACTTCTCGAATGTTTTTCAAAGGTAGAGTTGTTTTGACAAATACTGTTTTTGAAGTACCGCATTCCAAACGGTTGAGAAGTGCTTTTAGTCCTACTTCGGCTGGGATATTCAATGATTCCGGAAAACTAACGACATTAAAGGGTGTGCCCGCCTTTAGTAAGCAAGTACGTCGCGCGGTCCCAAACTTAGGGTCGGCCAAGCAAAGTTCCATGGCCTCCTTCCTTACTCCACGGCATAACGCCACAACCTTCGATGAAACTTGCAGATCTTTGAGACGGCCAAGAATACTGGTATTTCCAGTCAATCGTACATTCTCACCAAAACCAATAAGCAGTATGTTCTTGGTCGCTTTGGAAAGAATAGTAAAAAGGGCATCGTTGTCCGGGAAAGCGTCTTCCTCGGCGCAAAAGCTGCTAACATGCATCTGCGTGAGAGCTGCAAGTTCATTGGCGAGGGTGGCGTACTCGATATCATCATCGACAGCCACTAAAAAAGGTGTGGCAACATCGCTTTTAAAATATTTTAGTATGCTCTCGAGGGCATACTCTACTGATACAGTTTTCACTCATCGCTCCCGTCTTCCGAAATAATCTCGATGCCCACATTCATATTGTCTTTAACAAGCCGTTTCAGGTAATCCTTGGCTCGATCGGCATCCATTTTTTCGATTCGAAGGAGAACCTTATCGCTTCCTCCTTGATTATATCTGGCCTGAGCGAACCTCTCCACCTCACGTAGCACGGCAGGATCGCCGTACCAATCGTAGGGAAGTGTTGTGACGACAGCTTCAAGCCGTGAGCGGACCTCGTCAGCATTGGGTAACACCGGCATGAAGCGCCCTATGACGTCACGGATAAATGCGGCATCTGTTTTTGATTTGTCGCTAAGGTCAGAGAGGAATGTCGCTTTACGTTGGATAAACTCCAAAGCGAATTGCACCTCCGTCTCCTCGGGGTTAATTCGATTGATTGCCCCGAATGCTCGTCGGGCGTCCCTGTGAAGCGTTATTGGTACAAGGGAAAGGATGGGAGTTCTGTTTTTTGTGGACCAGTCTTTCGGTGTTCTTGATGATGTTTTCTCTTCCCATAATTGTTGTAATTTGTACTTTGCTTGTTCTTTTCTAATTTTTCCAGCCTCGGAAGAAACAATCTTTTCGAAATCAGATTTGTCCGATCCGAATGATGTTACTGGCAATCTTGAATACAACACATTGATATCACTCTCGTTGAATCCTGTGAGATGGAAAGAATAAATATCAATAAAAATGGATATCTTCTTTGAAAAGAAGTCGCCGATAGCACTTTCGTTATTTTCAAGTTCAGTAAGGAATTTGCTTCGCTTGTCATAGGCGATGTCCCCGGTTGCAACTATATCACTCAGGAAATGAAGAAAAGTTTTCAACGCAGGAACTTCTGAGACCAATGCAGAGCTGGGGATTCTTATCGTCTTTGCTTTTGCACGCCATTCGGCAATACAATCCGTAAGGGATGACGTCTTTGTAATGATGCGATTGCTCGCAATGACAATTTTATAGTCCGTGAGCAACTTACGAAGCTCATGTTCTCCCGTCTCTTGGTGCCACAGCCATAACGCTTCCTTAGATCCGACATGGCGTTTTACGTCAAGTAACACGTTTTGTGTATTGATCTTTTTGGCAAGTCTTAATATATCTCCATTTTCAAAGACGTTCAAAAATTCTGTAATTGCTTTTTGCGCATTATCTTTTGTGAGAAGTGCAGCGAGGTTTCCTGCGGCTGAAGGTATGCTCAGTGACATAAGGCCGAGAGCGTCGGCAATTTTCGCGACGCTTTCGCCTCCACTGTTTGAATTTGCGAGTGCGGCGAGTTTGTCTATGAAAACATCAAGGCCTTGAGTGTCAATTTCCCTGAAACACCAAATCGGATACCCCAAGTCTTTTAACTTGGAGCGAATGCGTATCGCGGTTTGTTCAACAGACAGGTTGTCAGGTATGTTGAAAACAGCATTTGCAAAGCCCACAAATGCTATCTGCTCTTTGCTCATAACTGCGATAAACTTGTCTTTATAACGCGGAATCGGCGTATTTTTATGTTTGACATATTCTCCGACAATCTCAGCTAACTTCTCAATACTCATTTTGTCGCCAGTGTCCCCGTCACTGTAGCGATAGGTATCCACGGAATATTCTTTAAGGAGAAATCCAGTCAGAAAAGCATAAATATTGCACGGCATAAAGCCATGCTCCTCTAAGAAGTCAAATACGCTTCCTACAGAAATTCGCCGCTCATCGCTGTCAAATGCGGCTTTTATTACTTGATCTACTTTTAGTTTCAGTTTTGAAAGCGGCAAAGTAGGAGCTGACTCCCAATAACGATCTACTTGCCATACGCCTTGCATCAAGGGGACTATGGATGTTTGCTGGAACACACCTCCGCATGTTTCTGTGATGCCATACTTTGCGCCTGACAGCAGCCCAGATGCAAGATATAGATTGTCGCTTATCTTTGCATTGTCAAAAGAAAATGGATAGTTACGAATCACTGAATTTAAAAGCGCAGAGAGAGCGGAGGAAGCGCCACCGAACGGCTCACCATTTTTGGCGTAAGCCGAATAAACAGTAAATGTCCCATTCGCTACATCGATTTTCCAGTCTTCGAGGATTTCTTTCGCCTTGCGAGACATTTCGTCGGCAAGTTTTCCATCTTTTGCTCTCCAATATTCTTCGTTGGCGGCACACTCGACCCATTGCCCAAAACGCTCCCCTCCAAGCACAGTCGACGAAGCATCAACGAATACAAGCTCCTTGTAGCGAGCGTCATTGACCGCACCTTTAATAAGTATACGAATTTTATTTTGCTCCTCGTCATTGCGTGCAAACGACAACACCGCCCGGATTTTGTAGGTTGCCCTCTCATTTGTGATTCTATTTATTGACGCTGTAAAATTCTCAATCGTAACAGGAGCGATATCGTACCGAAAACGGAGTGCAGCGTTCAAGGGAAGTGAGGAGGCAAGATCCCCTTTTAATAGCAACGACGCGGTTTTTGTCTCGCTTTCGATGCGTTTCTTGAGATTGTCGATCTGTGCCTGATCACCCGAAACGGCTGCGGCGGCGTATTGGACCTTGCCGTTGCCCATAGGCTTGGCATAAAGGATACCGTCTTTTACCAACTGGTTTTTGATAATGTTAACAGCCCTGTTTTGTTCGAAATCAGTACCCTCAAAGGCATGGTTGATATTTTGCTCGGTAGGCAAGAACAATTCAACGCTATCGCCGAGCTTTTGGCTGATGGCTTGCATCATCAGCACTGTTTTCAATATCCGCTTTTGCTCGGTGTTCAGCCGGTCTTCATTTTTCGGGTAGGTATCAAGGATGGTGCGGATGATAGAGTCAAGATTGGTTCTGCCCGAACCTGTGCCGAATTCATCTGTCCCTTTTTCGTAGAAGAAGTTCCACAGGTAGTCGATACTCAGAATGTCGCCGTTATCAGGGCTGTGGCTGTCGATGAACCACTGGAACGCCTGAAGATTTTCAGTTTCCGCGTTCTTGATGAAGTTGAACATGCTACGCTGGTTGGATGCAAATGCAGTTGAAATATTTTTAAGCAGTAAAGCCGCAAGCGGATGAAGTGGCAACATGCCCTTCAGAACATCATCGCCCGAATTCGAACCTTTCCATACGGTTTTTCGTACCGCCTCGCGAGCAAAGGGCATTCGGCTGTTCAGATCATCGGCCAGCGTCTCCCATATCTCCTGCTGGCTAAGGTTAACCCTGAGGGCGTGCCGGATCAACTCAAAGGCGATGGAGTCGGGAAGCTCAATCTCCCTGCAGACAAAACGGTCGCGGACAATCTTGCCGGTCTGGTCCTTCTCGCTAAATAATGATCCAGACATATGGGTGACAATCATCAAATAGAACGGCTTTAAATTCGAAAACTCGGCGAGTTTCTGAAATTCGTCAAGGGAAGTGCGGTTTTTCTTGAAATATGCTGAGAACTCGTCCCACACAAACACAATAGCTTTGAGTCCGTTATGATCGATAATATCCGTGAGCCACGCAATCAGTTCATCCATGTTTGTAGTAAGTGCGTTTATTCCACGATGTTCCGCAAGCGAGAAGATATCACCCATCAATGTGTCAACGTTGGCGTTCACGTTTTTCAGCAAATTAATGATATCGTCGACGGATTTCCCCGCGAAGCTGCCTAGACCTCTGTACTCAGGCAAAGCAATAAGCGTTTCAAAAAAGGCCTTGTTTGCCTCGTCTGAAAGCCATAACGCAACACTGCCTCGCAGTGCGTTCTCACCCTTGTAAATCACGCCAGCGTCCTTGAGCGCCCTGGTAACGCTGTCATAGACAGCCATGATAAGGGCACGGTCGTTGTCGATACCGCCAGATGCGTAACGGTAAGCTGTTATGACCTTACCCTGTTTGTGTCCAAGCAACTTGTCACGCAAGTCAGGCTCGGCCTGTAATGCCGGGTATTCATTAAAGTACGCCATCAGAGCGTCGTCAGAGCACTCGAGGAGGTTTTTCAGCGTCCAGGCGACACGAGATTTACCGGTGCCGTAAGCTCCCTCTATCCAGATGCCTTTCTTGTCATTGTTCGCCCCTCGAGCGAGCATGCGCTCTGTTGCTTTCAGAAGGCCGACAAAGGTCTCATGGGGGTAAGTTTTTTCCCATCTATTCAACGGGTCTTTGATGGAACTGGGATTGATTTCCGGCCAGTAGCTCTCGTCGATTTCAAAATATTCGCTGTAGTTATTCATTGCCCTTTCCGTCGCTAAAACAGGTTGAGGACATCTGCTGACGTTTTCTCCTCGCGGAGAGTGATCTTATCGAGATCGTGCGTGAATGTGGCGTTTATGAACTCAGGATATTTTGCGGAAAGTCCATTTAGGAAGCGTTCCATGTCGTCTCGATCAAATCCGAAAATCCGCGCGGGACTGATCCCGCGCGATTCGACAGAATAGTCAAGCAGACGGCTCAGTGTGAACTGGTAGTATCCGTTGCAGGCCTCGGCAAATTTATAAAGGGAATACAAAATAACTCGGTTGTCTTCGAGTGAGGACTTACTGCGGATGAGTGTGTCGATCTGTCTGCCTTTTTTGGTAACCGTACCGAAGTTCAATTTTTTGCCTAGAGGAAGATCGCTAAGACGGTTGAAGGAAGACACGATGGCTTTAGCCATCTTTTCGCTAAGACCAAGGCTCATGAGCTTTTCCTCTATATTTTTGCGTGGATAGCTTACGCCTATCAAAAGGTTGTCCACGTACCACCGCATCTGAGGATTATTGTTCACGAGCTGCACAAGGATTAAACCCCACGCCTGTTCACTTCCCCATCCAATATTAATTATTTTTTTAGCAAAAGAAGTTACATTGCTTTTGTCTATAAGCGAAGCGTCTCTTAAAAAACGCTTAAATTTGGTCTGCTGGTTCGGGCCTAGTCCGTTGTCTTGCAAAAAAGCATCTTGTCTTTCAAAAAAGTCAGAAACCCATTCTGGTTTAGGTGCATGCTCTTCAAAGGTGTTTAAACTTCTCATCCGTTTACCTTCCATAGGTCTTTTCAGAGAATCTGCAACATAACAGCCGCATGGAATAACATGACACTGCCCACAATGAACACAATCAGCTATGCGTAGACCGTGTTTGAATGAGATGCATCCATTGCGACAATTTGCTTCACATGCTCCGCACCCGACACAGTAGGCCACTTTCAACATCACTTGCTTCAACTGTTTGGCATAAGGAGTCCTGTCCATATGCACTGGCATTTTAACAATGCATTTGTCTTTCGCTGCTTCAATTGAATAATTAAACGGTAGTGAATCCAGAGTATTAAGCCATTCTTGCCAGTTTTGAATAGGCTGGCTTACCGTTATCTGTAAAGTTTTTCCTATTGTTTCTTCCTGGTACGGTGATTGTCTGTTCTTCAAATCTCGTCCACTCCGTCGAGCTCCCCAACCACCATTTGCCATGTAACTCTCGTAATCGGATATGCTACTTTCGTCTACAGCTTCTCTGATGATATCAGTAAATACCTTGACTTGCTCAGGATAGCTGTGGTTTCGAAAGTAATCCGCTTTCCCCCCCCCCATAGGACAAAACAAGCAACCAACCCTCGAGTGCCCCTTTTTGTATGCTTTATTGACAAAAAGATTATGAGCATAAATATACATCCAGACTTCAGCGGAAGACCAATCCAAAATCGAGTTATGAGAATACTGTCCTCGTTGTTTTTTTCCAAAGTTTTCATAATCGTAATCTGCGCGTGCCGCACTTTCATGGGCGCGAACGCCAACGAATGCCAACCCAGCATAGTTGATTTTTCCAAAAAGTTCGCGCAACAATATAGTTTGCGGGGCAGATTTATGCACAGAACAGCACCAGCGGAGGACACGCGACGGAGGGCCGAAGAGCCTCCAGCTTTCCGCCGGTTTGATGTGGGATGCTGCGCGATAGAACTCTATTTTTTCGCTGCGGCATTGCGCTTCCACCTTGTCGACAGCATCATACGTATCCGGGAATTCCATACCCGTATCGCCGAATACGACGACAAATCCACTTTTGGGCAAAGCTCTTTTTACAAGGTCAAGCAGAACAATACTGTCTTTGCCGCCTGAAAAAGCGACATGGAAACAATCGAGCTTCTTGTAGTAGCGTTTATAGATATCATAAATTCTTTTTAACGTACTTTGCTCGACAACTTCAAGTAGTTCACTGTTTTTATTGACCATTGTCTCGATGTCGACAGGGCGTAGCGTTTCGCCATCAGGTAGGACCTGTTTCCCATCCGTCGTAAGGGCAAGAATCAGCTCAGGCGCTGTGTAGAGGGATCCTCCTTTCGTTTTCGCGATAACTTGTCCGCGATACAAATAGGTGTGTGCCTCTGCCCACATGTATGGGAAATCATCTTGCTTTGCATAGTTGTAGTGTTTGTTGAAACCAAGAATATCGAGCTCTTGATAATATACTGGGCGTGGTTCTTTGGAAAAAGTAGGCGTGCTATCGTTGAGTAGCAGCCCGCCAGTCTGTATATCGTGTGTGTATGCGTACATTACCCTAACTAATCCTTTCTCTCAGTAGGCGCGCACGTTCGACAACGCCTTCGACAAATCCCGTTCGACGAGCGATATAGCCGCTGTGAAACAAAAAATCTGCAACGCTTGTCGTCGTTATCTTGATAGATTGCGCTGCAACAGCAGTGGCAAGCGCTTCGGTATAATTACAAAAATTTGCAGACTTCTTGATTATGGCGCCAACGCTTTTGCTGCTAACCGAAAGGCATTGAAAACTGAATCGGTTGCTAAATCTCCGGCAGTAGCTTTCCAGTAGGAATAAATTCCATTGATATCTTTCAATATAAGGAAACGACATGAAGCTTGATACCGCCCGAAGCGGGATGACTTCTCCGTGGAAGAATCGGCCGAGGGCGTTATCCGTAGCGCCGACATCGAATTGAATTTCACCGTCAGCAATAAAAGTATCTCTGTCGATACGAACCATTATATTATAGGCTGTGAAGAGCGATCGAGTGTAGCGCTTACCGTTGATGTCTTCTTCGAAATCAAACAGCTCTTTCAAGGTTAGACGATCATGAGTACGGCAAAAATTTTCGAAAATTGCTGTGGCGTTTGCTGTGGTTTCTTTCGATGTAACAATATTGCCGCGCCTCTTAAAGCGGCTGCCAAGAAACTTCCTAACCATTCCATTTTTGATAGCAGTTTCGGTAAGCTCGGGGTTCAGTTCCGTGCATGCGGCAATTGCTATTGAAGCAAGTGGTGCGAATCCATTCGAGGTGATTTCCTTTTCAATCTTCTCGCAAACTTCATGGCATTCGGATTTGTCGAAATTAATCTTAGAAACATGTGTGTACACGCCTTCACTGACATTAATAAACTCACTAGCGCGCGACAAGGTTTGCTTTATGGTCGTGATAGGTATGTATGGCAACATTTTCTTCAAGTCTTTGCATGACAAGATCACTGCTGTTTCAAAACAACGCAAAATTTCAGACTCCACGGTCGTATGTGCATCTATTCTACAATCTGTTGAATAAAATTTTAAGGATGGAAAGAGTTCCGAGAGAATAGGCTGGAGCAGCTCGGACGAAAAAATTTGCATTTCTTGAAAAAAATCAGCATGGACGTTGTAGAATTCGTCATAATATAATATGCGGTTTCCATTTTCTTGTAATTTGTCCACAAGACAAGTTATATGTTGTTTGTCTTGTGCGGATAGAACATAAACTTTATCACCGTGCTGAATGCCTGCATTTTTTATTGCACACGAAATATCAGTTACATCGTCCGAGATGCACTTGCCTGCTTTTTCAAAGTAATACTTCTTCAGCTTGTTCAAATCTATAATGGAATTTGGCCGGATTCCATTTGGGAAATGTTTGTGTAGTATTTCTGTAAATTGCACACGGACACCGTTTTCAATTGGCATAATGTTGAGTATCGATTCTTTGCTTTCGATATTCTATCAATATCGTCAATCACAATTAAAAATATGTGGTTATTTCCTTTACTCCGAAAGTGCCTTCGGGGCGAAACCTTTCTGTAGAAAGGTTTTCCCCCTGAACCCCCTTCCAAAGACTTAGCTTGTAATAACATGGTGTTATATAAAAAGTTCTGGAAAGGGGAGCCCGAGGGGAAGAACCTCTTTCAAGAACTTCAGCCCTTGGGCGCGGTTGTATCGCGCCTTAGGGCTGAAGATGGCAGCGCTGGTTTTCCCCTCGGAAAAACAAGTCATTCCCACATTGCG
>CAZFCK010000137.1:0-12580 GCA_964517355.1 uncultured Desulfovibrionaceae bacterium | reverse complement strand
CAGCAACGCTAAGGGTTTCCCCCTCGCATATCCAGTGAATTAATCAGCGTTTCCTCAGATACCCTTATGCATCTCCCTACAATTATACTGCTATAACATGATTCTATATCGAAAAAAAACTAGAGCATCCCAACCCTATTCAAGGTCAAGATGCTCCATAACTATTGCATCGCCCCACAAGGCGCGCAGGCTATTTTTTCTTTTTTTTGGCCAGGGCTTCCTGGAACATATCGCCCAGGTTCAGCCCCGTGGAACTGGAACCGCCGTTATCCTGGACCACGGCGGGCATCTCCTTGCGCCAATCCCCGCTTTCTTCCTCTCGAAGTGAAAGAGGCGCCAGGGTCGCTTTGCGCGCATCCTGATCCAAGGCTTCCACGCGGACCTGCACTTGCTCGCCAGGCTTCACAGCCTCCAGAGCCGCGGGGTCTTCCGCCTTGGAAAGCAATGACTTGGGCATGAGCCCCGTAATCCCGGGCTCCAGATTCACAAACAAACCGAATTGTTCGCGCTTCTCCACGATCCCGGTGACCACTGAGCCGGGGGCGTAACGTTCATGGGCCGTGCTCCAGGGATCGCCCTGGACCTCACGCAAGCTCAGGCCGATGCGTTTTTGCTCCAGATCCACTTCTTTCACGAGCACTTGCACGGCATCGCCGGGATTGACGATTTCCTCGGGCTTGAGCACGCGGCGCGCATAGGAAAGTTCGCTGATATGCACCAGGCCCTCAATGCCGGGGGCGATTTCCACAAACGCCCCAAAAGGGGCGCACCGGATCACTGTTCCGTCCACCACATCGCCGGGGGCGAAGAGTTCTCCCGCCTTGATCCAGGGGTCATCCTGGGCCTGCTTCACGGAGAGGGCAATGCGCAAGCCCTTGCGCTTGGCGTCTTTTTCCACGGAAATGACCTTGACGGTCAGCTCCTCGCCCTCTCTGACGACATCCTGCGGCTGCGCCACCCGGCTCCAGCCCAGTTCGGACACGTGCACCATGCCCTCCACGCCGGGCATCAATTCCACAAACACGCCAAAGGGCTTGATACGCACGACTTTCCCGGTCATTACATCGCCGGTGTTCACTTCTTCCTGAAATTTCAACACGGCTTCCTGCTGTTCCACTTCCAGCAACTTGCGCCTGGAAACCACGATATTACGCCCGTTTTCCTCAAACGTGACGATTGTAAAGCTGTATTCCTGTCCCACATATATTTCGGGGTCTTCCACATATTGGGTATCGATTTGCGAAATGGGGCAAAACGCTCTTCGGCCCATAACCTGAACGTTGAACCCGCCCTTACAGGTCCCCTTGATTCTGCCCTGGACAGGAAGCTTGCTTTCAAAGGCCTCCGCCAGCATGGCCGCTCCCCCTTCGCCGGACAAAGCCTTGGAAAGGCGCAGTTCCCCGCCACCAAGGCGCACGACGAAAAGTTCCACCTCGTCGCCCACGGCGTAGGGAAATTCCCCGGCGGCGTCGAGCAGCTCTTCCTTGTCCGCCACGCCGTCGATTTTCGCCCCCGCGTCTATGAAAACACTATCGTTGGTCACGGCGATAACGGCGCCGCGGACTTTGTCCCCAACCTTGAGGTTGGCTTGGCCACCGGCTTCCGAGGCCTCCAGCATCGCGGCAAAGCTTTCTTCTTCCGTTGCCGCGTTCTGCTCCCTGTTTTGATCGGTCATGTTTTGCTCCTGCAAAAAAGCGTTCGTTTCCCAGACAGCCCCATCAGGCTGTAACTCCGGAAGGCCAATAGCAGCGGGCAGGCCAAGTGTCCAGCAGCATGGGCCAATCTCACGCAAAAAGCTCTTGCAAAAAAACCGTCATTAGTTTTAGAGTATTTCTAGCTTTTTGTCGTGAGAGGCGCGACAAGCCCTTTGCCGGCCTCTTTTGCCCGTTTACGCACCGTTTTTTTCAAGGACGTTCATCATGGCCTTGCACAAGCTCTTCATATCCTTTTTGCTTGCGTGCAGCATGGCGTTGCCGTGTTGTCCCCTTTGTTTTGCCGCGGCACAACACGCCACCGAGACCAAACAGCAAATAGTGGTAACGCCCCAGCCGACCAACAGCACCGCTGCCGCCGTGGTCAACGGCGTTCAAGAGCCGGAACAGGATTTCCCGCGCGATCCGGAAGTTGTTGAGTTGGAAGACCGCATCATGCGCTATAAGTTTGTCCTTGAAACCCTGGGCTTCACGCTTGTGGAATTTATGTTTTCTCCGGACAAGGATTTCAAGACCGAACTGACATTTGAAGGAAGGATGAACACCACCGGAGAAAAGCTGCAGGAACTCGCCGACAAATTTCCCGACGAGGGAAAACTGTTTTCCATCCTGCGCGAGCTGTACGAATATAATAAGCATGCCCTCACCAACTACGCCGCTTACAAGGTCGTGCTGCGGCTCAGTAAGCCCGTGGACATTACCGTTTATTACAAAAAATTCTAGAGCGCCTCAACCTCGGCAAGGGTGAGGCGCTTTTATGCACCCGCCTGCATCCACATCCCCTATTCTCGCGACGCCTTATCGTATTTGTCTGCCGATAGCGTGTCAAAGTTGCCGAAACGGCGCTCCAAGGGCATACACTTTTTCCGAGGACATGTTGCCCTTCACTGATTTTTCAATCTATACTTTCACACAATACTTGGCCCATGGTTGCAACCGCAGCCTGAAAACACAGTATCCGGACACTATTACCGCGCGAGGTGGACCATGATGCGTTGGTGTGGCGTTATCCTGATTGCTCTAAGCTTATTGTGCGGAGGACCGCCCGCCATATGGGGAGGCGCCGCCGAGAAGGGCGCCGGCGGAGGGGTGCGCGGCGCGCAAAAAGAGGTCCAGCGCGCACAGACGCGCAATGTGGGGAATGCGGTACGCAACTCGCAACAGCCGGGATACGGGCAAAACGGGGCCGACGCCCCCCGGGAGAGTTCCGCGCCCCGCAAGCTCTATACACCGGAAAGCGGTACGGGTCCCAACAACGCCCCCGCGCAATAGCGCTGCTTAAGGGCGGCAACTTTTGCCGCCTTAAGGACAAATGACCGTGCCCGGGAGACCAATAATTCTCCCAGAAGCAACACGCTCCCCCAACACGGGAACCATGCTGCGGCATCGCCTTAGCGCATTTTCGCCTTGAAACAAGGCTCTCCCCTGAAACAATTTCCAATTGTTCCAGGGAAATGCATAAGAGCATCTAGCGCTTTTCAAGCGTGAGATGCTCTAGCGTTTCATATTCAGAGCGCTTTGCAACACAGTGTCGGACGTGGTGATTATCTTGCTGTTGGCCTGGAATCCGCGTTGCGTGGTGATCATGTTCACGAACTCGCGCGAAAGCTCCACATTCGACTGTTCAAGGGCGTTTTGGGCTATGTAGCCGAAGTTGTCTTCCCCGGCAAAGCCCCGCTTTTCCGCTCCGGCAGCGGAAGTCGCGCTCCAATGATTGTTTCCCTCGGCCTTGAGGCCGTAGGGGTTGGTGAAGTTGTACAAATTCACCTGCCAAAGATCCTGGGTCTGGCCGTTGCTGAATTTGCCGATGATGGTGCCGTCGGAATCCACGCTGAAGGTGTTCATAAACCCTTTGGCATAGCCGTCCTGCGAACTGTACAGGGTGGATGACGAACCAGTGTAGTTGGTCGTGCTGGTGGCGCCCCGCTTGCCGTCGAAGTAGGGCAGAACCGAGGGCTTGTTGCCCACGGCGGAGGCGTTGGAGACCGTCTGACTCCAGGACGATTGCTGGTTGGTCAACCCCAAATCCAGCCCGATGGAGGCGTTGGCTCCATCGCTGAACGTCGCCTCCAGAAGCGGGAAACCATCTTCGCTGAAGCCGCTGGGCACCCAATTGGCCAGAGCCTTGCCGCCGCTTCCGTTATTGGTGAAAGCCGACATGTTCATCAGCTGGCCTTCACTGTTGAAGGTCAATGTGCCCATCATGAGCATTCCGGCGGCGGACGTGCCGGCAAAGGCGTCGCGCCCGTCCTCCGCGGGATTGAGTCCCACCACGAATTCCCAGTTCGACGTGCCTTTGGCGGCGTTGGAGCTGGTGGCCTCGTCGAAGTAAATGGTGACCTCGTGCGAATTTCCGTTTTCGTCGTAAATTGTCAGCGATGTGGAATAGGCGTATGTGGATTCCTGCAACGGCGGACTTGCATTGCCGTTCCATTGCTGCGAAAGAGCGAAAAACGGATTGGTGTTGCTGGAGGTTTTGTCTCCCGACCCGAGATTGTTGTAGCTTTTTATCAATGTGGTGGCTTTCGGATCGAGAACGATCTGCCCATTGGCGTCGGGCTCGAAACGGATGTCTCCGGAAGTGCCGGCGGTGTCCCCATAGCGGCGAGTGCCCTGGAGACGATATCCGTGCGGGTCCACCATGTATCCTTCTTTGTCGATATGGAAATTTCCGGCACGGGTGTAGAGCAGCTCTCCTTCGTTTTTCACGCCGAAAAGACCGAGCCCGGCTATGCCCATATCACAGATGCTGTTGGTGGTTTCAAAGCTCCCCTGGTTCCAGTTGACTTTAATGTCCTGAAGCCTGGAGCCCATGCCCACTTGCGAATACCCCACGGAGCGTGAGGTGTCCGTGGTCGCGTATTGGCTCATGAGGTTGGCGAAAATGGCATTGGAATTCTTAAAGCCGACGGTATTGACGTTGGCGATGTTGTTTCCAAGAACCTGCATACCCCGCGCATGGGTTTTCATGCCGGTGGCGCCTATGTAAAGCGAAGATATCATATTGGCCCCCTTCTCTGCGTCTGACGGATGCGCACCGCCGGACACGGGCTCAATGGAATATTTTTCCCATCGCCGTTAAGAGAGCAGGGATCATGCCAAGAAACAGAGACCCCTTCTTGAAAATGCTGAAAAATGCTCGAGGCGGAGAAACGTCGAAAGCGGCCTCCTCTCGAAACCATGGCAATATACGTATAACCGGCCCCGCCAATGGCGTGGCCCTCCCCATCACCCGGTGCTGAAAATTTATTAGGTCCTGTTTCTAAAATATAACGATTCGAGAAGACCATTCCGCAAAAAAGCAAAAAAAATCAACGAATAGATTTTAACTTCTTAAAATTAAGAAGGTTGGGAAAGAGAAAGCGCGAGAGGGGAAACCCTTTTTAGCGGCAGCCGTTAGGCGCGGTCGTTTCGCGCCTTACGGATGGCGACAGCAACGCTAAGGGTTTCCCCCTCGCATATCCAGTTAATTAATCAGCGTTTCCTTAGTTATCCGCACCGAGCAATACAACAAAGCTTCCACGAGGCGACAATGCAAACCATGATTCCCTCCGCGCTTCTTCTGGCCGTCCTGTGCTTTATTTCAACGTTTGCGATGGCGGCCCGGGTCCTGGAATCGCCCATCACCTTCCTGCCCCTCTCCGGCGCGTTGCAAGACCCCAAGGCCGAGATTTCGGGCCTGGCATGGCACGGGGAGCGCCTCGTGCTGCTGCCCCAGTTTCCTGACTGGAAAACTGAACAACGGCGGCTCCCCGCCTGCCTGTTCGCCATACGTTTGCCCGACCTGGCCTCGCGCGTGCATGGCGTGAGCAATGCTCCCCTCGCGTATGAGGAAATCGCCGTGACGGGGCTTGAGGCCTGCGACTCCCTCCCCGGCTATGAAGGCTTTGAGGCGATCGCCGTTCGCGGCGACGCGGCTTGGCTGCTCATTGAAGCGCGCGCTCGGGGCCGCATGCGCGGCTGGTTGATTCAGGGGCGTTTCACGCACGGTGGGACCGAACTCGCTCTTGACGGCAAGAGTTTGCTGCCTTTGGATACGCCGCTCAATCTGCGCAATATGAGTTACGAGGCGCTCAGCCTGGCTCCGCAATCGCTGCTGGCCATTTTCGAGGCGAACGGGCGCAATGTGTCGCCGCAGCCTGCGGCCTCGGTCTTTTCACTATTCAAGGGAACCGTTGCGAATCCGCGCCTCGTGCCGTTCCCTCATGTGGAATACCGCATCACGGACGCCACGGACGTGGACGCAGCCAACCGATTCTGGGCCATCAATTATTTCTGGCCAGGAGAAAAAAAACTCCTGGCCCCGGCTCCGGACCCCATTGCGCAACAATACGGCAGAGGCGCGACACACATGCGCAGTGAGAGTGTTGAGCGCTTGCTCTGTTTTGAATATCACCCGGAAGGCGTTGTTTTGGCGAAAACGCCCCCCGTGCAACTCGCTCAAGGTTTTTTTCCACGCAATTGGGAAGGCCTGGCGCTTTGTTCACAGGGGGGGCTCAATGGATTTTTCATCGCCACGGACAAATATCCAGGCACGTTATTGGGATTTGTGCCCTTGCCGTGAGAGGGGTTTTATCATACTCTTCGGAACGAAGCGGTATGCTGCGATTGCTTGCAACAGCCTGGCGTTGCGTTTTTATCCTCATTTCCGTCATAGGCCGGCAACGCTTCCGCCTGCGTCGTTACGTTCAGCTCAATTTCTTCACTTTGGGGGCGGTTATTTTGTTCTTCACTTTTCCACTTACATTAGCTTATATATAGAATTACCCAACTACGCAAACGGACCGGACAAGCCAAGCCGACCCTGTTGCTTGTATTAAGGAGAGCACGTTATTATGGGCAAAAAACTTCTCATTGTCGAAGATGAACTCCACATCAGAACCCTGCTCGAACAGGCCTTGGAAGACCTCGAAGACGAATTCGATGTTGAAATATTGACCGCCGCAGACGGAGAAGAAGGCCTGAACCTGATCAAGCAGGAACGTCCCCAAGCCGTTTTTCTCGACATCATGATGCCCAAAAAGAACGGTTACGAAGTCTGCCGCGCCGTGAAAGAAGATCCGGAACTCAAGGACACCATTATCGTGCTGCTCACTGCAAAGGGGCAAGAGGCCGACAGGCGCAAAGGCTTGGAAATAGGCGCATACGATTACATGACTAAACCCTTTGATCCGGATGAAGTTGTCGAACTCGCGAAAGAATTGCTGCAAATCGTGGATTAGCCTGCGCGTGCGGGATCAGTGGACGCTTTGTATGGCGCATTGCCAACTCCGTCAGTTGCCGTTCGATCCCTGAATATGGCCGCCACGCCTCCGACATTCTGTTTGTTCTAGATTCGCCGTTTTTCTCTTGAAGGCAACCAAGGGCGCCCGTCCCCTTGGCCACGCCGCCAAGCTTGCCCCCAGCCAAGTACGGTCCCATGCGTCGCGTTCATGCCATGTTGTCTTTCCATCCGGCTTGTGGACAAATGGGGCGGAGGGATTCCCCCTTCCACAGCGATAAGGTAGCGCATTTTCGCCTTGAAACAAGACTCTCCCCTGAAACAATTTCCAATTGTTCCAGGGAAATGCATAAGAGCATCTAGCGCTTTTCAAGCGTGAGATGCTCTAGTATGCACCCGCATTTTTCCCGGTTTTCGCATCCTTTCTTTGCATACTCCCCCTTTTTGTGGAATAAAGTAAAAGTGAGCCACCTTTCCAGGTTGCGCGTTCCGTTCACTCACTCTCGACTCAATGTATCAGGCAGACGGCAGAGAATGCGATTGCGGGGGGACTATGCCGTATCTTATTATTAACGCAGATGACTTCGGCCTCAGTCCCGGAGTGTGCAAGGGGATCATCGAGGCGATGCAACGTGGTGTGGTTACGGCGTCCAGCGCCATGGTCTGCTCGCCGGACGCCGATGCCATCGTCTCGGAATTCGCCCCTCCGATTATGGGGCGTCTGGGCCTACATCTGCAACTCACCAAAGGCACGCCGTGCCTCCCCCCGGAAGAAATACCAACGCTGGTAGGACCTGACGGCAAATTTCCAGGCTCGGTGGAGAACCTCACGACTTGCGACACCGATGAAGTGTTGCGCGAATTTCGCGCCCAATGGCGCCGATTGCGCAATCTGGGCATTGAAGCCAGCCACCTGGACACCCATCACCACGCGCACAAGTTGCCGAATGTCTTCCCGGCCTATTGCCGCCTGGCTCTGGAACTCGGCATACCGGCACGGGGTCTGGGCGCTGCCCATACCCTGGCCATGCGCCACCAAGGCATTCTCACCGCCGACCTCTTCATGAACCAATGGTACAAGGAGAATCTCCATGCCGATCATTTGTTGCGGCTGCTCAAACAGACGTTCGCCGTCGTAGGGCCAGACGGCGTTGTCGAGCTGATGACCCACCCCGGTTACGCCGACCAGACATTGACGCACAGCAGCAGCTATTCCGTCCATAGAGAACTGGAGCTGCAATGCCTGTGTTCTGAAGAAATTGCCCAGGGCTTGAAAAGTATGGGCGTTGAGCGCTGCTCACACACCATGCTGGTACGGCGCAACAAATTATGGGCGAGGCCAAAAAGCGCCCCACAATGAGCAAAATCCCGTAGTTGAGCATACTAACTACGATTTTCGGAGTGCAAGAAACAAGGTATAAAGTCGCGGGGTTCCGCGCTCGCACGCCGGCCAGGGGAGGCCCCTGGACGCCATAAGAACAATGGCTATTCATACTTATTTTTAAATAGATACGCATAGTTATAGTACCATCCCGCTCAATAAGCCGAGATGTCAACCTTGAAAAGGTTCAAATGCACTTATGCATTTATCTGATACGATAGGATCTTGTTTCAGGTGCAGGCCTTGTTTCAAGGCGAAAACGCGCTATTGGGAGCGGAAAATACGTTATCACCCGCTCCGGAGGCATTCGCCGCAGGCCCAGCCAATGGCGTGGTCTCACGCATAACGCAATGTAAAAAATTTTATTGTCGTCCGCACCGAGTGATAAAAGGCCGCCACATTCGGAAACGCTTGCGAATTTATGGAGATATCCATATAAAAACATTATATTGATCCAGCGAAGGCGAGGATACATGCACCCCGTTGTCTGTCCATCCTGCGGCTCCGCGGCCCAATGCCGCACCTATCTGCAATCTCCGACAAGGAGTGTTGTACCCGCTTGGCTATGGAGTTCGGGAGCCGCATTGGGCATCAGTGTCAGCACTGTTTTCGCCGTTTGCATCAACCTGCTTCTTCTCCTGGACGGGAATATCGACCGGCGTCTGGTCTGGGGGCAAATGGCCCTTGCGCTCCTTGTGACCGCCGCTGCCTGGCTTGGCACCCGGCGGGCTAATAAAAACTGGCCGAGAATAGTGCGTTATCGCTGCCCCTCTTGCGGCAAGCGTTGGGAACAGACCATACCCCGCGGGCAATAACAGTCCCGCGCAAAAGGATTTCGACCATGCCCCCTTCCGATTCCCCCGCGTCTTCCCGCCCTTTGCATCCCGCCGTCAAAAAGCAAATGCGCACCGTCAATCTGATGCTGCTCGTCATGGCCGTCACCGTGTTGGCCGTGATCGGCATCATGGGCGTTGTGTTCATGCATGACCCGGATGGGCAAAAGCTTCAGGTCATGCTTATGGCCGGGGGCATGATTATCGTCATTTTCGGGACCATATCCTTCATTTTTCGCCGGGTATATACCGAAAAACTCCGTAACATATCCGATTTGATGCAGGATTATCCTCCTCGACAGGCGCTGATGTCCCTCACCGGCGTCTCCGACCTCAACGGCCTCCTGGTTGCGCTTTTCGATCCCGACAGCGATCCGCAACAACGTCCGGACGCGGCGCCGTGGGGCGTGGCCTCGGTGATGACCAACCGCAAACGCTTACCCTTTTCCGCCAAAGTGCTGCCCGTGGATTGCTATGTACGCCCGCACAGCACACCTCCGTTTATTGCGCTGGATACCGGAAAAATGCTGTTGTGGGGCAAGCTGACCAACCGCGAATCCAGAGAAAAAAACTGGCGCAACATGCGCCTGATGATCTCCGGCATGTGCATGCTGTTTTTGGCTATTCTCAGTGTA
This sequence comes from uncultured Desulfovibrionaceae bacterium, assembly GCA_964517355.1. Classification (GTDB taxonomy): domain Bacteria; phylum Desulfobacterota; class Desulfovibrionia; order Desulfovibrionales; family Desulfovibrionaceae; genus CAZFCK01. Next base: position 2,798 of record CAZFCK010000137.1, on the reverse strand, counting down.
TTCATTTACCTGCAGACACAGTTGTTGCAGGAATTGGATCAAAAAATCATGCTCGCCCATGAAAGTGAACAGTGGCCCGGCGTCAAAGGCGTTGTCACTGAATCCTTTATTAAAAACGTGAGAATATCCAAAGGAAAAAGCTCCGTGCCCGGCTTTCGCGCCGTAGTCGCCTACACGTATGCCGTCAACGGCCGGAACTTTGAAGGAGACAATGTTTTCTTCTGTTATGAACCGCATCGTAAACGGAAATATGCGGAAGAGATTGTGACGTACTTCAAAAAAGGGAGTACGATCACCGTGTACCACGCCCCGGACGATGCGTCGTTAAGCGTTCTGCAACCGGGCATCGACACCTATTGTGAAAACGAACGCCAACAACAATACCGCACCTTGATTATCGTCAGCATCATGTGCAGCGTCGGGTTTCTTTTTTCCTGCGGCTTCTTTTTATACCTCACAAAACGCCGCAACCAGCTGATGACGCAGATCGAACGCTGGGGGGTGGTGTAGATTGGAATGCCTCCGGCGGCTTACGAACCTTTTAGAGCATCTCACGCTTGAAAAGCGCTAGATGCTCTTATGCATTTCCCTGGAACAATTGGAAATTGTTTCAGGGGAGAGCCTTGTTTCAAGGCGAAAATGCGCTAGAAAAGGTTTTTAAGAATCTCCAAAACTTATCACCTTTGATAACTTGTTGACACGTTTATATTTCTATACATGACATTCGCGGGTCCAGGGAGGAACGCCCCCCTGGCGGGGTTTGGGGCGGAGCTCCAAAATAACCCATAGATGCTCTTATGCATTTCCTTGAACCAATGAGCATTGCTTCAGAACGAGTCTTTCCCAAAGGCGAAAATACACTGAGTTGGAAACGCTCCCAGATTTTTCGACCGCCGAAGTGCTCCAGCGGCCCCAATACGCACTCCTCTCACACTTTTTCTATTGCAAAATTACCGCACGCCCCCTATTTTTCTCTTTTTCCAGATTCCGCATCATCGTCAACACTCTACCCCCGCGATCCTATGCAAAAATCTCACGCCTCAACTTATATCCTTTTGATACTCAGCATGGCCCTCTGGGGGGGGACATGGGTGGCCGGACGCATGCTCAGCCAAACCCTGGCCCCCATGAGTTCCGCATTCCTACGCTTTTCGTGCGCATCCATCTTTTTGCTGCTGCTCTTGGCCAGGGCGGAACGCCGATTCCCGAAGCTCACCTTGCGTCAGGTGCCTTCAGTGTTTTTTTTGGGAGCCACCGGCGTCTTTTTATACAGCTATTTCTTTTTCACCGGACTGCAAACCGTCATGGCGGGGCGCGCCGCATTGATAGTGGCCTGCATTCCGGTCGCCATAGCCCTGGTTTCGGCCGTGCTGTACAAAGAGCGCCTGGGCCCCATGCGCAGCGCGGGCATCCTGCTCTCGCTATCGGGCGTGGCGCTCATCATGTCGGACGGAAACCCCGCCGTTTTTTTTCAAGGCGGCATTCACACGGGGGACTTGTTGATACTGGGCTGCGTTGCCAGTTGGACCGCATACACCCTGGGAGGCAAGCACGCCATGAAAACCCTGGCGCCGCTCTCCTCTGTCACCTGGTCCTGCGTGTTCGGGTGCATCATGCTTTTTCCCGCGGCGCTGGCCGCGGACTTACCCCAAGACATCCTCAAAGCAGGCTGGCTCGAATGGGGCTGCATCGTCTATCTGGGCGTTCTGGCCACAGGACTGGCGTACTTCTGGTACTACAGGGGGGTGCAAATCATAGGTGCATCTAAAGCGGGCATCTTCATCAACCTGGTGCCGGTCTTCGCCGTGATCACGGGTTTTCTGCTGCTGGGAGAACCCATACACCTGTCGCTGCTGCTCGGCGGCTCCATGGTCGTGGGCGGCGTGTGGCTGACCAATAAAAAATAATACGCTGGGTTGGCGCGCAACCAAGCGCGCCGGGACTTCAATCAAAAACGCGACGAGGGGAAAACGGTCAACAAATTTTCCCCTCGAGCCTTAAGCATCTCTCTTGCTTCGTCCAACACTCAGACCGGATTTTTCCCTTACCCGGCGGCATCGCCAAAGCCCGACGGTTGTTCCTGTCTGGCGGGCACGTTCCATTGCTGCTGCTGTGTTCCTTGGGGCTTCACGCCTTGTGTGGTGGGGATCTCGTTCTGATAGCCCGTTAAATACCCCCCGTAGACCCAGCCCTGGGAAAAACCGCTTTGAGCCTGCATTTCCAGGGGGCGCTGCACCAGAAACCAATTTCCGGAACGCTGAAGAATCTGCACGGCTTCGCCGCGTTTGAGCACCGCGATAATCCTATGGTTGGTTCCCGGGCCGCTACGCACGTTCAGCCTGTAAGCCGTCACATACTGAGCCTCATATTGATATGTCGTGCTGGGGGCGGGAGGCGGCGCCATGGGCGCCGGCGCCATGCGGCGCTGGCACCCCAAAATCACCAGCCCCGCTAAAACCAACAGCACAATCCAACTGCTCCGCCTGACCATGTGTCCCGCAGTTCCTGTCTTCATGGATACCTTCCTTTCAAGTTCGTGCTCATCAAGGCGCATGCGGTGAAAAACGCAGAGTGCTTTTAGCGCATTTTCGCCTTTGAAAAAGGCTCACCCCTGAAACAATGTTCCTTGTTTCAGTAAAATGCGTAAGAGCGTCTAACTTTTTCCAAGTTAAGATGCTCTGATCCGCAAAAGCAACGGGGCTGACGAAAACCTGTTGCGAACCGTGATCCTGTTCGTGGGAGAAGCCTAGCGCATTTTCGCCTTGAAACAAGGCTCTCCCCTGAAACAATTTCCAATT
>CAZFCK010000136.1:0-12727 GCA_964517355.1 uncultured Desulfovibrionaceae bacterium | reverse complement strand
GGTTTCCCCTCTCGCATTTTCTTTTCGAAACGAATTTAGAAACACAGCCTAGAAGTAGCTTACTGAGATATGTAGAAGACGGATTTCATGGCCGCCCGGGATATTGGCCCGCAGGGGAGTGCGCGTTGGTGACGACGCGCATGGGAGCGGCGCCCTCGCGCAGTTCTTGCCGCCAGAGATCGCAGGTTGTTGCGCCCCCCCAGTTTGGGTCGCATTTTTCGTAGATCATGGCTGTTCCGCCGTTCACCAATGTTGGGTTGCTGCCCTGGGCCAAAACCGACCTTTCTCCGGTTTCCATATTGATGACGGCGATTTCACTGTTCTCCTCCTTATTCACGGCAGGGGACCAGCAGAGTATGGATTTTTGGTCAGGCAAAAACTGGGGCTTCCAATAGGGGCGATAGTCTTCCTGGTTGCTGGGGTATGATTGCAGCACCTTGCCCTGTAAATCCACAATGGAGAAGCCGCCGGATACATCACTCCCGCTATGCTGGTAGGCAACTCGCTCTCCATCCGGAGAAAAAACAGGATTGGCGTATAGATAGCCAGCATCCAGCATCACGTCTTTGGTTTCCAACAAATTTTCAACACTGTTTTGCTCCAGGTCTATGCGGGAAACGGCAACGGTGGCGTACGTAAAATTGTCCATAGATTGATTATGCACGTCTTCAACCGACACAATCAGGAGAGAACGACCATCGGGAGAAAAGGAGGGGCAACAGCCGGCCTGTACCCCCTGAATAAAAAGACGGCGCGGAGCCCATGTTTGCGTCGGCAGCACATAGATATGGGATAAGCCGGATTGCTCATCGCTTCCTGCCGCCAGTGCCGCCATGCCGCCATCGGGAGACAGCGCGGGATCGCTTGGTGTCCGGAAGACATTGAGCCTGCGCTGGCTCATGCCGTTGGTATCCGATATCCATAACTCTTTACCCCGTAAAAAAAGAAGGTTTTCAGCTTTTGCCGGCAGGGCGCACGAGAGCAGAAAAAGGAGTGCATAGATGGCGCAGATAGTATGTTTCATGGTATGCTCCTTGAAATTTCAATCCCGGATGTCGAACATGCATCGCACTTGTGGCACAAAGATTTTACCTTTGTTGCTCACAGTCATAAGTAGGGCCACGCTCCAGCGAGTTCAACGGCGAACGCCACCGGGAACAGGCTGTTCATTATTTTCTGCTCCCTTTAATATGTCATGTTTCATCTTGCTTGCAACACCTAGCGTAAAAACGGATTTTTTAGAAGCTGCCCAATTCGGCGCCGCCCCTGGCGGTTGACATGATGCGGTAGTGAAACAAGGGAAGGGGAGCCGGTGAGAGAAAGTTTTGCAGCGTAAGCCGTTGGGCGTGTTTTTGGTGGGGCGTGCGGATGACCCCAGTCGTAGTTTGTTCAGCCAATTGAGGAGATGCGCACATTAATTGTTTTCCCAGGATAGCTAAATGCGATAGTGAATGCAGTGTAGACGTCAATTCCTTTGTTGCCAAATTCGCAATTCTTGGTAACACTGCCGCCGCCAATGCGTAGCATGTACTATAAACCAAAGGAGTGAACCATGTCGGTATGTGTGGTGGATCACCCCCTGGTACGTCACAAACTCGGTCAACTTCGCAGAAAGGACATGAGCACGAAATCATTTCGGGCTCTTGCCAATGAGGTGGCAAGGTTGTTGACGTATGAGGCCGTGAAGGACTTGGAAACGGAGACGACCACATTCGAGGGTTGGGCCGGCCCCGTGGAGGTGGAACAAATCCGCGGGAAAAAAATAACCGTCGTCCCCATTTTGCGAGCGGGATTGGGGATGCTCGACGGTGTACTGGATATGGTTCCAGGAGCTAAAGTCGGCGTGGTTGGCATGTACCGGAACGAGGAAACCCTGGAGCCCGTACAATACTATGTCAAGTTAGCCAAACAGATGAATAAAAGAACAGCGTTGATTCTCGATCCCATGCTGGCCACAGGCGGCACGCTCATCGCGACCATTGATCTGTTGAAGGAAGCTGGATGTACGAAAATTAAAGGCATCTTTTTGGTGGCGGCTCCAGAGGGACTTGCCAAACTTTCTGCACGGCATCCGGACGTCGAGGTTTTCGTCGCCTCAGTGGATGAACGGCTTAATGAAAATGGCTATATTTTGCCCGGCCTGGGAGATGCCGGAGACAAAATTTTCGGAACCAAATAATTCCGGTCCGCTTGGGCTGGCAAAATCAAATGCGGAGCGTTTTTCATGGAGACCCCCTTTTCCACCGAGTATCATTTTCGCTTTCGTGACGCCCTGCTTGGCGCGCAAATGCTTTTTGTCGCATTTGGGGCCCTGGTGCTCGTGCCCTTGCTGACCGGATTGAGTCCCAGCGTGGCGTTGTTTACCGCCGGAGTCGGCACGTTGCTTTTTCAGGTGGTCACAAAGGGCAAGGTGCCCATTTTTCTGGCTTCCTCGTTTGCATTTATCGCGCCGATTATCTATGGAGTTGAGACCTGGGGGATACCCGGTACCTTGTGTGGACTGGCGGCTGCCGGTCTTTTTTATGTCCTCTTGAGTCTGCTGATTGCCGTTAAGGGGCCCGGGTTTCTTTCTCGGGTGCTTCCGCCCATAGTCACCGGGCCCGTAATCATGGTCATCGGGTTAACGCTTGCGCCGGTCGCCGTGAACATGGCCTTGGGAAAAACCGGCGACGGCAGCGTGCAGCTCGTGCCTGAGCATGTCGCCTTGTCGATCTCCGGTGTTTCGTTAGCCACGACCATTGTCATTTCCCTTGCGGCGAGGGGATGGCTGCGGCTGGTCCCCATTCTTTGCGGTATCTCCGTGGGCTATCTGGCCAGCCTCGCCTTTGGGATTGTGGATTTTTCCAAGATCGCTCAGGCGAATTTCATTTCCGTTCCTGATTTCGTGTTTCCGGAATTCAATCTTGACGCCATTCTTTATATTGTACCGGTGGCCATTGCTCCCGCTATTGAGCATTTTGGAGATATCCTCGCCATTGGAACCATTTCCAAGCACGATTACATTAAAGATCCAGGCGTGCACAGAACGCTCCTGGGAGATGGTTTGGCCACAAGCCTCGCCGCCATGTTCGGCGGTCCGCCGAACACGACGTATTCCGAGGTCTCCGGCGCTGTGGCTCTGACAAAGGCTTTTAATCCGGCCATCATGACCTGGGCCGCCATCGCCGCCATTGTCCTGGCTTTTGTGGGGAAACTAGGGGCCTTTTTACAGACCATTCCCGTCCCGGTCATGGGGGGCATTATGGTCCTGCTTTTCGGCGCCATTATGGTGGTTGGCATGAATGGTTTGGTCCGCGCGGGACACGACCTCCTGCGCCCCCGCAATATGTGCATAGTGGCTCTCATTGTTATTCTGGGAGTAGGGGGCATGTCTTTGGGCATAGGAAAATTCAGACTTGGCGGCATTGGCCTTGCCGGTGTGCTGGGTGTTTTCCTGAATTTGGTTTTGCCGCAGGGATTGGATGAGTAGCGTGCCAGGCGCTTAAGTTAAGGATAACTCGTTGTCACGGGGCGGCCATGCGTAGGCATGGCCGCCATTTTGATTTTTCTAACCATCTCTTGATTTGCCCCATCTCCGGAATCCATTGATTCTCGAACACCTCCTCCCTTTACATTGCGCCTGAACATGTAAAGCTGGATTTTACATGTTCAGTTCCGTCTTTACATGATTGGACTTAAAAAAGCTAATAATTAAAGCATATAAGCAGAACTGTGCGTGTGGCATGTCCCTTGCTTTCAAAAACAGAAACAATTGGAGTAAGGATATGAAATCACTACAGCAAAAGACACTTTTCATTAACGGAGTGGAACGGAACCTTATAACCTCTTCGCAAGCAACGCTGGCCGAAGTGCTGCGGGAGCAATTGCATCTTACGGGAACCAAAGTCGGCTGTGGTCAAGGACAATGCGGCGCTTGCTCGGTACTTCTCAACGGGAAGGTCGTGCGTTCATGCATCACGAAAATGCAGCGCGTGCCGGATAGAGCATATGTGACAACCATTGAGGGCATAGGACAAAAAGGACACCTGGACCCTCTGCAAAAATCCTGGATGAAACACGGTGGGGCGCAGTGCGGGTTCTGTACCCCCGGCTTTATCGTGTCGGCCAAAGGATTGTTGGAAGAGAATGCGAATCCAAGCCGTGAAGAGGTGCGTCAATGGTTTCAAAAACACCGGAACGCATGCCGGTGTACCGGGTACAAGCCTCTTGTGGATGCGGTTATGGACGCTGCGAAGGTTAATCGCGGTGAAGCGGACGCGCGCAGCCTTGATTTCGTCATGCCCAAAGACGGGCGCATTTGGGGTTCCAAGTACCCCCGCCCCACCGCTGAAGCGAAAGTCACCGGCACGCTGGATTACGGCGCGGACCTCGGCGTCAAACTCCCCGAAGACACCTTGTTTTTGGCTTTGGTGCAAGCCACGGTCTCTCACGCCAACATCAAGGGCATCGATACGTCCGAAGCGGAAATAATGCCCGGCGTCCATAGTGTGCTCACCGCCAAGGACGTTAAAGGAAAAAATCGCATTTTCGGATTGGTCAATCATCCGCGGCATAAAGGGGATGGGTGGGAGCGTCCGATTCTATGCGACAGCAAAGTGTTTCAGTATGGAGACGTGCTTGCCATCGTGTGCGCAACCACGTTTGCGGAAGCGCAAGCCGCGGCAGAAAAGGTTAAAGTGGATCTTGAAATTCTGCCGGCGTATATGAGCGCACCGGAAGCCATGGCCGAAGACGCACTGGAAATCCACCCGGGCACGCCAAATATCTATTTCACCCAACCCTTGATCAAAGGGGAAGAAGTCGCCCCCTTTTTCACACGCGAGGATGTCGCGGTTGTGGAAGGGGAATTCCGTACGAGCCGTCAACCCCACATGCCCATAGAACCGGACGTCGGGTTCGCATACATGGGCGATGACGAGTTGCTGCATATTCACAGCAAATCAATCGGCGTTCATTTGCATGCCTTTATGATTGCCGAAGGCCTCGGTCTTGCCCCAGATAAAATCGCTGTGGCCTCCAACCCCATGGGCGGAACGTTCGGCTACAAACTGAGCCCCACCAATGAAGCGCTGCTCGGTGTCGCCGTGCTGGCCACCGGACGCCCGGCGTTCTTGCGCTATAATTATACGCAGCAGATGACGTACACGGGCAAGCGTTCGCCGTTTCACATCAAGGCCCGCATGGCCGCGGATAAAAAGACCGGGCGCATTGTGGCGCTTGAACACGACTACTCCGTCGATCACGGCCCTTACTGCGAAATGGCCAATGCACTTGTCTGGCGCGGCATTCAATTCATAGGCGCGGGGTACGACATTCCCAATATCCGGGCCATGGGGCGCTCAGTATGCACCAACCACGCCTGGGGCGCCGCATTTCGCGGGTTTGGTGGCCCGCAATCATTCATGGCCGGCGAATCCCTGGTGGATGAACTCGCCCTCGCGCTGGGGCAGGATCCCTTGGAATTCCGCTATGCCAACTGCTACCGCGAAGGTTCCACCACGCCGACCGGTCAGAAACCCGATGTGATTTGTCTGCCTGAGATGTTGGAAGCCTTGCGCCCCCGCTATCAAAAAGCCAAAGAACGTGCGCAAAAAAAGTCCACCTCTGAAGTGAAGAAAGGCGTTGGTATTGCCGTAGGTGTTTACGGGTCCGGCGGTGACGGTGTGGAAAACGCCGAAGTGTTTGTGGAATATGATCCCGACAATGGCGTGACTGTCGGCGCGTCATGGGAAGATCATGGCCAGGGTGCGGACATAGGCGCAGTTGGCACGGCTCATGAGACGCTTTTGCCTATGGGCATCGCTCCGGAAAAGATACGTTTCAGCTGGCCTGATTCCGCCAAACAACCTCCTGCCGGTCCGGCCGGGGCCTCACGTTCGCAAGTGGTAGTCGGGGGCGCCATTCGCGCGGCCTGCGAAGCCTTGATGACCGCGGCGAAAAAAACCGAAGGGGGCTTCAGGACCTATGAGGAAATGAAAGCCGCTGGCAAGCCCCTTCGTTATGAGGGCGCTTATTCCATACCAGGCGAACCCTGCGATCCGGAGACAGGCCTTGGCAAACCGTTTCTGGTGTACATGTATGTAGTTTACATGGCTGAAATCTCGGTGGAGACCGCAACGGGCAAGGTGACGGTCGATCATATGTCCTGCATGGCCAATCTGGGAGGGATCAACAACCGCCTTGCCACAGATGGCCAGATTTACGGGTGCATCGCCCAGGGGATTGGTCTGGCCCTCAGCGAGGATTTCGAGGACATTAAAAAGCACTCCACGATGATCGGCGCTGGATTCCCATATATTGAAGCCATCCCGGACGATTTGGAGATCGTCTATTTTGAAAACACCCCTCGCGATTTCGGCCCGTTCGGCGCGGCCGGAGCGGGGGAAGGTCCCATCGCCAGCCCTCATGTTTCCATATTGAACGCCATCCGCAATGCGTGCGGTGTGCGTATGACCAGTATCCCGGCCACCCCGGACAAGGTTTTGGCTGCAATGCAACAGGCGGCCGAGTAAAACCGCATCTCCAAGTTTAATGTCCTAAGGGGCAGGCATGATAGTAGAATACATGTTATGGGCGATCATTGCACAGCAACAAAGATAATACGGGCCTTATCGACGATAATACGAAACGTTTCCCAATCATTACGCCATGCGGCTGCATCTGGTGATTGGGATGCAAAACAATACGAGGCACATTATGTCCCAAATTACTGCTTTTCAATTGGCCGATATTCTTTACACAGGAGCCGGAGCTCTGCAAAAAGTTACTGAGGCCATCCAATCAAAAGGAGTGAAGAAACCTCTTGTTGTGACGGATAAGGGCATTATCAAGGCGGGACTGGCTAAGCAGCTTGAAGATGTATTGGAGCAGGCGGGCATTCCCTACGCCATATTTGATGAGACCGTGCCCAATCCTACGGATGACAATGTCGCAGCGTCTTATGCTCTTTACGCTAAAGAGGGGTGTGATTGTCTGATCGGCCTTGGCGGCGGCAGCTCCATGGATACGGCCAAGGGGTGCGGCGTACTGGCCACCAGCGGCGGGACCATCGACGCCTATCGCGGCGTAGGCCAGCTCAAGGCGCCGCTGCCTTTTTATGTTGCGATTCCAACCACGGCAGGCACTGGTTCGGAATCCACGTGCGCCGCGGTCATTACAAACACCAAGGATGATCACTTCTGGAAGATGGTTCTTATTGACGGGCGGTTGCTGCCTAATGTGGCGATTATCGATCCCGCGCTCATGACAGGGCTGCCTCCCTTCATCACGGCGGCTACCGGCATGGACGCAATGACCCACGCCATTGAAGCGTATATCTCTATCGGCGCCATGGAATATTCCGATGCCTTGGCCATTGGAGCCATTAAGCTGATTTTCCAATATTTGAGCCGGGCTGTGGGCAACGGCAACGATATGGTTGCGCGTGAAAAAATGGCGTATGCGCAAACCATGGCTGGAATGGCCTTTAGCAACGCAGGGTTGGGTCTTGTCCATTCCATGGCTCATCCTTTGAGCGCGTTTTACAATATCTCCCATGGCAACGCCAACGCCCTGGTTCTCCCGCATGTCTTGGAGTACAACAAAATCGTGTGCAAGGAAAAAATGGCCGATATCGCCCTGGCCAGCGGCGCGAAAGAATTGGGACTTTATCCGGAAGACACGGCTGTTGCCGCCATCCAGCGGCTTAATGAGGAAGTGGGCATTCCCGCCACGATCACCGCAGCTGCCGCGCAGATCAATTCCAAGATTGATCCCAAGGATATTGACGCGCTGTCGAAGGACGCGCTCAACGAACTCTCCACGTTTACAACTCCGAGGGTGCCGACATTGGAGGATATCAAGGTTCTCTACAAAAAATGCTGGTAATGGATAAACGCTGAAACCTTGCTGACTTGTTTCCGCCGCCCCTTTGTTCCCTGTGCAAGGGGGCGGCTTCTTACTCCCGCCTCTGTATGGCCGATGGGCAGAAGATGATGCCGTTAGCTGAAAGATAGGCCTTTTACTTTCGAATATCACTTTTAAAGTAGAGATGCTCTAAGCCGCCGCCAGCGGGGAACGCCCTCCTGGACCCGCGGATACCACATATGGAAACGTAACTAAGTAAAATAATTATACAAGATAAAAAGTTTTGGAGATTCTTAAGAACCTTTTTCAAAAGATTCTTAAGCCGCCTGAGGCATTCCTGTTCCAAGGTCTATATATTCTAATGTGCAGTTGGATTGTTCTCTCTTTCTCATAAACAATAACATCATTATTACAATTTGTTGTTATTCTGGGACCAATTGCAGAAAAAATAAGGTGACATAAAGGGGCGTTACGCATGAAATTATCTGATGTCATTGTCGCTGGGGGCATTCTTGCAGCACTTGGACTCTTCACTCTTGTTCCGGAGCAATCCGTGACAATGAAATTATTTTCACAAAATCATAGCTTTGTTATGAGTTTTTTCAAATTTGCGGTACTTTGTACGCTGGGTGAACTTGTGGCGGTGCGCATTACTAGCGGGAGGTATTACCGCCCCTGTTTTGGCTTGGCGCCCAAATTTATTGTCTGGGGGCTTATCGGAATCGTCATTCACACGGCGTTTTGTATTTACGCCGCAGGCACTCCTTATTTATTAACGGAATTAGGTTTTTCGCTTCAGGTGGGTGCCGTGGCTCAGGAAAGTTTTCCCGCCCGCCTTGGTCTGGCCTTTAGCATCAGCCTGTTGAACAATATTCTTTTTGCGCCCCTCTTTATGACAGCGCACGCCGTTGTTTCCACGCATATCGAAAAATCGGGAGGCACCTTGGCAGGGGTGTGCAAACCGCTAAACGTGAGCGCCATCCTGCATGAAATAGACTGGAACATGCTTTGGGGATTTGTTTTCAAGAAAACCATACCTTTTTTCTGGATTCCCGCTCATACCATCACCTTTTTGTTGCCTCCTGAATTTCGTGTTCTGTTTGCAGCCGCTTTGGGCGTCGTGCTCGGCATAATTCTGGCTTTGGCCAGTCTGAAAAGCGCAAAGACCGTCGCGGTGTGATGATACGGCTATCCGTGAGGAGTGTTCAAGGGGAAGATCTTGTAAAAGAGGGTCTTCCTCTTGGAACTTTTGTGCTGGGTGAAAGAAAAGAGCGCTTCAGTCCGATTTCCTCCACGACGTGAAAAATACGTCATCATGGTTTTGAACCATTATCCATCCCCCCCCAAAATCATCAGGGAAATGTCGTACTCGAGACACATAACTGCTTGGTGTAAACAACTTGTCTGCCCGCTTTCTGCGAGGTACAGTGGTCTCCTAATTGAAAAAAGGTGATTTTGGACCGTTACTCGCTCATATCGTGAGTTTTTTATGCAAAGTGAACAGAAGCGGCGCATGAAACCATTTTTTTCTCTGAATACCCATGATGCCATGGATGATACGATGACGGAAGATAACCAACAATCCAGCGTCAGCACGTTCTATAGCCAGTTTTGTACACTGAACGGCCCCAATGCCCTTTATTGGGATGAAATTCGTAAGGACCGCAGCCGATTTCATCGTGGTGACGATAATAATTTTGACAATATTCGTCCTTCGATTCTACGGTCCTGGAAACGCTCCCGAGCGGCCAACGTGCCTTGCACCGGGGTTCCCATGGCGCTTCTGAGCCATGACAAGCTCCAAGAAGTGCTGCAACGCAACAAATTTTATCTTGAAACCGCAAAAACAATAATGGAAGGGCTTCTTGAAAATATACTGCCCTCGAACAACTGCATTATCCTCACTGACGCTGACGGTGTATATCTTCATACGCTTGGGGCCGGAGAAGGGTTTGGCAGGGGGTCGAGCTGCCCCTTGCGTGGGCTTATCAGCGGCGAAACCATAGACGGCACCACATCCATGGGCATTTGTCTTGTGGAAAAAACAGCTGCCTGCGTACTCGGTTATGAACACTACAATCCGCATTTCGACGGCTGGTCGTGCGCGGCCGCGCCGGTGTTCGATCCGGAAAACAATTTCGCCGGAACGTTATCCTTAACAATGGAGCGCGACAGGTTCCACCATCATACCTTCGGGTTGGTGATCGCAGCAGCCAAAGCCATTACAGAACAAATGCGCTTGCGGTATTTATTGCAGGAGACCCAAACGATTATGGAACTATTGGCTGAAGCCGTCGTCGTGTTGGATGGCATCGGTACAATCCGTTTTATGAATCGCTATGCCAAAAGGCTCTTTCAAACGCATGAGGATGTGACAGGCTGCCATTTATCAGAAATTGCTACTGAAATTGGTGATAACAGTTTGTTTTTGCAAGGTAAAAAGATCAAAGACGGCGAATGTTCAATGCGTCTGGCCAGTGGCGCGGCGTTGCATTGCATGTTTTCATCTTCGCCAATGCCCGACGGGGGGCAATGCATTACTCTTCGAGAAAGTCGGCGTATGCATAAACTGGCCAACCGCATGACAGGGGCCAAGGCAGTCTATGATTTTTCAGATATTCAGGGCGAGTCGGATTCCATGCGCCAAGCTCTGCGCCTGGCCAAGATGGCCAGCGCCAATTCCATCACCACACTTATTCTCGGAGAAAGCGGGGTGGGGAAGGAGTTGTTCGCCCAGGCCATTCACAATGGCGGGGCACGCCACGGTCAACCTTTTATCGTCGTGAATTGCGGCGCCATTCCTCGCGATCTGGTACAAAGCGAACTTTTCGGCTATGAGCCCGGAGCCTTTACGGGAGCCACACGGCAAGGAGCGCCTGGCAAATTTGAATTGGCAGATGGCGGTACTCTTTTTCTCGATGAAATTGGAGATATGCCCCTCACCGCCCAGGTGAGTCTTCTTCGTGTGCTGCAAGAGGGCGAAGTGACGCGTATCGGTGGCAAGCACCCCTCCAAGGTGGATGTCCGCGTTGTGGCCGCAACGCATCGGGATTTGGACGCGGCTGTGGAAAACGGCACATTTCGCCACGATCTTTACTACCGGCTTAACGTACTGGTAATCACCGTTCCCTCGTTGCGTGAGCGAAAAAGCGATATCCCGGATCTCGCCAATTTTTTTCTTTCCAAAATTGCCAATACGTTATGCAAACCTTTGCTGGGGTTTACATCGGAAGCCATGGCCCGCCTTGAAGCTTATGCCTGGCCGGGAAATGTGCGTGAATTGGAAAACATGGTGGAACGAACCGCAGTGGTCGCAACCGGACCGCGTATCACCAAAGAGGATCTTCCCGTTGAGTTGTTGCGTCCCGTCGGGGGCGCAATGCCGAACCAGCCCCGCACCCTCGTGCAACGGCCCTTGGAGGCGGTTGAAAATTCGTCGCGTGATGAAGAGCAAGGTGATTGGGAGGATAAAAGAATCCATGAGGCCTTGCGTTCCGCTCAGGGAAATGTACGCGCCGCGGCCAAAGAACTCGGGATTTCCCGTGTGACGCTGTATGCGAAGATCAAGCGCTTTGGAATTTGCCTTGATACTTTCCGTAAGCAGCTCTAGTACACAGTATTATTTAAAATTTCGGATACAGGCGCTTTAATTTGATGCGTGGATCCTTTGCCGTGAACCTCCAATCTACTTGGGTCTGGCGGTTGTTTCGGTCCTTGCTCCAGGCCAGGACATGGGCACGCATTATTTCTATGCAATCTATACGTCCGGCAAGGCATTGGCGTTTCAAAACACTGAGTTCAATTTCCGCGATGTTCAACCAACTTCCATGCTTGGGGGTGTGATGTATATCCAGGCGTTGCGAGAGGCACTTGGCTTCTTCCGGTGGAAACGCCGCATATAACGACGCCGTATTATGCATGTTGAGGTTGTCCATAACTAAAACGACCTTTTCGGCTTTAGGATAGTGTACTTCCAACAAATCCTTGATGAAGTGTGCCCACCCTATTCGTGTCCGCTGCTCGGTTATCCGAACTTCTCGTTTCCCGCCGAGGGCTTCCACTGCCATAAAAATGCTAGCCACTCCCTTGCGGACATACTCATCGTCAACCAGTTCGCCATGTCCTGGCGCTGCGGGAATTGGCTGCCTAACCTCGCCAATCAACTGAATGCTCGACTCATCCATGCAAACCACAGGCCGCCTGGCGTCATATGGACGCGCGTACACCTCAAGGACATCTTCCATTGCCGCCACAAAACTGGCGCTCTGGTCCGGCGGAATTTTCCAATATTTGCTCAAGTGAGGCTTAAGTTCAGTTTTTTTAAAACATTACACACGGTCATTGGAGAAACACTTGAAACAATTTCAAGCTCCACCATTTTCTCGGCCAACAGACGCACCGTCCACCTTTTGCGGCCCTCTGGGGCCGGTGAGCATGCCAAAGTCAGCAATTGAGCTTCAAACTTGCCGCCAAATTGAATTTCTCGTGGCGGCTTAACTCGTTTTTTGCGTTCAAGTGCGGCGGTAAGTCCCTCTTCGACAAAACGTTTCTTTAAATGTTCAAGACTGCGAGGAGTCACTCCCAAGGCTTCGGCAACCTTGGCTACGATCCATTTTGGGCCATGATCTCCCGCGTCGAGTAGCAGCAGCGCTCTTGCATAACGCACCGTACGAGCAACTCTTTTTCCTTTCGAAGAAATTTTTTCCAACTCTTTCCGTTCTTCCTGCGTGAGTGTCACTCTGTATCGTGGCGCCATGCCTCCTCCTTATGTTGAGAAGAAGCATAGCGCGTTTTTAGCTAAATTCGAAGATTTAAATTTTACACTGTACTAGGGCCTGTTTCTAAAAAAAATCTAGACAAAAATCCTATTCATGTCATGCTG
>CAZFCK010000135.1:0-12927 GCA_964517355.1 uncultured Desulfovibrionaceae bacterium | reverse complement strand
ATCTAGCGCTTTTCAAGCGTGAGATGCTCTAGCGCATTTTCGCCTTGAAACAAGGTTCTCAAGGATCTCGAAATGTTATCAGTCGGTCTATCGTTACGGCATCACCGCAACGCCGCAGCCCCCCTACTCGCGGGGGCGTCCGCTTCCGCTGCGGGAACCGCCGCGGCTCCCGCCGCGATTATTGCGCGGCTGACCGCCATCGCGTTTGGGCCCGCGATTGGAACGGGGGGGCGAATCCTGAAACTCAATGCCCTGCTCCTCGGCCAGGACCGCGGCGCGGGACAAGCGCATCTTCCCGTCCGGAAGCAGCTCGAGGCACTTGACCTTCATGGTGTCGCCCAGTTTGGCCACGTCCGTGACCTTTTCCACACGTCCCAGGTCCAGCTGAGAAATATGCACCAATCCCTCGACTCCGGGCAGAATTTCCACCAGAGCACCCACTTCGAGTAACTTTTTGACCGGACCTTCGTACACCTTGCCCACTTCGGGACGCTGGTCATAGTAAAGCACGCGCTCGCGCGCCTGACGCATGGCCTCCTCGTTGGGAGCGAAAATCTGCACGCGGCCGCTGTCCTCAATGTCTATCGCCGCGCCCGTGTCGCTGGTGATGGACTTGATGTTCTTGCCGCCTGGGCCGATGATCACGCGGATGATGTCCGGGTTGACCTGCAAGGCCTCATATTTCGGCGCGTGGGCCGCGATGTTGGCCCGCGGCGCGTCGAGCACCTTGTTCATCTCCCCGAGAATGTGCATGCGCGCGTCTTTGGCCTGGGCCAGGGCCTTGGCCATGACATCGCTGGGAATGCCCGCGATCTTGATGTCCATCTGAAACGCGGTGATGCCGTCTGCAGTGCCGGCGATCTTGAAATCCATGTCGCCCAGGGCGTCTTCGTCCCCGATGATGTCCGTGAGCACGAAATACTCATCGCCCTCCTTGATCAAGCCCATGGCGATTCCGGCAACAGGGGCGCTGATGGGCACGCCAGCGTCCATAAAGGCCAGACTCGCGCCGCAGACGGACGCCATGGACGAAGAGCCGTTGGACTCCATGACCTCGGACACGATGCGCAGTGTATAAGGAAAATTTTCCTGCTGGGGCAAGACGGGCACCAAGGCGCGTTCCGCCAGGGCGCCGTGCCCGATTTCACGGCGGGAGACGCGCATCATCTTGATTTCGCCCACGCAATAGGGCGGAAAGTTGTAATGCAGCATGAAGCGCTTGCTTTCATCACCGGCCAGGCCCTCGATCCGCTGCTCGTCGCGGCCGCTGCCCAAGGTGCACACGGCTAGCACTTTTGTTTCGCCACGGGCAAAAAGCGTGGAGCCATGCGTGCGGGGCAGGGTTCCCACATCAATATTGATGGGGCGCACAGTCACAAGGTCGCGGCCGTCAATACGCACGCCCTCGTCCTTGATGCGCTTGCGCACCATCTCTTTTTCCAAAGCCGCCAACATTTCACCGGCCTGGGAAAGACTCTCGGCGAATTCCTCGCGTGCGGCCAAGGTCTCCAGGAGCTTCTTTTTCACGTCCTTCTTGGCCTGGCGGCGCTCCATCTTTTCAGGGAGGTGCAAGGCCTTGTCCAAATCCGCGGACGCCAATTCAAGGACGGCCTGCTTCAATGCCGGATCTTCCTCGGGAGGCACGAACTCCATCTTGGGCTTGCCGGCCTTTTCCCGCAACTGTTCCTGCAGGTCCAAAATGGGCATCACGGCTCCGTGCGCCCACTCCAAAGCCTCGGACATCAAGGTGTGCGGCATGAAATTGGCGCTGCCCTCCACCATGACCACGGCGTCCCGCGTGGCCGCGAAAACCATGTCCAGGGTGCTCCGCTCAAGCATGGCCGCCGTGGGGTTGAGCACGAACTCGTTGTCCACGTAACCTATGCGCGCCCCCGCCACCGGACCTTGAAACGGAATCTGCGAAACATGCAGCGCCGCGGACGCGCCTGTGAGCGCCAACACGTCGGGATTCACCTCGGGTTCGGACGAAAGCACCGTGGCGATGACCTGCACCTCGTCCCGGAAGCCCTTGGGAAACAACGGCCGGATGGGGCGGTCGATTATGCGCGCGCACAGGGTCTCGCGTTCGCTGGGACGCCCGATTTCGCGGCGGAAAAAGCTGCCGGGCACGCGCCCAGCGGCGTACATTTTCTCAACGTATTCCACGGTGAGCGGAAAAAAATCGACAGACCGCTCCATGGGAAGACTGACGCAGGTGACCAATACGACGGTGCCGCCGCTCTGCACCCACACCGCGCCATCGGCCTGGTTGGCCAGACGGCCTGTTTCAAGCGTAATTTCAACGTCCTGCACCATACTCGTGAGACGTGTGCAATCAAATGCCGAAGTCATATGCATTTCCTTTGATTTTCCCCCCGCAGAACCCCTGATCCCGCAATCTGGCGCTGCCGCGCATAACGCGGCACCGCCAGATTGCGCGAGAAAGAGTCCGGAGGACGCGGCCGCCCGGCAGGCGCGATGCCTGCCGGACGCCGCCTGTTGCAACCGTTCGCCTACTTGCGCAGGTTCAAACGGCCAAGAATGTCTCTATAGCGCTGAACATCTTTCTTTTTCAGATAGTTCAGCAATTTTCTACGCTGTCCCACGAGTTTCAGCAGACCTGTGCGGGAATGGAAATCCTTGGCATGGGTCTTGAAGTGCTCGGTGAGATACGCGATGCGCGACGTGAGCAACGCGATCTGCACCTCGGGCGAACCGGTGTCGCCTTCGTGGGTTTTAAAATCATCGATAATCTGAGCCTTTGATTCCGGCGTCATGACCACAGCGCTACCCTCCTTGCCTGATGTTTTGATGGCGGCGCCCCTGTCCAGGCATTTCATACATGGGGCGCAAGCCTCACTGAGGCCACGGTGTCGCGAACTACCATAGTCCGCGCAAAATGGCCCACACGGGTTTGCCATCCGCCAGCTTGATCTCGGCCAGAGCCAGGGCCTTGCCCGAAGGCCCAACCAAAAGGGCGCGGTTGCCCTGCGCCGGGGCGCCCTCTCCGAGGGTTCCCGGCACATAGTCGAGACGCGCGCCGTTTTTGACCAGCGAGGCCTGACGCTCGGTAAGCGCCAGACGCGGCCAATGCGGCAACGTCCTGTCCAGGGGCAGAACCCGTTCGGCCAGACGTTCCGGTTCCTGGAGAAGAGTCTCCAGATCCCAGGCCTGGTCAATGCCGAACGGATGGCTATATTCCCGGGTGAGTTCGCTGAGCACGGCGCCGCATCCCAACCGAATCCCCAGGCTGTGGACCAGGGACCGGATATACGTGCCGGACGCGCATTCCACCCGGAACCGGACGCGGGGCAGATCCATATCCAGAATCTCGGCCCGCGTTACGGTCAAAGGTTTTGTCTTGACAGGAACCTCCTTACCTTCGCGCGAAAGCTTGTACAAGGGTTTTCCCTTGTGCTTCGCCGCGGAATAAGGAGGAATAACCTGTTCCTTCATGGAAGGCCACTCCATCACCGCCGCGCGCACTTCATCCTGCGTCAGATGCTCCCAGGGCGCTTCCGTGTGTTCCTTGCCTTCCATATCATAGGTTTCCGTGGATAATCCGAGCCGCAGGCAGCCGGAATACGTTTTCCCGCCTTCGGTCAGATAGCCCGCGAGTTTGGTGCATTGTCCCAATAACACAAGCAGCACGCCGTCGGCCATGGGGTCCAGGGTGCCGGCATGGCCGATCTTCTTCTGCCCCAGCCCCCGCTTGATCTTTTCCAGGCACCCGGCGGAGGTCGGCCCCTTGGGCTTGTTCAAGACCAACAACCCGTGTTGTTGTTCAGGCATCTCTGCCCTCCTCATATTCTGGGGCGCAAATGCCCATAATTCTGCCCACGGCCGCCAAAAGCAATTGCTCCGCATTGGCCATGGAGTCTGAAATCAGACCTCCGGCGGCGTTGCGGTGGCCGCCGCCGCTGAACTGGAGCGCGACCCGCTGCACATTGTCGGGGCCATGGGAGCGCAAAGAAAACTTGATCATGTTCTTGCGCTCTTCACGCAGGGAAATGGAAACGCGCACCGTCTTGACCCGGCGCATGAATTCCACAAGTCCCTCACAATCCGCGGGCGTCGCCTCGTAGCGCTCAAGCACCTCCTGGGAAATGCGCACCACGGACACCTGCCCTCTGCAATAAAGGGTGGCGGCTCCAAGCACTTCCGACCAAAGATTGATGCGTCGAAACTGCCATTGGTTTTGGTACTTGGCGTTGAAATCCCCTGCGTCCAGCCCGGCGCGCATGATCCCGGCGGCAAGCTCCATTATTTCCGGCTTGGTGTTGCCGTAGGAAAAATTACCCGTATCGGAGACAATGGCCAGGTATATGGCTTCGCCGAGGCCGCCGTCCAAGGACAACTCCAGATCGCGCACCAGCAACCCGACCATTTCACCCACCGCCGCCATGGTGGAATCAACCCAGTTCACCGCGCCGAACATGGGATTGCCCACGTGGTGATCGATATTGATGATGTTTTCCGGCTCAATGGCTTTCAGCAATTCCTTGCCCATGCGGAACGGGTCGCCGCAATCGAGCACGATCACCCAACGCGGCGTGAAGTCATGCAGGTCCGTCAAACTCGAATGCACGGGTCCGGGAACCCGCAACCAGTCAAAATGCTCAGGCATGCCGGAGGGGTTGTAGAGCATGAAGCGTTTGCCCAGCGCCTGCAGAACGTACCCCATGGCCACGGTCGAGCCGATGGCGTCCCCGTCGGGACCTTCGTGGCTGACAACCAGAAAATCGTCTTCGCTTGTCAGGATTTGAGCAATGGCGCGCCGGAATGCGGTCATAACCAAGCCTCCTTCCCTGCCTTGCAGCCACGCCGCCGGGTTGAGACCGATACATCCCGACATCTTCGCTGAGCCGGTCGGACGGCTGAAGGACACTCCGTTGAAGAGGTACTCACAATATCTCTATATCGCTTCCGGTCAATTCTTCCGGTGAAATGGCTTCTATCATGCAAAGAGCCTTGTTCAGCGTGCTTTGCAGCCGTTTGTAATCGCTGCTGACCATGGCGGCGGCAAGCACCAGGCTGGTGTGGCTTTCCTGATCCGCCACCTCCGCGACGCTGACATTGAACTTGTTGCGCAATTTGCGCTTCAGGCTCTGGGCGACGTTCCGCTTGCCCTTGAGCGACTCGTTGCCATGCAGCGTGAATTCCAGCGTCAACACTCCGATGTGCATGACCGTCTATCCAAGGAACCGGGCCTCTGCGCCGCGCCCGCCCCTTTTTTCATTTATGCATGGCCTTGGTTGTCGTACAGCCGCAATGCGCCTGCCGCAGGCCACATGAACCGCAAAAAAGCGCCGCAGACACCATAGCGCTTTTTCGACACCCCGTTCAAGCTGAAACATCTTATTCGATTTCTAGAGCATCTCACGCTGAAAAGCGCTAGATGCTCTTATGCATTTCTCTGGAACAATTGGAAATTGTTCCAGGGGAGAGCCTTGTTTCAAGGCGAAAATGCGCTAAAACCTTTGTATTTCGAGCGCACCGTCCCGGCGGGCTTTCCAATTCCATTCAACATTACGGTTTGTTTGAAATGGATTGGAATGAGGCCGCGTACGCTTTGGAAGCCGTACGCGGGGAGGAAATCGTCCGATGACAACGTTTTCCTCCCCGCTCATAACAATGCGTCCCAGGCGCCCTAATCCAGGGTGCGGGCCTCCTGCACTTCGTCGAAGGCCTCGATCACATCGCCCATCTTGATATCATTGTAATTTTCCAGACCGATACCGCATTCGAAGCCTTTGGTAACTTCTTTGACGTCATCCTTGAAGCGCTTGAGTGAGGATATCTTGCCCGTGTAGATGACAACGCCCTCACGCAGCAACCGCACACCGGTATTGCGCAGGATCTTGCCGTCCACCACGGCGCAGCCGGCCACGGTGCCCACTTTGGGCACGCTGAAGGTGTCGCGCACTTCGGCCTGCCCCAGATAGACTTCGCGCGTCACCGGCGAAAGCATGCCGGACATGGCGTCCTTTATCTCGCTCACCAGCTTGTAGATGATATCGTAGAAACGGATCTCGATATTTTCCTGCTCCGCCACGTCCTTGACTTTGGCGGTGGGGCGCACGTTGAAGCCTA
The DNA here is from genome assembly GCA_964517355.1 of uncultured Desulfovibrionaceae bacterium. GTDB lineage: Bacteria > Desulfobacterota > Desulfovibrionia > Desulfovibrionales > Desulfovibrionaceae > CAZFCK01. The sequence goes on along the minus strand of CAZFCK010000135.1, from coordinate 6,834 downwards.
TGACGATGGCGTCGGAAGCGGAAGCGAGCATGATATCCGTTTCCGTGATGGCGCCGGTGCCGCCGTGGATGATGTTCACCTTGACTTCATCCGTGGAGAGCTTGAGCAGGGCGTCGTGTACGGCCTCCAGGGAGCCTTGCACGTCGGATTTCACGACCAGATTGAGCACCTGTTGCTCCGCTTCTCCGGCGCGCTTGGAAAGGAAGGTTTCCAGAGTGACCTTGCTCTCCTTGGCCAGGGCCTTTTCGCGTTCCTTGAGCTGGCGCGATTCCGCGATCCGGCGCGCAACCTTCTCGTCCTCCACCACGGCGAACTCGTCGCCGGCCTCGGGTACGCCCTCCAGTCCCTGCACCTCCACGGGCATGGACGGACCGGCCTCACGCACCTTCTTGCCCTGGTCGTCGAACATGGCGCGCACGCGGCCGTTATACAGTCCGCAGACAAAGTAATCGCCCTGATGCAGCGTGCCTTCCTGAATCAGCACCGTGGCCACGGCCCCGCGGCCTTTGTCCAGACGGGCTTCCACAATATGCCCCCTGGCGAATTTATCCGGATTCGCCTTGAGCTCCAGCACTTCGGCCTGCAACAGAATAAGTTCCAGCAGCTCGTCTATGCCTATGCGCTGCTTGGCGGAAACATTGGCGTAGATCGTCTCGCCGCCCCAGTCCTCGGGCAGCAGCCCGAGTTCGGACAGTTCGCGACGGGCGCGGTCAGGATCGGCGCCTTCCTTATCGATCTTGTTCACCGCCACCATGATGGGCACGCCCGCGGCCTTGGAGTGGTTCACGGCCTCGCGCGTCTGATCCATAACGCCGTCGTCCGCCGCCACGACCAGGACAACGATATCGGTGACCTGAGCGCCGCGCGCGCGCATGGCGGTGAAGGCCTCATGGCCCGGTGTATCCAGAAACACGACCTCGCCCCGCGGCGTGGCGACGTGGTAGGCGCCGATATGCTGCGTAATGCCGCCGGCTTCGCCAAGGGTGACGTTGGACTTGCGGATGGCGTCGAGCAACGATGTCTTGCCGTGGTCAACGTGGCCCATGATGGTCACGACGGGGGGGCGCCCCTTGAGGTCTTCAGGCTTGTCTTCGATCTGGGGCATGAGATAGCTTTCCTCGGAAAAGCCCACCTTCTCCACCTCGTAACCGAATTCCGCAGCCACAAGCCCCGCAGTATCCATGTCCAGGGATTGGTTGATGGTGGCCATGACGCCCAAGCCGAAAAGCACCTTGATCAAGGATTGCGCCTTGATGCCCATCTGATGCGCCAGATCCTGCAAACGTATGGCCTCGTCGATCTTGATCTTACGTTTGGACGCCTTGAGCGGCTGCGTGATCTGCTGCTGCGCGGGAGCGGCCGGACTTTCCATATCCTGGAAATCGCGACGCCGTTTGCCGCTGCGCGGCTTCCCGCCGGTCTTGTCCTTCAAGGTCGCGGTCTTCTTTTTCTTGACCTGAATACTGGCCTTGCGGCGATCTTCATCTTCCGGCGCAGTGTGCGGAAATTCCACAACGCGCTTGTCTTTCTTGCGCTTTTTGCGGTTGCGCGACTCCTCGCTTTCCTCCGTGGGAGGACCACCGGCGGGGGCCGGAGCCTTGGGACGTTCCGGTTTGGCCGGACGTACGACCTTGGGCTCGGGAGCAGGCTCGGGCCTGGAAATAATGCGCACCTGCGGTTCGGAACTGACCACGGGCTTTTTCTTGCGCTTCTTCCTGGCCTTTTTGCCTTCGGCCTCCTCTTCCTGTTGCGGAGCGGCCGTCCGGGCAACGGATTTATCCGCCTCGGCGGCAGGAGAATCCTTTTTCATCTCGCGCGCTTTTTCTTCCACAGGAGCCGGGGCGGCCTCGTGGGCCTCCTCCTCAGGAGCCGTTTTCGCGGCCGAGTCCACAGGCTGCTCCTCTTCAGGCGCCCGCCCTTGTTCCGAGTCTTCCGGCCGGGCTTCCGGCTGGATCTCGGGCTGGGCCCCGGCCTGGGCTTCCGGCTGAGGCTCGGTCTGGACTTCAGGCTCGAGATCCGGCTGAACCTCAGGAACCGCCTCTTCTTCCGGCTCCTCTTCACGAGGGGGCACGCCAGGTCCGGCGATGATGCGAGCCGAGGACGACGCCTCGCGCTCGGGCTCTGGTTCCGGCTCGGGTTCGGGCGTCACTTCCTGGTGTTCGGCGGTCGGCGTCTCAACGTCTTCGTCTTCCACCACAGGTTCCTGGGCGACGTGCTCCCCAGCGACAGCCGCTTCATCGGATTCCTGTTCCAGGGGCGCTGCGGCGCCGTGCTCGGGCTGTACGGTCTTGCGCCTTCTCCGCACGATAACGCCCGGCTGCACTTCCTTGCGCACCACCTCGGTGGTGGCGGTGACGTCCTTGAACCGCGCCCTGACTTCCTCTACTTCTTCAGGAGTAAGCGTGCTCATATGGCTCTTGGCTTGAATGTCCAGCTCGCGCAGGGCCTGCAGCAAATCCTTGTTGCTGACCCCGAGTTCCGCTGAAAGATCTTTTACCCGTGCTCGTTCCGTCGTCATATTTTCACTACCCCCTTGCACTTCCGCCGCCAGCCTTGAAAACGCTCTTTGCGCTTTTGGCATTCTGCGTGGTTGCAGATGTAAAACCCCCTGCCCGGTCGACGCTGTTCAGGGTCGAAAAGCGGCTGCATGGAATCAGCCGTCGCCCTCTGGTCGACGCTCGCAGGACAAGCATAGCGGTTGAGGGATTTTTTCGGCATGCGTCGCCTGCACACCACGCAAGTGCGCATTGGCACGTGCCTGCCACTGCGGGATTCATGCTCGTTGTTATTGTGCCTACTCAGAGCTCTGCTCCTTGTCTTCGGTCCGGCTGGAAGCTTCCGCGCCCTCCTGCTGCCGGGGTGCGGCATCGGTGTCGAGCCCCTCTCCCGCATCGGAGGACACTTGTTCTTCGGCTGCGTCTTCGTCTTCTTCGCTGACTGTGTATCCCAGGAAGTTGATTGCGGAGCGGAGGTCGGAAATTCTGTTTTCGGTCAAACTAAGTTTTTCAGACAGGAACTCGTCAGAGGCTTTGGCCACCTGTTCGATATTCTCCAGACCAGCGGAAAGGAAGCTTTCTACGGATATTTCGGCCACGCTGGCCAATTGCTCCAGCTGTTCGCGCCCTGCGTTCAACTGGTTGTACTTGCTTTCGGTAAAGATATCGATCTTCCATCCCAGGAGCTTGGAAGCCAGCTTCACATTCTGCCCTTTGCGGCCAATGGCCAGGGTCAGCTGATCATCCGGCACCACCACTTCCAGAAGATTCTCATCCTCATCGACCGTGATGCGCGAGATAACGGCCGGAGAAAGGGCCTTGACCGCGTAGGTGGCGATATCCGGGCTCCACACCACAATGTCGATACGCTCCCCGCGCAGTTCCTGAACGATGTTCTGGATACGCGAACCGCGAACGCCGACGCACGCGCCCACCGGATCCACGTCGCGGTCCTTGGAGACAACGGCTACTTTGGCCCTGCTTCCAGGATCGCGCGCCACATCCATGATGGTGATGATGCCGTCATCCACTTCCGGCACTTCGCGCTTGAACAACGTGGCCATATAATCGGGATGCGAACGGGAGACGATAACCTGGGGGCCGCGCCCTTCCTTACGCACGTCGATGATCAGGGCCTGAATACGGTCGCCGCGCTTGAAACGCTCCTTGGGGATCTGCTCTTCCTTGGCCAGCAGGGCTTCGGTACGCCCCAAGTTGATGATCCACCCCATACGGTCGCGGCGCTGGATGATCCCGGAGACGATATCGCCTTTGCGGTCCTTGAACTCTTCGTAAATAATTTCCTGCTCGGCGTCCCGCATGCGCTGGATGATCACCTGCTTGGCCGACTGCGCCGCAATGCGGCCCAGATCTTCGACATTGAGGCGAAAGCCTATTTCGTCGTCAAGCTGCACCCCGGGGTCGTGCTCCACGGCCTCTTCCAAAGTGATCTCATTGGCCGGGTTCAAGACCTCGTCCGTGACGATTTTGAACTGATAGACCTCGATCTCCCCGGTTTCTTCATTGTAATTCACTTCAACGTCGATCATGTCGCCGTATTTACGTGCCACCGAGGAGCGTACCGCCTCTTCCAGGGTATCGACGAGCAGGTCACGGTCTATGCCCCGGTCTTTGCTGATCTGGTCGATGGCTTTTTTCAATTCCATGCTCATGGGGTGCTCCTTAACGGTACGAATATATGACAAGACCAGGGAGCGGCCTTGAAAATACGCTTTGTTATGATGATCAACGTTTCTTGCCCTTCTTTTTTTTCTCTTTGCCGGGAGCGGACGGGATGTTGAAATCCGGAGCGAGGCGGGCCTTTTTCAAATCTTGCCAGCGAAGCTGAAGAACGTCGTGTTCTCCTTCCGCCCCCGCTTCTATTTCAACGTGCACATCCTCCCCCTCCACGGCGCGCAGGGGGCCTTTGAAGGATTTTCTGCCGGGAAACGCGGTCACAAGGGGTTCACGCAACACCAGCTCCACAGTCTGCCCAATATAACCGGCCATCTGCCGAGCGGCAAAAAACGGGCGCGCCAATCCAGGAGAGGAAACTTCCAGCGTATAGGCACCCGGGATCAAATCCTCCACATCCAGGGCCAGAGCCAGATTCCGGGAAAACTTCGCGCATTGGTCGATACTGACGCCTTCTCCGGGCTCGTGCGCATCGTGCAGGCTTTCCAGATACACCCGCACCAGGGAGCGCTTGCCTCTGGCGTATTCAAGGCCCCAGATATAAAGCCCCATGGACGCCGCAAGGGGTGCCGCCAGTGCCCGTATGGCCTCTTGCAGCGACTGCTCTGTCATCAATAATCAACCTCGTCGCGTACTGTACTGGAACCAGAAGAATTTTTCCTGCGTAACAAAGCGACCACGCTGTGATGTAAAAAAAAAAGGTGGAGCTCTGAGCCCACCCCGTGTTCCAGATCCACCGGCGCCCTTAACAGCGCGCCACGTGTACCGCAGGATGCAACACAAAATCTGGAGCGGGCGACGGGGATCGAACCCGCGACACCAAGCTTGGGAAGCTTGTACTCTACCATCTGAGCTACACCCGCAATCCAAGTGGTATTAAATATCCTCCTATTATCAGCTTGTCAAGAGCCTCGCACATGTTATCTTTATAGAACCCTCAACTCCATGCCGCAAAGCCGCCTCCGGGCCGGACGGCTGCCGGGGTCCCCGCGCTGGCCGCTCCCATGAGGCGGTGACTGCAGGTTGCCTGATGTTCTCTCTTTCATTACAATTCCCTTCCTTAATAACCCTCAACCCCTGAACCTCATGTCTCTCAAAGACTACACCAAACTTACCACGGATGAATTGGCCGTTGAACGCACCCGGCTGGCCGGCGAGCGCACCGCCATGGCCGTCACCAGAACGCGCATGGCCAACCGGCGCACCTTTCTCGCCTGGTGCCGCACCGCGCTTTCCGTCATGGCCTTCGGTTTTTTTCTCGAAAGAATCGACACCTTCATGCACCTGCAAGACGTTCCGGACCCTATGAAACGCGATCTGTCCTCGCTGGGCATAGCCGCCTTCATCATGGGGCCGCTCATGACCATTTTCGCGGCGTATCGCTACGTGGTCCGGGAGCGTGAACTTGGTTTCAGGAAAAGCGAATTGTTCGTCATCCCCGAACTCGTGCTTTTTGTCGTCATTATCGGCCTGGCGCTTTATTACGCTTTTTCATAACGGCGACGCGGGCCGCGCCCTCATGCGCCCTGGGGCGCGGCTGCATTGCCCGCCCTTGTCCATGCGGCCTTCGTCCTGTTCCCGAAACCGAAACAATCAACAACCCGCGACCGCCCCCATGACCCTATCCTTTCAGACAGACCAAAGAAGCAAAGGGCTGCTCCTGGCCTTTATCGGAATTTTGTTTCTCAGCCCCGACACCCTGCTCGTCCGGCTGTTGCAATTTCCCCAGTGGACCATGCAGTTTCACCGCGGCCTGGGCATGTGCCTTTTTTTAAGCCTGAGCCTTCTGGTTCTCAATCGCGGCAAGACCTGGAGCATCTTCCGCGCCGTTGGCAAAGCCGGCGTCCTCACGGGATTGTGTTTTTCCATTTCCACGCTTTTTTTCATCCAGTCGCTTTACTTGACCAGCGTGGCAAACACCCTCGCGCTTATCAGCACCGCGCCGATCTTCACCGCGCTGCTCTCCCGGCTTCTGTTGCGCGAGCAACTGCCCCTGCGCACCTGGGTGGCCTCCGTTGGATCGTTCCTGGCCGTGCTGATCATTGTTTCCGGCAACGCCTCCTTTTCCAGCCAGTCATTTCTCGGCGACATGCTCGCTCTGTGTCAGGCGGTTTTTTCCGCCATGGCCTTTGTGCTGGTGCGCAGCCGCCCCGAAGTGAACATGGTCCCCTGTATGGCCCTGAGCGGATTGTTTTCCGCATGCATCGCCCTGCCTTTCGCATGGGGCGCACTCGCATTCCCCCTGGTCAAGCTCCCCCTGCTGCTGATGCTGGTGGCCGTGGTGCTGCCTCTCTCTTTCGGCCTGCTGCTCATCGCCCCCCGCTATGTGTCCGCGCCTGAAGTGAGCATGATCATGCTCCTGGAAATGATCCTGGGACCGTTCTACGTGTGGCTCGTGACCGGAGAATGCGTACCCATGACGACCATTGCCGGAGGGCTGCTGCTGTTCACCATATTGCTGGGGCATTCCTGGCTCAGCCTGCATGAGATGCGGCGCTTTCGCCTGGCCGTGGGCCGGAAATAACCTTCTTTCCAGAGGGGAGGAGACGAGAAAGCCCCCCTTTGCAGGGGGGGCCTTTCCCGCACCATACTTCTAGAGCATCTCACGCTTGAAAAGCGCTAGATGCTCTTATGCATTTCCCTG
>CAZFCK010000134.1:0-12941 GCA_964517355.1 uncultured Desulfovibrionaceae bacterium | reverse complement strand
AACAATTGGATATTGTTTCAGGGGAGAGCCTTGTTTCAAGGCGAAAATGCGCTAGCGAACTGCCATAACGCCATATCGTCGATAAATCATGAACATTGTTTCAGGGATGAGCCTTTTACAAAGGCGAAACTGCTCTACATAAAATGGAAATGGGAAATGATATAACATACTCTAAGAATACGCCGCCCCACTGCTCCCGGTGTCCGGGCGCAGTGAAAAAAGCCCGCGGCGAAACGCTTCGCCGCGGGCATACTCACTATGGGAATCGTGGCGAACACGTTAACGGTACTGCTCGATCTCCTTGAGCAGTTCCGGATGCACTTCAAACCCCGATTCCAAGGCTTTATCTATATATTCGATAGCCTTGCCATGCTCACCTTTTTCAAGGTAGGCCAAGGCGAGATTGTTAAACGCCGGGCCGAAGCCGGGAGCCACCTGCAAGGCCTGCTCGCAGCGTTCGATACAGCGCGAAACGTCTCCCTCGGCCAGATAGGCGCTGGCCAGGGTGGTCAAGGCCTGGACGAAATTCGGATCGATTTTCACGGCCCGCTCCAGGGACTTGGCGGCCTGCGTCACTTCGCCCTTCTGCAGATACACGAATCCGATATTGCCGTAGGGCGTGGCGAAAAGCGGCTGCGCTTCTATGGCCATTTTATTGAAATTCAGACAACCGTCCAGATCGCCCCTTTGCAGGGCGATGCCCCCCAACTGCACAAAGGCTTCGGCCATTTTGGGAGAATTTGTTGCCGCCTCGTTGAACGCCGCTTCCGCGGCATGAAAATCGCGTTTACCCAGGTAGGCGACGCCCAAATTATAGTGGGTATTGCCGCATTGAGGGTTCTGCTTGAGGCTCTCTTTGAGTTCCGCTATGCGCATATCAAGCTTGGCCTGCTTTTCGGACTGCATATCATTCGTCATTGACGAGCCCTTCCTTTTTCAAGAGGTTGTAATACCAGACGCTGTAGTCGAACATCCCTTTCACCTTGTCCTGATCCGTCATCAGTCCGAAAGCGATTTCCTGTGCGCCCCTGAAATACGACTCGGATCGTTTTTCATCCCTGGGCAACGACTTATAAAACTGCTGCACCAGCTGCCCCGCCGTGCGCCGGGAAGCATCTTTCCGGATATCGACCGGATCCTTTGGTTCCTGGAAGGGGTCCCACGCGTCGTAGCCTCCCATCCTTTCAATGAACTTTTTCCGCCGGGGAGACATTTTATCGTAAATGGAGCGTTTCATCAGCTCCTGATCAGGGGTGAGTTCGGCCATTCAGGCATCTCCCTTGGGCGGCGCGTCTCCGGGGCATTGACCGCTGCCGCATTGCGCGCACGAACCACTGACCGCGCAACCGGCGCACCCCTCTTCAGCGGTCTCCGCGGATTCTTCGTCGGTTGCGCCGAGCGCCCAGGTATGGGAGGAGTCGCATCCCGCGCAAGCGCCTTCATCCTTGATGATACCGAGATATTCCTCGTCGTAATTATTCAGCAGAGCCATGGAGACGGGCACCAGGATCTCGGCCAGGCTCGTGTGCCGGGTCTTCAGGTTGTCCACCAGTTCCTGGCTCAGCAGCATCAGACGATCCTGGAGCTTGTCCACGTTCACCGTGGGGTAGCTCTTCCCCTCTTCAAAGCCGGAAAGGCCGCAGGTGTGCGCTGTTCCGCCAAAGGCCGTTGGCACGCCGTAAAGCCGGCACGTCACCGGCCGCACGTCGTAGAGGTCGCACTGATCATGCTCGTTGAGCAAGGGGCAGCGTACGCGCATTCTGGCCACCTGCTCCAGCAACTGGCTGGAAGGCACGCCCTCTTCGCTGGCCTTGAAAATCTGGCGCTTGAGTTTGTAGCTCTGCCTGTCGGCCTCGCTGGCGCGGTCCAAAATCGCTGAACGCGCCATGCCTTGAAAACGTTCATTGAAACATTTGTTCACGTACATGGCCTCGATCAGAGGCAGGTCGAACAAGGCGTGGCAGCAATCACTGCACCCCAGCGTGCAGGCGACGGCTTCCGGATGCGCGGCGCGCACATTTTCGAAGGCGGCGTCCACCTCTTTGACTATCGCGGTATATTTTTGGAAAAATATGGAAAAAACATCCTGCATGCGCTGCTCCTTAAAAAATTTGCATACCCGCAAAAGGGAGGCACCCCGTTCCGGGTTGCAAGTGCATGTAATACCGAATTGGCGGGTTGTCAGCCCCTTGTGGGGCGAAAAGGCAGCGTATCACGTAGACCAACGCAGAGAAAAACGCCCGAAATGGGGCACGAACGACGGACGCCGGAGGTCCGCGCACTTCGCAACATACAAGAACGCCGCGTCGGGTGATGTTCCAACGCGGCGTCTTTAACTACAAAAAACTAGTTTTCTTCAATTGTGATGGCGTCGGACTCGCATACTTCCACGCAAGACTCGCAACCCAGGCATTCTTCCATGTTCACGGGAACCGCTTTGCCGTCCTGCAGCTCGTACACTTCCACAGGGCAAACGTCTACGCATTCGCCGTCACCAACACACTTTTCTGCATCAACTTTGACAGTGTAACCCATTGTTTCCTCCAAATCTGTTTTATTCTGCTATGTCAGCCCCGCAGGGGAGGACTGTAAAGCCACGTAAGGGCATTCTTATCGGTAAGTAGCGGAAGGTTCTCGTTCGTCTATTCCCATCGCCGTTAGCAGATAGCGCCAAGGGCAGGGGGTGTCAAGCGTATCCTGATCGTATTGAAAAACGAAAAGGTAGGCTCGCCTGAAAATGAGGACCGGCAGGCCGCGGCGCGCATGCCATACCGTCAGATCCGCATGCGCACATGGTGCATGCGCCCGTTGCGCGCCACCACGAGGATGACGCTGTTGTTCAGCCGGTAGCGCTGCACCGCCTCCACGTAGTCATCCAGGCTGTCGAGCGGGATTTCCTGAATCTTCAGGATCACGTCGCCGGGCTCAAGCCCCAGTCGCGCCGCCGGACTTCCCCGGCGCACGTTCTCCACGCGCAAGCCCTGACCCTGACCTTCGTCCGGAGTCAGTCCCCAGCGCTTGCCGGCCATGGAAAGCGCCGTCTCGCGGGAAAAACCGTCCACCAAGAGCGTCACGTTCCGTTTTTGCTCGTCCCGCAACACGGTGAGGGTCACGCTCTGCCCCTCCAAATAGTTGCGCAGGAGTTGCAGATAGTGGACCTTGTCCTCCACCGGCACGTCATTGCATTGCAGCACCAGGTCGCCTGGTTCCAGGCCGGCTTTCGCTGCGGGAGTGCCGGGGTGGACTTCGGTGATGAGCATGCCGCCCACGCGCTTGAGGTTGAAGTAACTGGCCAGGCGCTGATCCAGATCCTGGCCCGAGAGCCCAAGCCACACCGGGCGCAGGCGCCCCTGTCCGAGCAGCTGGTCCACCACGCGGCGGGCCTTGTCCACCGGAATGGCGAAGCCGATGCCTTCGGCGCGGGCGTGGATGGCCGTGGTGATGCCGATGACCTGTCCCAGAATGTTCACCAGCGGCCCGCCGCTGTTGCCGGGATTGATGGCAGCGTCGGTCTGCACGAAATCCGTATACACGCCGGATTCGCTCCGCACGGAGCGGTTCAGCGCGGAAATCACGCCCGTGGTCACGGTATGGTTGAAACCGTAGGGATTGCCGATGGCGATGACGGTTTCGCCGATGAGCAAATCCTTGGAGGTGGCCATATGCGCCTGGGGCAGATCGCCGGAACCTTTGAGCCGCAGCACGGCCAAATCGAAATCCGGCCCCGCCCCCACCAGTTCCGCGTCGAAATCCCTGCCGTCGCTCAGGCGGCACAAAATGGAGCTGGCGCCGGAAATGACATGGGCGTTGGTCAGCACCAGACGTTTATGGCCGTCGATGATCACGCCGGAACCGAGGCTTTCCTGGGTGTAGCGCCTTTTGGGGCGCGGGAGGGGCAGGTTGAAAAACTCCTCGAACAACGGGCTGAAAAGGTCGTTGAAGCCGGACCTGTCGCGCTCCACAACCGTGGAGGTGGAAATGCTCACCACGGCGGGGCTCACGGCCTGCACGGCGCGCACAATGGGCGAATAGCGCAAATCCTGGTCTTGAGCGGCGTGCGCGCTCCCGGCACCCGGCAGCAGCGCCAAACCTTCCGTAAAGCCCGCGAACAGTGCCTTTTCGCCGCTTTTTCCCCGTTCAGGGACGTATCCCCCGAAAACAACCACCGCACACAAAACCACAGCCAACAAGACGCCCGGGCGCGAAGCCCGGCGCAGCCGGCTAATCTTCGAGAGTTGAAATATCACCAATCTCCTCACCGAGTTCCTGCGCCTTCAAAATGCGGCGCATTATTTTTCCGCTGCGCGTTTTCGGCAGCTTTTCCACGAATTCAATGGCCCTGACCACGACCACGGGACCGAGTTCGCGACGGATGTGCTCCTGCAATTCTCTGACAAGGCCGCTGTCCGCCTCCACGTCTCCATGCAGGATCACAAAGGCTTTGGCAACCTCACCCTTGATCTTGTCCGGTATGCCGATAATGGCGGCCTCGGCCACGGCCTTGTGCGCCACCAGGGCGCTTTCCACCTCGGCCGTGCCGATACGGTGCCCACCGATGTTGAGCACGTCGTCCGCGCGCCCCTGAATCCAGATATAGCCGTCCTCGTCCTTGCGGGCCACGTCTCCGGCCAGGTAGCACCCCGGAAACTTGCTCCAGTAGGTCTTCACGTAGAGCTGGTCGTCGTTGAACACGCCGCGCATCATGGCCGGCCAGGGTTTTTTGATCACCAGCAGCCCGCCCTTGCCCGGCGGCACGGGCTCGCCCTTTTCGTCGAGCACGTCCACTTCCACTCCCGGCAGGGCCTTGTACACCGAACCGGGCTTGAGCAGGGAAATGGGCAGCGGCGTGACCATGAACATGCCGGTCTCGGTCTGCCACCACGTATCCATGAGTGGACATTGTCCCCTGCCGATGTACTTGTGGAACCAGACCCAGGCCTCGGGGTTCATGGGCTCGCCCACGCTGCCCAGCAGACGCAGCGTGGAGAGGTCGTGCAGCCTGGGGTATTCCTTGCCGAAACGCATGAGCATGCGCACAAGGGTGGGCACGGAATAAAGAATGGTCACTCCCCAGCGCGCCACCATGCTCCACAGCCTGTCGGCCTGGGGATACAGGGGGTGCCCCTCGTAGAGCAAGGTGGTGGTTCCGGCCATGAGCGGTCCGTAAACCACGTAGCTGTGCCCCGTGACCCATCCGGCGTCCGCGGTGCAGAAGAAAATATCCGTGGGCTTGATGTCGAAAACCCAGTTCAAGGTGCGATGCACCCCAACCATGTAGCCGCCGTGGGTATGCACAATGCCCTTGGGTTTGCCCGTGGCGCCGGAGGTGTGCAGCAAAAAGAGCATGTCCTCGCTGTCCAAGACCTCCGTGGGGGCTTCGGGGCGCTCGTTGCGCACCAGGTCCTGATACCAAACGTCCCGCGGCTCCACCATCTCAACTTCCACGTTGGCGCGATGCACCACCACCACGGTTTCCGCGCAGTCGTGGCAAACGCCCATGAGCGCCTCGTCCACCGTGTTCTTCAGGTTCGCCACGTGGCCGTTGCGGTAATACCCGTCCACGGTGATGATCATCTTGGCGCGGGCGTCGCTGATGCGGTCGCGGAGCGCTCTGGCGGAAAAACCGGCAAAGACCGCGCTGTGCACCGCCCCTATCTTGGCCGCGGCCAGCATGGCGATCACGGTCTCGGGCAGCGGGGGCATGTACAGGACGATCCTGTCGCCCTTTTCCACGCCCAGGGCGCGCAAGGCGTTGGCGAACTTGCAGACCGCGCGGTACAGCTCATAGTAGGTCAGGGTGCGGGAGTCGCCGGGTTCGCCTTCCCAAATCAAGGCCAGCTTGTTCTTATTGACCGTCTCGATGTGGCGATCCAGGGCATTGTAGACAATATTGCACTTGGCGCCCACGAACCATTTGTAAAACGGCGGATTGGAGGCGTCGAGCCCCTTTTCCCATTTCTTGAACCAGCCCAGTTCCTCCGCGGCCTCTTCCCAATACGCCACATAATCCTTATCGGCCTTGGCCACTGCTTCCTCATACAGCTTGGGCGTCACGTTCGCCGCCGCCACCGCCTGCGGCAAAGGCCGGAAAACCCGCTCTTCCTGTAGCAATGCATCCAATGAGCCTGGCTGGTTCATGCGATTCCTCCAGTGCCGTGTGTGAAAAGCGGTCGCGCCGCGACCCCGATCACGGGGGCGCCGGAAACCGGGAAACAACTATACAGCGCCGCTTTGCCGTTATGCCCGCTCTGGGCTGCACTTGTCATGACACGTTTTGTTCCCGCTGCTAAGTGTTTTTCGTCCAACGGCTCGTACTCCGGACTGAACGGCAAGCGTTCGTATGTGGCAGGGTCCATGCGCATCACAACCCCAAAATTTGTTTCAATTCGGCGATGCGCCGCCTGCTGATGGGCAACTCGATGCGGGTGCGGCCCGCGGTGCGCAACATGAAGTTGCTGCCGGGCAGCGAGGCTATTTCCGTCACCATATTCAGATTCACCAAATACTTGCGATGAACACGGAAAAACCGGTAATGCCGCAGTCTGTCTTCCAACAATTTCATGCGGTAGGACGTGAGAAACTTCTGCGTGCCCGTGTGGACGTAGCTGTAGTCCTCATACGCTTCCACGAAAATAATCTGATCGTAGGGCACCAGGATGGTGCGGCCGTCAAGGCTCACGGCCAGTTTCTCTATTTCCACCGACAAATAGCGCTGGCTGTGCTCCCAGGCCTGACGCAAGGCGTGGAGAAACTTTTCCTGGTCCTCTTCGGCCAGGGGCACCTTGAGCGTCGCTTCCTCCTCCTGCTCCCCCACTTCGTTGTCCAGACGCCCGCTCCAATTCGCGGCCGGGGGCGGAATAAGATTGAAATGCGCCCTGAACTGCCGCAAACGCTCCAAGGTGCGTTCCAGGCGCTCGTGAGCGATGGGCCACAGCAAATAATCCGTCGCTCCAAGTTCAAAAGCCTTGAAGGCCAGGCTTTCGTCGTCCGCGATGAAGACCAGGGCGGGTTTGTGCTTGCGGCTGGCAAGCATCTGCGCCAGCTCAAGACCGCTGACCTCGTCCAGATCCACTCCCACGAAAAAAACGCCATAGGGGATGGCCTCCAACAGCTCCAGGGCCTCGAAGGCCCCGGCGGCCTCCCCCAACACATGCAGATATTCCACTCCGCGCAACGCTTCACGCAAGAAGTGGCGCACTTCGGGATCCTGGTGCACAAGCAATGTGTTGAGTTTCGCCATATCGCCCCGATTGTGTTCAGCGTCCGCGTTTCAAATACGGGCAAACGCCCCCTGTCTCTGGTCAGTACAACGACGGGGGAGATTTGAAAAGGGTTTGCCGAATCTTCATGGAGCGCTTGTCGCCTCCGGAGGAGAAGATTAGACTTCCTGAGACAAATAGCGTAAAGAAGGCCGTTGCTCTCTGCGACAAGAAAGGCTATCACCATGCCCTTCCGTGCGGGGCCGGGGGGGCGTTTTCTTGCCGCTCCGCCCTCGCTTCCGGCAGGCAACAACAGTTATCGGCGAAGAATGCCCGGCACTATCGGCCGTTCCGGTATGCGTCCGGCTTTTCGTCTTTATTGCACATCGAAGGAACATACGCGGCCGGCGGACCCGGCCTGACATTTATGGCAAAACGTCGTCAAATACGCAATTTCAGCATCATCGCCCATATCGATCACGGCAAGTCAACCCTTGCCGACCGTATTCTTGAAGTCACCGGTCTGGTGAGCGAACGAGAAAAACGCGACCAGTACCTGGACCGCATGGAACTGGAGCGGGAACGCGGCATCACCATCAAGGCCCAGGGCGTCCGCATTCCCTACACTTCCCAGGACGGCACGGAATATCTGCTCAATCTTATCGACACGCCCGGCCACGTGGACTTCAGTTACGAGGTTTCGCGCTCCCTGGCGGCTTGCGACGGCGCTTTGCTCGTGGTGGACGCCACCCAGGGGGTGGAAGCCCAGACGCTGGCCAACGTCTACCTGGCCTTGGATCACGACCTGGAGGTCATCCCGGTCCTGAACAAGATCGATCTACCCAGCGCCGACCCCGAGCGCGTGCGGCAGGACATCGAGGAGGCCATAGGTCTGGACTGTTCCAACACCCTTTTGGTGAGCGCGAAAACCGGCGAGGGCGTGCCCGAACTGCTGGAAGCGCTGGTGCAACAGTTGCCGCCGCCGAAAGGCGACCCCGAAGCGCCCCTGCGCGCCCTTATTTTCGACTCCTGGTACGATCCCTACCAGGGCGTGGTGGTCATGTTCCGCATCCTGGACGGCAGTATCCGCCAGGGGCAGAAAATCCAGATGTTTTCCAACAAAAAGCTGTTCGAGGTTTCCAAGCTGGGCGTGTTCCAGCCCGAGCCTTATGAACTGCCCCTTATGGAAGCCGGAGAGGTGGGCTTTTTGTGCGCCACCATCAAGAATCTACGCGAAGCGCCCGTGGGCGACACCATCATGGATGCCGCAAATCCCACGAAATCGCCGTTTCCCGGTTTCAAAAAGATCAAACCCATGGTCTTTTGCGGGCTGTATCCCACGGAACCCGCGGAATACGAGCCCTTGAAAACGGCCTTGGAAAAACTGCAGCTCAACGACGCCGCGTTTTCCTTTGAACCCGAAACGTCGCAGGCTTTGGGCTTCGGCTTTCGCGCCGGCTTCCTCGGCTTGTTGCACATGGAGATCATTCAGGAACGTCTGGAGCGCGAATTTCAGGCCAGCCTCATCGCCACGGCTCCCACGGTCATCTACAAGGTACTGACCACCAAAGGCGAAACCCTGTTTATCGAAAATCCGGCCAAGCTGCCCGACCCTGGCGAAATACAGACATTTTACGAGCCGTACGCCACCATGGAAATCCATACGCCCAACGAATACGTGGGCGCCATTTTCCACCTGTGCGAAGAAAAACGCGGCATACAAAAGGACGTGCGCTATCTCAGCTCCACCCGCGTGATCATAACCTATGAGCTGCCTTTCGCTGAAATCATGTTCGATTTCTTCGACCGCCTCAAATCCTCCACCAAAGGCTACGCCTCGCTGGATTACGAAGTGAAGGAGTACCGCGAGGCCGATCTCGTGAAGCTCGACATCATGATCAACAGCGACCCGGTGGACGCGCTTTCCACCATCGTACACAG
This sequence comes from uncultured Desulfovibrionaceae bacterium, assembly GCA_964517355.1. Taxonomy (GTDB): domain Bacteria; phylum Desulfobacterota; class Desulfovibrionia; order Desulfovibrionales; family Desulfovibrionaceae; genus CAZFCK01. The sequence continues at coordinate 3,801 of CAZFCK010000134.1, read as the reverse complement.
GGAAAGCGCCTACCAACAGGGGCGCAAGGTGGCGCTCAAGCTCAAACGCAGCATTCCTCGGCAAATGTTCGAAGTGGTGGTGCAGGCCGCCATCGGGCAAAGAATCATCGCCCGCGAACGCAACCCGCCGTTGCGTAAAAACGTTACCGCGAAATGCTACGGCGGCGACATCACACGCAAACGCAAACTGTTGGAAAAGCAAAAAGCCGGCAAAAAACGCATGAAACGGATGGGCAACGTCGAAATCCCTCAAGAGGCGTTTTTGGCGGCCCTCAAGGCCGGCGACGACGATTGAGCCGCCCCAGCCATCACTTCTGAAACCAAGGACGCCACCACATGACACCGCGCTGGCAAAAATTACTCAAAGAATACAGCGAAGCCCTGATCATTGCCCTCGTGCTGGCCATGATCATCCGCACCTTTTTCATCCAGGCCTTTAAAATCCCTTCCGGTTCGATGCTCGATACCCTGCTTATCGGCGATCATCTGCTTGTGGGCAAGATGGCCTACGGCATAAAAATACCCTTCACGGACAAATACCTCATAAATTTCAGCGACCCGCAACACGAAGACATAGTAGTCTTTCCCTTCCCCGAAGACCCCTCCAAGGATTTCATCAAGCGCATCATCGGCGTTCCGGGCGATGTCATTGAAGTCAAGGACAAGGTCGTGTACCGCAACAGCGAAAAACTGGACGAGCCCTATGTGAAGCACACGGACCCGGAAGTGCGCAATGGTCCTCGGGACAACAAGGGCCCCCTCACCGTTCCCGAAGGCAAGTACTTCGTCATGGGCGACAATCGCGACGAATCCTATGACTCGCGTTTCTGGGGCTTTGTGGACGAAGGCACGATCAAGGGCAAGGCCTGGATTCTCTACTGGTCCTGGCAGGGCATCACCGATATCCGCTGGAATCGCATCGGCGATGTTATCCATTAATTCCATGCACTCACGCTCCACTTTCACCGGCGCCGCCCTGCTGCTCGTTGCGTGCGTGCTCCTTTCCGGTTCTCCTGTTCTGGCGGATGAGTGGAACGACGCCTTCTCGCCGCCGCGCCCCTACAGGGTGTTGCGCGATATCGCCGTGCGCAACGGTCCGAGCAACGATGCGCAGCGGCTGGGCTCAATCTCCAAGGATGACGTGGTCCGGGTTCATGAAATTGTGAACGGCTGGAACCGCTTCGACTATCTGCGGCAACAGGGGTGGGTCTTCAAGCGCTATCTGCGGCCCATGGCGGCCGGCGAGTTGCAGGAGACAAAAGTGAACGCCGCGGAACCGGCCGAGGTCTCCGCTCCTGAGAAGAGTCCCGTGCAGCAGGCTCTCGCCGAGCTGGAACAAAACGCCGCCGACACCCCTCCGCCCCCCGAGGAGCCGGCTGAAGCGCCTCCGGAGCAAGACGGGGGCGAACAGCTCGTGGAAAGCGACCCGCTGGTCCAAACCGGGGAAGCGCCCCCTCCCGAGACCACGCCGCAAGCCCAGGAACAGCTTGTTGTCGAGGAGGAAGCCCTGGCCCCCGCCGCAGACGACGCTCCGCCCCAGGAAGAACCAGAAGGGACCGAACCCGTCGCCGTGGCCGCGATCCCGGAAAAGGAACGCCCCGCGCCCTTGCCCGAAGATTTGCCAGAAGCGGATGTGAGCGCATGCGAGCGCTTCATTTCCCTGCGCGTGGGGGAAAAATCCAAGCAAGCCTACTTCGAGGGCAATCTGGGAGCCGGTGAAAAAGCCTGCTTCCGCATCCTGGCCCTTGAAGACTGGACCCTGGAGATCACCCTGCAGTCCGACACCGACGATGCCAGATTCGACGTGTTCACCCCCCAGGCGCAGCGGCTGGCCACGGACATGAAGGCCTGGGCGCACATTGTGGAGCGTAGCGGAGACAAGCAGGTCGTGGTCTACACCATCGACAAGCCCGCGCGCTACACCCTCAGCATACTGGTGCGCTGACCAGTCACGTCGCCACCCCCCTCAAGGAGTTCCCCATGCGCCACCCTCTTCCCCGATATAACCGTTTGAAGAGGGGGGCGTCATGATCACCAAAGCGGCCTGCGCCGCGCTCCTGGGCATCGACGCCTTTCGCGTGGATCTGGAAGTGGATTACACGCGGCAAGGGATGCCCGCCTTTACCATGGTCGGCCTGGCCGAAGGCGCGGTGCGCGAAAGCAAGGAACGTGTCTTTTCCGCGCTCAAGAACAACGGCTACCGCTTGCCGCCGGCGCGCGTCACCGTGAACCTGGCCCCCGCCGATACGCGCAAGGAAGGCAGCGGCTACGACCTGGCCCTGTCCTTGGGGCTGCTCACGGCCGCGGAATGCCTGCCCCCGGAAACCCTGGACAACTGGTTCTTTTGCGGCGAACTGTCCCTGAGCGGAGAGGTCAAAGGCGTGAGCGGCGTGCTGCCCGTGGCCATCTGCGCCCGCGATCACGGCGCCAAAGGCCTCCTGACATCACCGGAAAACGCGCCTGAAGCCGCCGTGGTGGAGGGGTTGGACGTTTACGCGGTCAAGGATCTGGCCCAGGCCGTGGCGCTGCTCACCGGGGACAAACCCTTTGCGCCGCAGCAGGCCAAACTCGAAGGACTCTGGCGGGAGCGCGAGGCCTTCCCCCTGGACTATGCCGAGGTCAAAGGCCAGGAGCACGCCAAACGCGCCATTGAAATCGCCGCGGCCGGCGGCCACAACCTCCTGCTCATCGGCCCCCCCGGTTCCGGCAAGACCATGCTGGCGCAGCGCATTCCCTCGGTGCTGCCGCCCCTTGATTTCGAAGAGGCCCTGGAAGTCACCAAAATTTACAGCGTGGCCGGGCGGCTGGATTCCGGCAGTTCCCTGGTTGTGCAGCGCCCCTTCCGCTCCCCCCATCATACCATTTCCGACGCGGGGCTTGTGGGGGGCGGACACCATCCGCGCCCCGGCGAAATATCCCTGGCGCACCGGGGCGTCCTGTTTCTGGACGAACTGCCCGAGTTCAAGAAACACGTGCTCGAAGTGATGCGCCAACCCCTGGAAGACGGGCGGGTGACGCTCTCGCGCGCGGCGGTGTCCCTGAGCTATCCCGCCGACCTGATGCTGGTGGCGGCCATGAATCCCTGCCCCTGCGGCTATCTGGGAGACCCGCGCCACCAGTGCACCTGCCTCCCCCATCAGGTGCAGCGCTACCGCAACCGCGTTTCCGGCCCCCTGCTCGACCGCATCGACCTGCATGTGGAGGTGCCCGCAGTGCCGTACAAGGATTTGCGGCAAAACAAACCGGGCACGGATTCCGCGTCCATGCGCCGCCGCATCCTCGAGGTGCGCGACGTGCAGGCCACGCGCTACAAGGGACTGCCCCCAAACACCAACAGCGATCTCTCCGGAAGGTGGCTGGAAAAATTCTGCCATTTGAGCGACACGGAACACGACTTTTTGGAAAAGGCCGTGAAATCCCTCGGCCTCTCCGCCCGCGCCTATACCCGGGTCCTGCGCATCGCCCGCACCATCGCGGACCTCGAAGGCGTGGAAAAACTCGACACCGGACACCTGGCCGAGGCCATCAACCTGCGCACCCTGGACCGGGAAAAAGGAACATGAGGAAACAACAATGCGAGAGGGGAACGCCCCCCTAACTTCGCGAAAAGCGCGTTCAATTCAAGCATGATACTACATTGTATCATATCAAGAAGTTTTGGAGATTCTTAAGAACCTTTTTCAAAAGGTTCTTAAGCCGCCGGAGGCCTTAACCCGCCGGAGGCGTTCATCTTTCACTGATAAAACGCTCTAGAGCATTTTAACTTTCAAATTGTCTAGAAAAATGTTAGACTCGCCCCCA
>CAZFCK010000133.1:0-12979 GCA_964517355.1 uncultured Desulfovibrionaceae bacterium | reverse complement strand
ACAATTGGAAATTGTTTCAGGGTAGAGCCTTGTTTCAAGGCGAAAATGCGCTAGAAACACAGCCTAGAAATGGGAAATGGTATAACATGCGCTCCGCTCAGAAAGTCGAGCGCGCGAATTAAAAGCTTTTGGAGATTCTTAAGCCGCAGCCACTCCCGTTCTTACTTATCGGCTCCCCGCAACATGAAAAGCCGCATGGGGTAATTGGCGGATGCGTATTCTTGAACGCAGGCGAAGGACGCGCCAAAGCGGGGATCATTGTACAGCGCCGTTTCAAAACGCCAGGGGGGCGCATGCAGCAGCACGAACCGGGGCGGAGCGGCAAAGAACTCGTCCATGCTTTCCGGCGTCACGTAAGGCCCCCGCACCGAGGTCAGGCCTATGATATCCACAATGGGGCGCGAGGTGTGGAAACCGATGGAGCCGACTTCCGTGGCGGCCAGCTCGCCGGGAAAGCGCTCCGGCGGATAAGCCGCCTCGACCTGTTTGCTGATCGCTGTGTATTCCAGGTCACGCGCATTGTATTGCGGCGTGGTGGCGCAGATGACGGCGTAGACGCACGCCGCGCTCAGGAGCAGCGCCGCCAGGGCCTGACGCGGCCAGGCGGGGCGTATGCGCTCCAGAAGGCGGCTGGCGCCGTTGCTCAGGGACGGAAACCACGGCCGCCCTCCGAGTGGAAAGAGCGCGTCTACGACGCAATACGCCGCCAGAAAAACAATGAGCACATCCAGATAGGCCATGTACCAGCGGTAGGGGGGGACGTTGAGAACACAGTACGCCGCTTGCTGCGCCGCGCAGAAGAGCACCAGAAACAGGTAGTCGTCGCGTTTGCGCGCCAGACGCGCCGTAGCGATCACGGCCAGGACCAGCGCGGCCTGGGTGATGAGGTTCGCCTCCACGGTGTAGTGGTTCACGAGCCCACGCAAATAAATGAGCCCCTCGCCGAAAAGGCCGGAACGGCCTTGCCAGATCTTTTGCGAAAGGGTGTCGGGCAGGATCTTGCCCAGCCTGAAGTGGGCGTACACCGCCCAGGGGGCGAGCACCGCGGCATAGGCCACAATCCCCGCCAAAGAGAATGATTTTTGCCGCACAACCTCTTTCAGCCATTTCATGACCGCGAGCAGCGCGCCGTCCGGGCGCGTGAGCGTGATGCAGCCCAGAAGCGGCCACGTGAACGCGCCGCGTTTTTCCAGATGCACGAACAGGAACATGAGGGCGATGAAGGGGTAGGTTTCCAGCCCCCAATAGGTGACGCCCACCATGCGCCGCATCACGGCCACGGCGCCCAGACTCGCCAGGAACCAGTTGGCGGGGCGCAGGGCCAAGTACACCAGAATCCCGGTTCCGGCCATGGAGAACAGCCCCAACACGTGCGCGGCCAGAGGGATATCGTTCAAGGGGCGGGCGAGCAGCCAGATGGCGAAGGTGTTCAACACCGAGGTGGAGGCGTTGTGCATTTCTCCGGGGTTGTAGACCCAGCCGTGCCCCGCGCGCAGGTTGGAGATCACGCGGTAGGCGATCATGGCGTCATCGAAGTCCCAATGCAGATACTGGAGGAAAAACCCCACCGCCACGGCGAGAATTGCCGCGATGTTGCAGATCGTTATGCTTTTCGACGGTGGAGATTGTGTCATCGGTTATGTGCCCCGGAGGAAGCCCCGCTTGCGCATGGCGCCCGTGTGTATAGCAGGAACCCGGCGCATGTGAAAGCGTTTTCCCCCCGGAACGAAACAGCGGAAAGCGGGATGCGGATATTCAGGAAAAAAATAGAAGGCGTGCCGAGGCCCGCCTTCTCATGTGGTGCGTTTCTTCGCTTGTTAACGGCTTCTGGCGAACAAACCCTATTTCCCAAAAAAAAATACGTGCAAACTTGTCTTTTGTCAATCCATCGGTCATTGTCGCGGGAATAGTATATATATGGAGGGTTATGAATGTATAGGCTCGGTCTGGATCTGGGGACGAATTCCATAGGCTGGTGCGCAATGCATCTGAACAATGCGTTACATCCTTCCGGAATATTGGACATGGGAGTGCGCATTTTCTCCGACGGCAGAAAGAATGACGGAACGTCCAACGCCGCGAACAGGAGAACGCACCGGGGGCAGAGACGGAACAGGGACCGCTCCATACAACGGAGGACCAACCTCTTGGCCGCCCTTGCGGGGAGCGGTCTTTTTCCCGAGGACATTCAAGAGAGAAGGGCCTTGCGGGATCTCGACCCCTACTCTCTGCGCGCCGGAGGGCTTGACCGTCAACTTACCCTGCACGAACTGGGGCGCGCGCTTTTTCATATCAATCAGCATCGCGGATTCCGCAGTAACAGGAAACTGGACAAAGACGACAAGGAGAGCGGCAAGATCCGTAGCGCGGTCAAGGAGTTGCAACGCCGTTTGGAACAAGCGGGCGCCAGGACCATCGGCGAATACCTTTGGAATAGAAAACGAAAGGGCAAGGGCGTTCGCGTGCGGCTCTGCGGCGCCGGAATGCAGAAGCGGTATGACTTTTACCCCTCCAGGGAAATGCTGGAACTGGAGTACTCCCTGCTGTGGGACGCGCAGTCCCGTTTCCACGCTTCCCTGACGCCCGAGCTCAAGGAGACCATCGGCTCCATCATTTTCTTTCAACGCCCCTTGAAACCTGTGCAGCCGGGGCGTTGTCTGTTTGAGACCGGGGAGATGCGCGCGCCCCAGGCGTTGCCTGTGGTGCAGGAGTTCCGCATTTTGCAGGAACTGGCCAACCTGCGCGTGATAGGGGGCGATCTTTCCGAGCGCCCCTTGCTCCCTGAAGAGCGCGACCTGCTGAGCGCGCATTTGATGCGGGGCAATGACATCACGTTCGACGCCATGCGCAAGAAATTGAAGCTCAACCCCTTGTGCTCGTTCAATCTGGATGCGGGCGTCCGTGGCAAGCTCAAGGGAAACGCCACGGCCGCCGCATTGGCGAAACCCAAATGCTTCGGCAAGGCCTGGCACGAACTGGGGGATAAGGAGCGGAACACGATCGTTGAATTGCTGCTCACCGAGGAAAAAGAGGAGCAGGTGCTCCGCGTGTTGACGGAGCAATGGGGCCTGACCGGGGAGCAGGCGCAAAACGTATGCTGGGCGTCCCTGCCGCAAGGGTACTCCCGGTGCGGCAAAAAGGCGCTGCGCAAGATTCTTCCTTTTATGCGCGAGGAATACCAGGATTACAGCGAAGCCTGTCTCATGGCGGGATATGACCATTCCTTGCCGGGCACCGGGGAAATTGTGGAGCGGCTTCCTTATTACGGCCGGGTGTTGCAGCGCCACGTGGCGTTCGGCACCGGCGATCCCGCGGATTTGGAAAAAGGCTCGCTGGATAGATATTATGGAAAAGTGACCAACCCCACGGTGCACATCGTGCTGAATCAGCTCCGGAAGCTGGTGAACGCCTGCATTGAACGATACGGCCACCCCAGGCAAATAGTGGTGGAACTGGGGCGTGAATTGAAAATGAACGGCGCGCAACGCCTGGAATTGATCGAGGAGCAGAAAAAAAACAAGAAACGCAATGATGCGCGAAAAGAAACGCTGCGCGATAACAACCACAAGATCACGGATGACTCCATGAAGCGCTTGAGGCTCTGGGAAGAATTGTCCGGCGACCCGTTGAGCAGATGCTGCGTCTACACCGGCACTCCCATCTCCATTGAGATGCTGCTTTCGGACGCCGTGGAAATAGACCACATCCTTCCTTTTCATCGGACCTTGGACAACGCCATGGCCAACAAGGTTATCTGTCTGCGCGAGGCCAACCGCGCCAAATACGGAAAAACTCCCTGGGAGGCGTTTGGACGAACGGGAGGGACCCAATGGGAAGACATCCTGTCCAGGGTCCGGCGGCTCCCCCGCAACAAGGCCTGGCGTTTTCAGGAATCCGCCATGGAACGTTTCACGGATGAACATGATTTCCTGGACAGGCAGTTGCATGAAATGCGCTACGCTTCCCGGCTGGCCAAGGAATATTTGGGGCACATCTGCGACCCGAAACGCGATATCTGGGTCATACCCGGACGGCTTACCGCTTTGTTGCGGCGCCAATTGCTCGGAGAGGTCAAAAATCGTCACGACCACCGCAACCACGCCCTTGATGCCGCCATTGTCTGCGTGACCGATCGCGCCATGCTGCAGCGGGTTGCGCGGGAAGCGGAGCGTCAGGAAAGCATGGACACGGACAGGCTGCTCGGAGACGTGCCGCCGCCGTGGCCGGAATTTCGGGAGCAGGTGCTCGAGCGCAACCGGTCCGTGTTCGTTTCCCACAAGCCGAACCACAGCCTGGGCGGGCCGTTGCTCAAGGAAAGCGCCTACGGTTTAGAGCATTGAAACTTTGAAAAAGTTGAAAGGCTCTGCAAAGATTTGCTTGCAAATCTTTGCCGCGAAATGATTGCAGGCGGGCTTTGCCCGCCGTTAAGCGATCATTTCAAGCGTTAAATGCTCTAGTGACGGGGGCGGATGGAGAGATGCCCAACAAGGAAAATACCGTCCGCCGCGTGAAACTGGAGGACATGGAGAAAGAAGCACATGTACGGGCGATCCGCGATTGTGCGTTGCGCGACCGCTTGCTTGAGTGCGTGGCGGGAAAGACCGGTACAAGCTTCAAACAGGAGGTGGCCGCTTTCAGCGAGAAAACCGGGGTGCGTAGCGCACGCTCCTTGAAAACAAATACCGTTGTGCTCATCCGGGACAAGCAGGGCGCGCCCTATAAAGGATATGAAAGCGGGGGCAACGCGTTTGTGGAAATATACCGCGATGTCAAGGGGCGTTGGCGTGCGGAGGTCGTTTCCCTGTTCGAGGCCAATCAACCGGGCTTTCAGCAGGAGGGATACCGCACGCGGAGGCAGTTGCAAGGTTTCCCTCTGGTTATGCGTCTTTTTAAAAACGATTGCATCGCCGTTGGCGCGGGCGAAGAAAGACAGGTGTTCCGGCTTGTGAAGTTATCGCGAAATCAATTGTGCTTCGCGCCCCATTATGAGGGCGGCGACCTGCAAAAGAGGGGGGCGGCAAAGGATGATTATTTCAAGTATACGTTTAAGGCGCCTTCAACGCTCCAAAAAGAACACGCCCGCAAGGTATCGGTTGATATAATGGGGCGGCTTGCCGATCCGGGACCCGGGAAGTGAGCTGTGGACAGGGTTGTGGAGATTGCCGGGAAAGCCCACTTTGCCTGATATGGAGCGCCTGTATTCCGGACTGGCGAGTGAGGGCGAATGAGCCGGTTGAGCGGGTATCGCATGATGTGGATGCTGGTGATGTTTGACTTGCCCGTATTGACTGCGGTGGAACGCAAAGAGGCGACCAGGTTTCGGGAATTTTTGCTCGATTTGGGGTTTGAGCGCTGCCAGCTTTCCGTGTACGCGCGTTTTTGCCCGGGCAAGGAAAAGACCGAGGTCTATTTGCGTCAAATCCGTGCTGAACTGCCGGAAGGCGGGCAGGTTGATATTTTGTTTTTTACGGACAAGCAATATGAAAATATCGTGAGCTTTGAAGGACGCAAGCGTAAAAAGCGGAAAAATCCGGAACAATACAGTTTGTTTTGAGTGCCGAGTTACGCTTTTTTCGTTGCGGATGAAGAACAAAAGCTCCTGATTACAGGAGGTTTTGTTCTTCATATTGTAGCAGAAGGGGAAATAGGGTCAAGCCGCAACGTCGAATCAACAACGCTCACTGACGTGAACATTGTAGCAGAAGGGGAAATAGGGTCAAGCCGCAACGGTATCTCGGTTACGGCGGATTCAGGACCGATTGTAGCAGAAGGGGAAATAGGGTCAAGCCGCAACCGCTACCGACTGACTGCGACTTACCGAATCATTGTAGCAGAAGGGGAAATAGGGTCAAGCCGCAACAAACTTCTCTTGTAGCCGCAGCCACGCACAATTGTAGCAGAAGGGGAAATAGGGTCAAGCCGCAACTGCAAAACCTGCATGTACCATGTCAGCAAAATTGTAGCGGAAGGGGAAATAGGGTCAAGCCGCTCCTGTCCGGAGAGCGGCTCGACGCAAAAAGAGATGCCTGCCCCGCATTATGTCGGGAAGGCGCAATGCGAGGGGCGGCCAGGTATGGGCGGTTCCCCCCTCGGAAAAAAAAGGAGTTCGGTTACGGCGCGGTATCAGCGGCCATGGCCACCACGGGGGTGTTGGTGAAGGCTTCAAAGGCGTTTCCCGTGGCCAGGGCGTTGACGCCGCAGCCCAGGAGAGCCGTGATGATGAGAAAAACAAGGACCTCTGCCAGACATGTTTTCGCAATATTGATTTTTTGCATGTTTTTTTCACTCGCGGACGGTGTTCCTATCCAATTTTCCCCTGCCTGGCAAGAGGGGAGGTGTTCCATTTTTTATGTCGATAATACAATATGTTATGCAAGGCGTGGTCCTAAGTGTCCTTTCCCTTGACCGTGGAAAAAGCATGCGGCTCGGGTTTCATGCCGGAGATGATGGGCTGAGTGTTCAACATTCCGGGATAATGGGTGTTTTTTCGCCGTATGTTTCGGGGGGAGAAACTGTGTGTCGGAGCCGCCGCCCATTGGACGGGGCCTCGTACGCTTGAGGGAGGGCGAAGGAGGGAGCAGGATTGCCCCCCTGCCAGTGCGGGCGGATGGGTCTTGGTGGGGCCCATACGCCTGAGCGCTGCCAGGGAGGCGGGATGCGTTATGATCAACCCAGCACCTCTTTGACGGTGGCGAGCAGTTCATTCATGTCGACGGGTTTTTTGAATGTCTTGATGGCGCCGAGGGCGTTGGCCGTTCCCAGGAGATAGTCGCCGCGGATGTTGGCGCTGCCCCCGGATATGGCGATGATTTTGACGTTGGGGAATTCTTTGCGCAGGGCGTGAATGGTTTCAACGCCGTCTTGTTCGGGCATGATGATATCGGTGATGACGAGGTCCGCGGGAGTTTGACGGTACAGTATCACGGCCTCGCGTCCGTTGGTGGCCTCGAGCACGTCGTACCCTTCCTGATGCAGTGTTTCTTTCAGCATACCGCGCACTTGAGGGTCGTCTTCCACAAGGATCAATCTGGACATACTACCTCCCTTGCTGTGGACTCCAGAACAGAGCGGATTGTTTGAGCCAGATGCTCTTCTATGATGGGTTTCATGAGAAATTTACGAATACCGACGTGTTGTGCCTGATCAGAGGTGATCTGTTCGGAATAGCCTGTAACCAGAATAATGGGCAGATCGTGGCGGATGGCGAGCAGTTCGCGAGACAAATCCAGCCCCGAGAGGTACGGCATGGCCTGATCGGTTATGACCAGGTCGAAGGATTGGGGCGCCTCCTTGAAGAGTTGCAAGGCCACGTGGGGCGATGTGACCGCCGTGATCTTGTAGCCAAGTTGTGAAAGCATTTCACGGGCCATATCCACGAGTATGGTTTCGTCGTCCACGAACAGAATGTGCTCTTTGCCCGTGGGCGCCATATTGAAGGGGCAGAAAGTCGGCTCTTCCTTTTCGCAATGCCGCGGCAGCAGCACCCGGAAGGTGGTGCCCTTGCCCACGGCGCTTTCCACGTTGATGCTGCCTCCGTGGCTGTTGACGATGCCATGCACGACGGAGAGCCCCATGCCCGTGCCTTCGCCCGGGCCTTTAGTCGTGAAGAAGGGGTCGAAGATTTGTTCCATAATGGCGCTTTCAATACCGTGGCCGGTATCTCTGACAATGATTTCCAGATAATTGCCGGGCGCCCTGTCCGGGTAGCGGGAAAGCCCTTGTTGGGGAATAAGCAGGGGGGCGAGGGTCATTTCCAAAGTGCCCCCGGATTGCTTCATGGCGTGCATGGCGTTTGTGCACAGATTCATGAGCACCTGGTGAATCTGCGTGGGATCGCCGATGATGAGGTCTTCTTCCTCGTTGTTGTCCACATTGGTGGAGATGCGGAAATCAATGCTCGCCGGCAACGTGGCCTGGAGCATCTTGCCCACTTCCTTGAACAGGGAAGCGAGATGCATGGCCTTCATTTCCGTATCCGTTTGGCGGGAGAACGTGAGGATCTGCCGGACCAGATCCGAAGCGCGCATCCCAGCCGACTGCACCTGGAGCAGGTATTCCTCCATTTTTGATCCTGCTTCCGCCTTCTTGAGCGCAAGGCGGATGAAGCCGAGGATGGCGAAGATCATGTTGTTGAAGTCGTGGGCGATACCCCCGGCCAACGTGCCGAGTGCCTGCATTTTTTGGGATTGCCTGATGTTTTTTTCCAGTTTGGCGCGTTCTTCCTCCGCGTTTTTGCGTTCCGTAATGTCCACGGCCACGCCCAATAACTGCGATTTTCCGGAAAGGGGCAGTTTCGTGGTGGCGTGGACGCGTTTTTCGCCTCTGGCGTTTGTGACCACACGTTGCGGGATGAAGATGGGCCGCTGGGAATCGAGTACTTCAAGATCCTCGACCCGGAAGATGGAGGTTTCATCCTCGTGGGGATTGAAGTCTTCGCCCCTGCGTCCCACCAGATCTTCGGGCCTGGCGCCGTAAAGCTCCGCCATGGCCTTGTTGGCGAGCACGAAGCGGCCTTCCCGGTCCTTGACGAAAATGGGGCTGGGCACGGTGTCGATGATCTGGTTGAGAAAGGCCCGATGTTCGCGCAATTCCTGTTCTGCATTGCGGCGCTGCGTGATATCGAGGAGCGAGACGACCACCTTTTGGAGATTGAGCACGGCGCTTGGCGCGACGCTCAAATGGATGGCCACGTATTTGATTTCACCGGTAAGGGTGCGTTGTTCGGTTTCGGATTCAAAGAGGCGTTCGCCCCGGGCCAGGGCCACGAGTTCCTCTTTGAAAACTTCAAAGGATTGCTCGGTAAACGTAGTGGTAATATTTTGCAGCAATTGTTTTTTTGTGTCCGCGCAGAAGAATTTCAAGGTGGCGTTGTTGACATCCAGCAATTCCACAAGACCGGCGCAATGGGCCACGGCTTCGGGATGCTGATCGAAATAGTGCTGGAAATCCTGCACTCCCTGCTCCCGCAGGGAATCGAAGTACGTTTTGATTTGGGAAAAATCTTCTTCCCAAAGGGAGATGGGGGAGTCTTCGAACAGCGATTTGTAGCGTTGCTCGCTTTCCTGCAACGCCTCCTGCGCTCTGCGGCGTTTCGTGACGTCGCGTCCCACGGCCTGATATTCGGTGAGGTTGCAATTGCTGTCGTAAATGGCGCGGTGGGTCCAGTTCTGCCAACGGATTTCCCCTGTTTCCAGGATGATTTGATGTTCGAAACTCGTGGCCGGTTTTTCCGGACTCAGGCTGGAGATGTGCTCATGAATGAGCCGCAGATCCCGCTCCGGAATATGCGGAATAAAGTTGCGGTTGATAAGCTCGGTGCGGTCTTTGCGGTAATAACGCGCATAGGCCTCGTTGACGTAGGAAAGCCTGCCGTCCGGCAGGTAGCGGCAGATGAGTTCCGTCTGATCTTCAAGTATGGCTCTGTAACGGGCTTCGCTGTCGCGCAGGGCTCTGAGCGCCTTTTCGCTTTCCGAGATGTCCCGCGTAATGATGGCCACCCGCACGGCGTTGATGCGCTCGTCGGCATAGGGGTGCAATCTGTGTCCATAGGTGGAGTTGTGATATTCATCCTTGAACTGGATGGGCTTGCGGGTTTCAATGACGTGATTGATCCAGCGCTTGCGCCTGGAAACCAATTCCTCGGGCAATATATCGAAAACACTGGTTCCGATAAGTTGTTCGGGAGTCGATTTGAGCCGCAACGCGCCTGAATCGTTGATGGCCATGATCGTGCCCCCCGTATCGCAGATCATTACGGTGTCGGGCGAAGCGTTGATGACCGCCCTGAATTGCAGCTTGATTTCCGCAAGCTCTTCGCGCAGACGCTTGGCTGTGGCATGCGATTCCTCAAGATCGGCAAGGCGTTGCTTCAGGGCTTGAATCTCTTCTTCGTAAGATTGAGTGGTGCGTTCGCTGTCAGCCACGTATCCCCCGGGGCTGTTCCCCATACGGGGGCTGAAGTTGGTCCAGGTGGAAACTCTGTTCACATGTGGAATGCATCATCTGATTGTTGCACTGCTAAAAGAATTTGCGCAAGACTTTATACAGCACTAGAATAACGATCACCCCGGCCACACAGAGCAACCAGATGATCGCCTGGTCCCAGTTGCTCCAGGCGTCGGTGGTGTGTTGAACCCCATCTGGTTTAAAATATTGTGGATTTTCTTGGATCATGACGTTGGCTCCAGGAAGCGTCCAACTGGCGGACGGTAGAGTAGACTATAAAACTCATGTTACCTCCGAAGTTTGGTTCATGCAACCACTGCTCGGCGAAAGTGGCTGATTCTTGGGGTCCCCGAGCCCTGGACGATGGATAAGATCTGGGATAGATAATGAATAAAGTGATACATCTAAAGCTGCTAAGGGGCCACAATACATCATGTCATCTGCGCTCATAAGCCCGGAGCCTGGAGAAAAGGTTAAGGGCGTCTTTTCCACACACGTCCTGTCGACCATAGGCTTCGGCCATACCAAGCGCAAGAAGCGGCAGCAGATTTTGGTCTATGCGGAGGAGCTTGAAGACGGCAGAATCAGCTTGCAACCGCTGAACGCCAATTACGTGCCCACAGGCGAGCCCAAGATCGTGACCAAGGAGACACTGCTCGCCAAATTCGAGCCGGAGCCCCAGGTATATATGGCCAAAGTCTATCCGGCCATCCGGGAAGTGGCGAAAAGCGTGGCCAAGGGCGATCGGCATTATAAACAGGGGCACCTGTTCAGCGCGGAATATGAATATAAGAACGCGTTGCGTGTGGACGAGGAAAATATCCGCGCCACCTTCGGTCTGGGGCTCACCTACCTGGAAAGAGGCGAAAAGGAACGTGGAGATCTGGTTTTTCGCCGCCTTGTGCGCCTGAGCGGCGCCTTTGAGCCGAAGCACAAGCATCTGTTCAATGATTTCGGCATCAAGCTCCGGAAAAATTGCATGTACAGCCAGGCCCTCAAGTATTATTCTCGCGCCTATCAATTTGGTAAAGACGACGAACACTTACTGTACAACATCGCGCGCACCCATTATGAAAAAGGCAACTTGAAAGCCGCCCTGCATTTCGCCACAAAGGCCCTGCAACTGTGCAGGGATTTCCAACTCGCTTTGAAACTCAAAGAACTTGTTGAACATAAGCTGCGTAAGAAAAGTGATTATGAAATGGACTTCTGAATTCGTATGACAACATCCGAAGGAAGCCGCATATGGAAAACAACAGGTTGCATTTTTTCGGTCTGTATCTGAAAGACAAAGGCGTGATCACCCAAGAGGCGCTTGACGACGCCTTGGCCTTTCAAGAGGAATCCAACCGGCGCATCGGAGAACTCGCCAAAGAACGCGGCTATCTCTCGCAGGAACAGGTCGACGCCATTTTCGAGGAACAAAAACGCATTGACCGGCCTTTTGGGGTCATTGCCCTGCGCCATAAATTCCTCACGCGGCATCAACTTGACGATTTGCTCTTCACCCAGACCGTGTTCAGCACCCATTTGGGAGAAGCGTTGCTCATCAAGGGCTATCTCAGTCCTGAGCAATTCTCGGAGGAATTGGAGGCGTTTCGAAAAGAGCAGGTGCGGCACGAGCAAAAACTCGCCGCGACCTTTTCCGGATTGGCGGATAAGGATGTGTATTTGGCTATTGTCTCCTCCGTCAATAAAACGTTTGCGCGCTTCGGCGGACGGGAATTCAAGGTTGCCGCCATTTGCGCGGCGTCCGGCACGCTCTTCGAGTTTTGTTACTCTATCGTCGTGGATACCGCGGAAAAAGGCCGTGTTCAATCCAAGTTGCTTTTTGCGGAGTCCTTGCTGCCCTTGATTCTTGGTAAAAGTTTTCAGGGACATTCCACGCATACGGGCGGGAACGCTCTCCCCCCGTCTCAGGAGTTTTTCGAGATAGTGGGGCGCTATTTTTCCGCCGCGCTGACGGAACAAGGCCTCACCGTGTTGCGGACGCACACGGGCGGAGGACGGGCGGACACGCCATGCGCGGTGGTCATGGACTGCGGCCTGGTGGTGCAGCTTTCCATTCCTTCGGGACAGATGATCTTGCAGATATCCATTGAAAAGTCGGAAGATAAGGAACCATGCATAGAGTAGTTGTCATGCGCCATCAGGGCGACGAGGCAAGCACGCGCGTTGGGGCGCGGCAAGAAGTGGCGGCTGACGCGCAGAGAGAACTCCTACAAGGAGTTTTTTCCAGACCGGAAAAAAAATGGATCGGTTCAGGCGCAACCAAGCGCAAGGTAATGCAAACGGTTTACTATTTCGCACAGGAGACGCAGGATGGCGTGGTTGAACTGCGGCCCCTGAATGCCCGTTTTTTACCCCAGGGCGACCCGCTCACCCTTCCTTTGGAAGAGTTCGCGGCGAATTATACGCCAGAGCCCGAAGTCTACGCCAAGCAGACCCTGCCGGCCTTGCGCGCCGTGACGAAAAATCTTGCAAAAGGTGAACGCTTACGCTCCCAAGGGCAACCCTTTGGCGCGGAAGTGGCCTTTAAAACAGCCCTGGATATGGATACGGACAACGTCCGGGGGAATTTCGGTCTCGGACTTACCTATCTGGACCAGGGAAAAACCGAGGAAGCGACGCAGGTATTGAAAAAGCTGGTGCGGCTTGAAGAGGCCTTTCATCCGGACAACAAACACATGTTCAATGAGTTCGGCATAAAGCTGCGCAAGAGCGGCATGTACGAGCAAGCCCTTTCCTATTATGCCAGCGCGTATAAATTGGCGAAGGATGACGAGCATTTGTGTTATAATATCGCCCGTACCCTTTATGAAAAAGGGGATTATGCCTACGGAAAAAAGTATATCCACAAGGCCCTGGCCCTGCGCGCGGATTTTCCCGAGGCCCTCAGCTTGCTGCAAGTTCTGGAGAAAAAAGAAACTGAGCGGGAGTAACGCCTTAATTTGTTGAAACAGAAACGCCTCCGGCGGGTTAGGGCCTGTTTCTAAATTATTTCAACCAAATTAAACATGCGGCAATGAAGATC
>CAZFCK010000132.1:0-13252 GCA_964517355.1 uncultured Desulfovibrionaceae bacterium | reverse complement strand
GGCGTCCAGGGGCCTCCCCTGGTCGTCGTGCGGGCGCGAAAGCCCGCGACTTTATATTGTTTCTTAATCTCCAAAAGTCGTATCACTAAGGCTTTCCGGGGGCGCTTTTCCAACAATAGCCTTCTCCCGGAAAGCCTTTTCACTTCGCTTCTTGTTCCGAAAGGCGCCCTACGCGCCGTTCGACGTAAGGTAGATTATGGACTGCGTGCTTAATTTTTTGACAACGCTCCTGCCTTTGGCGTCGGCGTGCATGAGCAGTATTTCCTTTTCGCCAAAGCTCAACGCATCCGTCATGCAGACCTCCACGCACACGGGATCAAGTCCGTGCACGACGCGGTCATAGCACATGTTGCATTTATGGACGTATTTTTCCGCCTCATTGAACTGGATGACCTGGTAAGGGCATTTTTCAATACATTCCCCGCAGCCCGTACACTTCTCTCTGTCGATGAGCACGATGCCCGTTTGCGCATCCTTACGAATGGCCTCGAACTCGCAGGCCTTGATGCATGGTGTTTTTTTGCAATGTTGACACATCACCACCCAGTAATCTTCCCGCACATCGGGAAAGACTCCCTTGGTTTCGCTCACCACGCGTATATAGCTCGGGATCTGCCCCGGCTGATGGTTTTCGTGATCCACAATGCCGTGATGGTTACGGCAGGCGACAATACAGGTTTTGCAACCAATGCAGCGGGTAAGATCCACCATGATGCTGAGCTGTCTCATTTCGCACTCCTCTTATTTGTAGATCTTGACTCGGGTAGAGACATGAGCCTCTCCACCGCGCAAATCCTGCTCATCCAAATGCGAACCGGCATCGGCGATAAGCTCGTTGTCGTTGGCCCAATCGCCATGCGCCGCCACTTTGCCTATGGTATGACCGAACCCGTGGATGATGCCCGCGCATCCGGGAATGATTTTTTCCGTGAGCGCAACGGGGATGCGCACCTTGCCGGTCGATGATTCAATGGTGACGGTTTCGCCGTGCGCAAGGCCCAACTTGTCCGCGTCTATCGGGTTCAACAGACATGGATTTTCCGTCAGACCGGAAACGGGATCACGCAACTGCGCGTTGTTTTGCGACCAGGCTCCCGTATTGTTCAGGAAAATGGTCCTGTAGTTCACCAGCACAAAGGGGAACTCCTCCTCGCCTCTACGATATTCCAAAGGCAATTCCGGGCTGGGCCATTCCTGTCCGATGTCCTTGTACATACGCCATTCAAGCTCGATTTTTCCCGAGGGTGTGTTGAACTTGCCTGTATCTTCGTACTTGCGGAAGCCTACGGTTCCCGGCGACCATAATCCCCCATTTTCCTGTAGTTTTTTTACGGACATGCCGACACCGGCCAGTTCCACATCGTAGTAGGCCACATCGTCATCAAAGGCGAAATATTCCGGAAACATTCGCTTGCCCAAATCGATGAAAACCCTGTTCGCATGGCGTGATTCGCCGATGGGTTTCACCACGGGCTGGCACAGTGCCGCACAGTGCCCGTAATTGTACCACCACGGCATGTAAAGCACTTCCCAACGTTCGAAATTGGTCTGGTCCGGAAGCACCAGATCCGCCCACTTCATTGTTTCCGAAGGCAGAATTTCGGTGACGACGAACAACTCCAGCTTGTAGTTGCCCTCGTCGTCCTTCATGGTCACGGCCTTGCGCCACTCCCCGGACCCCATCTCGGACATGGCCGGGTTGCACTCCGAGGCGAAGAAGACCTTCAGGCTGCCTTCCTTGATGGCCTGCGCCGCATACCAGGTGGGCTCCAGGAAAAAGTTGTAGTGATCGAACATGCTCTTGTTTTTACCGGTGCGATGGTATCCCAGTTCCTTTAGATTCGGGGCCGGAGGCACCGGCTCGACAGGAGCCATGGGGGTCAATTCAGGGAGCGGTTGCCCCCCTGGGTTGTCCAGGTTTCCCGTAATGACGAGAAAGATGGACCAGGCGTGTCCCCAATCCATACCATTGCCGTACATAATGGACTTGAAGGCGTCGATACAGGCGCTCGGCGCTTCGGCGACCATTTTCGCCAGCTTGACGATGTTGGCCGCCGGAACCCCGCAGATGGCGCTCATGGCTTCCGGCGTTTTGTCCTTGATATAGACCCGCAGCGCGTCCATATCCCCTTCGCGGACCCATTTTTCACAAAATTCCTTGTCGTGGAGCTCATTGGCGAGAAGATAGTTGCAGACCCCCAGGAACAACGCCGCGTCTCCACCCGGCTTGATGGGAATCCACCAGTCCGCCTTGGAAGCCTCGGTGCGGAACAACGGGTCTATGACAATGAGTTTCGCGCCTCTTTCCTTGGCGTCGAGAATGTGTTTCGGTACGCAGGCGTCGTCAAGGCAACCGAAAGGATGCCGCCCGGACAAGATCATCAGGCCGCCTTTGGGCACGGCAAAATACATGGGGGCTATATGATGATTGGGAAAGCAGCCGAACGTGTGCATGTGAGCCATTATTTTGGCGGAATCGCAGTGCGGCAATCCCGTAGATATGAATCCGCCGCAGGCGTTCACGAATCGCCATTTCGGGTCGGTCACGGAGTGGGGGAACATCGAGTAGGTGAACTTATGGGCCTCGCCTTTTTCACGCAGCTCCGTAAGCTTTGACTGCATGATGTTCATGGCCTCGTCCCAGGTGATGCGTTCGAATTTTCCGCTCCCCCGTTCCCCCACGCGCTTCATGGGATATTTGAGACGCTCCGAGGAATAGAGGGTCGTTATGCCGGCCATGCCCTTGACGCAAGCTTTGCCCCGCGCGTGCGGGTTGCCTTTCACTTCCTTGACAACGCCATTTTCCACACGGGCTAAAATGGCGCATTCGGCCTTGCACTGATAGCATACTGTCGGAATCCACCCGTCATGGTACATATTGAACTCCTGTTTTCATTGTGATGTCCTTAAAAAGACCCAAGAACCATTTTCAATATGTCTGAGACGTCTTGGAATAATGTTGCGCAGTCCCTGATTTACTATTCGCCGGCACTGACGCCTGCCGCATCTCCCACCTTGATTGCGATTATATTTACGCGGAATGCTCCGTAATTGCTGAACTTGTTGACGCGATAATTGTTTTGCATCATTTTTTATTTCCACTATTGCTACGGTACTCATTAATTACGTACGAATTACACTATCGCTGCATACGTTACCTCCTTGTGGTCACACCTTGCCGTCACACCTCACCGGTTGTATGCGCATCAGGATCACCTGATGCAGAACCATGCCGGGCAACTATTTCCGGGCGAAAAACACGGAGCATGATTAAACGTGATATAATAATGAGTAATTCAGGATCAAAAAAGTTACCTTTTCCTGTCTGAAAATTTTTATTACCGGCCCCGGCCTGGCTTATGCGCATACCCCCTGAAGCAGGCGTGCATGGCGGATTCATGCGTTCTTGCCCCGCAATCTTCCCGGGATTGTTTTTCCAGCATACCGGTTAAGAATAGCGTGTGGCGCGTGCGTGTTGCGCGCGCAGCGAATGCAGCCCCCCCTGTTCTTTTGTCGAGAGACAATTGGCGCGGCATAAACTCGTTGAGATATGATCGAAACTTGAGTAAGAGATGCGGCACCGGCATGCATCACGAACACACCGTATTCAGCACCAATAACTACCGCTTGAGGTTTGCAACAATGAGAGAAAAAAACGAGCAAGAGCTCTTTTGGATGGGCGATTTCGGTAACGAGTATATAGAAAGGAATAAAGACTATAATCACGTCGCAAGCAATATCGCTCTGTTCAGCACAGTTCTTCGTAGAACTAATAATATTGGAAAAATTCTCGAATTCGGCCCCAATATCGGCCTCAACCTCAAAGCGCTGCATACGTTGTTGCCCAAAGCCGCTTTGACGGGTGTGGAAATCAATGCGAAGGCCGCGGCGATCTTGCAGGAGAATTTACCCTTCGCCACTGTGCACAATGCTTCGATCCTGGATTTCGAGCCTCAGGAACAATGGGATTTCACCATGGTGAAAGGCGTTCTGATCCATCTCAATCCTGAAGCCCTGCCGGAAATCTACAATAAATTATACACCCTTTCCTCTAAGTATGTTTTTATCGCCGAGTATTACAACCCGACCCCAATGGAAGTTCCATACCGGGGAAACAAAGACAGGCTCTTCAAGCGTGATTTCGCCGGCGAAATGCTTGATACGTATCCTGATCTCAAGCTGGTCGACTATGGTTTCATCTATCGCAGGGACTACAATTTCCCCAATGACGACATCACCTGGTTTTTGATGGAAAAACAATAAAAACGCACTGAACGCATTTGCCCGGCGCGGCCTTGTGCCGGCGTTCAGAGAACTCTTTCCACCACCGCGCTGGGTGGTTCTCGC
Organism: uncultured Desulfovibrionaceae bacterium; assembly: GCA_964517355.1. Classification (GTDB taxonomy): domain Bacteria; phylum Desulfobacterota; class Desulfovibrionia; order Desulfovibrionales; family Desulfovibrionaceae; genus CAZFCK01. Next base: position 8,905 of record CAZFCK010000132.1, on the reverse strand, counting down.
TATACCACGTCAAACAAGGGGGCTACCGGGCACATCTCCCTCCCCTCGTGCGCCCTTGCCTCTGGCGCGTCCATATTCTTTGATAAAGAGCGGGGCGGAATCTCTCCAAGAGATTCCACCCCGTTCAATAAACGTAGGCGTTCGTTTTTTTGTCAAGACAAGCGGCGATGTTCTCCATGCCGCCGAGGGCTTGGTCAGGATAGGTGACGGGCGAGCCACAACCCCATGATCATGGCGCCGGCTTGGGCCACATTGAGTGATTCCATGCTTCCGGACAACGGTATCTCCAGGCAGGCGTCGCAGCGTTTTCGCACGCCGTGGCGCAATCCGCTTTCCTCCCCGCCGAGCACAAGAACGGCCGGGTAACGGGGAACGAAATTCTGGTAAGGGACGCTGTCTTCGCCGGTGGCCGCCCCGTATATGTGCATCCCCGCCTCTCTCGCCTCTTCCAACGTTCTTCCAAGGTTCGTCACTTTCGCGATGGGGAGCTTCCATAACGCCCCAGCCGCGGCGCGCACGGCGCCGGGACCGAGTCCCGCGGCGTTGTGTTTGGGCAACAGGATGCCCGCGCCGCCGACGCCCAGGAGCGTGCGCGCCAAGGTGCCCACGTTTCCCGGGTCCTGCACCTGATCCAGGGCCAGCAGTACGGGGAAACGGGCTTCGTGCGCCCCTGAGAAGAGTTCCGGGGCTTCCGCGAATCCCGGCCCGAAAATGCGCGCTATGACGCCCTGGTGACGTCCTGCGAAGATCTTATCCATCTGCTGCTGGGGGGCGAGCTGGTAACGCAGTCCCGCCTTTTTCGCGATATCCATGATCTGCGACAGATCCTTGGCCCGCAACCCCTGCTGTATCCAGAGCGCGTCAACGCGGGCGGGCGCCTGCTCCAGACATTCGCGCACCGGCTTGCGCCCGGCCACAAGTTCCGCTTCCTGGTTTTGCATTTTTTCCATGTGGAGATTTTACCCTTGTACAGCGCGAAAGACTTCATCTTTTACGCCGAGTCATATTTTTGTACTCATTATTGGCCCGAAATATGGTGGCCCGACTCTTGATTTTTCTTATCTGTTTTTTACTACATTGCCCTTGTAGTGTTTATTACGTACAATGTGCAATAGCAAAGTATGTTATAGTTTTTCTTAAAATAGTCTAGACTTTAATGGCATCAAAATTGAATAGCGAAGGCAGTCCTGCACGCAGGATGCAACATATGCCCAGCAGAGGAGATTGCCATGAGGATATACCGTATTGCCTCGCTTCTGATTCTCATACTCTTGAGTGCTTCCTGCGCTTCCAAAACACAGATCGGTGATATCGCCACTCCAGGCGCTGGCCAGGAATCCGTGGACCCCGAATTGAGCGCCAAGATCCCAGCCCATGCCGGGAGCACCGTACTGACGCCGCAAGAATATCGAGCTCTGCAAAGCCAGGGCGCCATACGCTTCGAAAACAGCGCTTATGCCCAAGAAAAGATTCGCGAGCAATTTCTTTTTTTGTCGCGGGACGTCCGCTACAAGCTGGAGGTCTGGATCGAACGCAGCCGCAACTATTTACCATACGCCAAGAAGGTTTTCGCTGAACGCGGCTTGCCGCAAGACCTCATTTTTCTGCCTTTTATCGAAAGCGGCTACAACCCTAAAGCCTATTCCAGCTCCGGTGCGGCCGGATGCTGGCAGTTCATGCCCTTTACCGGCAGGCGTTTCGGCCTTTCCGTCGACTGGTGGGTGGACGAACGCCGCGATCCCTACAAATCCGCTCACGCCGCTGCCGATTATTTGACGAAACTCCATGAGATGTTTGGCGACTGGTCTTTGGCCATCGCTGCGTACAACGCGGGAGAGGGTAAGATCGGCCGCGCCCTTAAAGCCAGCGGAGCGACCACGTTTTTCGAACTCGCCCAGCGCAACCACACCCTTGACGGCAAACTTGCCCTGCGTGAGGAAACCCTGAATTATTTGCCCAGATTCGCGGCCATGGTCAAGATCGCCTACAACCTCGAACTGCTCGGTTTACCCGGTTTACGCTGGGATCAGACGCCGGACCTGCAGCGGATGGAAGTCCCTGGCGGCCTGGATTTGCGCCAACTGGCGGAGGCGTCCCGCATGAGCTGGGACGATTTTGAAAAGCACAACCCTTCGTTTCGCCGTGAAAGCACGCCTCCGGCCCGCGCATCCGTCGTGTACGTCCCGCGCGCCTCTATGGCTTCGGTACAGCGTTACGTCAACACTCCCGCATCCCGCAAAGGCAACAGCTATCATCAGTACACCGTGAAAAGAGGCGACTCCTGGTCCATCATCGCACAACGATACGGGCAGGACGTGGCCACGCTCAAGCGGGTGAACAAGCGCAGCAGCAACTTGCTACATCCCGGACAAAAGATCATCGTGCCGACCTCGGCGGCCGCGAGAATCGCCACATCCAAGGAAAGTTCCCCTGCGCCTGCGCCGCGTTACCAGGAAACGCCCCGCAGCGTGGTCGCCGCGAAAAAGACGCATACCGTACGCGCCGGCGACACCTTGTTCTCCCTCTCCAAGCGTTATGATTGCAGCGTGGCCGAACTCCAGGCCCTGAACAGCATCGCATCGCCCCGAGATTTGCGTGTGGGCATGCACCTGCGCATTCCCGGGCATGGCGCCGTGGCGCAATCATCCGGCAACACGGGAAGTTCCCGCACGGTATACCGCGTACGATCCGGCGACACGGTCTGGAGCATTGCCCGTTCCTTTCAGGTCTCGCCCTGGAAACTTCTTGAATGGAATAATCTCGATAGAGCGGCTGTGATTCAGCCCGGCGATCTGATAAGCCTTTACCGCTGAAATGAAGGCAAGGGCGCGGAGGACCGCGCCCTTGCCGTTTTCGGCGTTAAAGCATTTAACGCTTGAAATGATCGCTTAACGGCGGCAAAGCCCGTCTACAATCATTTCGCGGCAAAGATTTGCAAGCAAATCTTTGCAGAGCCTTTCAACTTTTTCAAAGTTTAAATGCTCTTATGCATTTCCCTGGAACAATTGAAAATTGTTTCAGGGGAGAGCCTTATCCAAAGGCGAGAATGCGCTAAAACAAGGCCGTGAGCAGCTCGCGGCCTTCTTGGGCGGAAAATGAGGAACCTGTCCACAACCGGCTTTGCTCCATCGCCTGGGCGATGAACATGGAAAGGCCGTCGATTATTTCGCAGTTTGCCACTCCGGCTTCGCGCAGAAAGCGTGTCCTTTGGGGATTGTATACCAGATCGTAAGCTATCTGGCCTTTGCGGAAGCATTCTCTGGGCCAGGGAGTATCCCCCTGCTTCGGGCCGAGCATGCCCAATGGCGTGGTATTGATGAGCAGTTCGCATTGCACGTCGCCCCTGTCGTCCCATTCCAGAGGTTCGATACTGAATTCCCTGGAAAGTTTTTCCGCACGCACCAGCGACCGGTTTGCCAGATAGACGCGGGGCACGCCCTTATCAAGCAGGCCCGCGATAACGGCCCTGGCGGCGCCGCCCGCGCCAAGCACCATGGCCGAGGATATCTCCCGGTTCCGCAACGGTGCGAGAAATCCGATGAGATCGGTGTTCTCACCCAGCAATTTACCGTCGCGCCAGTACAAGGTATTGACGGCGCCCACTCGCCCCGCATTGGGGGAGATGCCGTCCAGGAAGGGAATGACCGCTTCCTTGTGGGGAATGGTGACGCTACACCCTGAAATCGGCAATACGCGCACTGCGTCCATGAAGCGGGGCAAATCCCCGGGCAGCACGTCCCAGAGCATATACGCTCCAGGTTCGCCGATCTCTTGAAAAGCCCAGGTGTGCAGGGCGGGACTCATGGTATGCCCCAATGGATGCCCGATAATGCCGTAAAGACGTTGCGGAGGCGTGGGGGGCAGTATGGCGCCCTTGTTGTCACCTAAAATGCACATGGCTACACCGTGACTCCGGCGACATGCGCCGCGCCGGCTTGGAGCGCTTCCGTATTTTTTGGAATAAGATGCGCGTAATGTTTGGCGATGATCTTATCCAGGCTCTGAATGACGATATCCAGGGGCAAGGCTCCGGTGGCCTGCACGAAGGCGCCGAGGGCCACCATGTTGGCCATGCGGGTGTTGCCCAGGGAATCCGCAATCTCGTTGGCCGGTACCGCCACGGTTTTGACACGATCCTTCTCCGCCAGGGCGGGATCCACCAGCGAGGAATTGATGATCTGCACGCCGTTGTCCTGCAAACGGGGCTGGAATTTATCCAGGGAAGGGCGGTTCATGATGATTAGGCTCAATGGGCGCAGAATAATGGGAGAACCGATGTCGTCCTCGGAAAGCACCACTGTGCAGTTGGCCGTACCGCCGCGCATTTCCGGTCCGTAGACCGGAATATACGTCACGTTCAAGCCTTGGGCCATTCCGGCGTAGGCAAGCAGATTGCCTATGAGCATTACGCCTTGGCCGCCAAAGCCCGCGATGATTACATCCTGATAAAGGCTCATGTGTCGCATCCTTTATTCACAGACTTTTTCCGCCGCGGCATCCTTGAATACACCCAGCGGAAAATAGGGTATCATTTCCTCAGCCACGCGCTTGTTGGCCTGGATAGGCGTCATGCGCCAATTTGTGGGGCATGCGGAAAGCAATTCCACAAAGCCGAAGCCCGTACCATTGATTTGACACTCGAAGGCTTTTTTGATGGCGCGTTTGGCTTGCACGATGTGTTTGACCGTATCCGTGGCCGCACGTGCGGAAAAGGCCACGCCGCCGAGTCCGGCGAGTATCTCGGCCATGCGGAAAGGCAGCCCTTCGCGTTCCTCGCAGCGCCCCCCGGGGCAAGTGGTGGTCTTTTGCCCCACCAGGGTGGTGGGCGCCATTTGCCCTCCGGTCATGCCGTAGACGGTGTTGTTGACGAAAACGATGCTGATACGCTCGCCTCTGTTGGCCGCGTGCATGATTTCGGCCATGCCGATGGAAGCCAGGTCGCCATCGCCCTGATACGCGAACACGAACTTGTCGGGGCGCGCGCGTTTCGCGCCCGTGGCCACCGCGGGGGCGCGGCCATGCGGCGCTTCCACCGCATCCACCTTGAGATAGTTATACATAAAGACAGAGCAGCCGATGGAACCGATAAGAATGGTTTTTTCCACAAGGCCAAGCTCCTCGAGACAATCGGCCACAAGACGATGGGCGATACCGTGATGACACCCCGGGCAATAATGCGTGGGGCGGTCGGCAATCACCTCGGCCAGGGTAAAGGCTTGCACCTCGTCGTTGTTGAGAACCGCTTCCATGGCTACCTCCCTAAGCGCTCGCGAATGGGCGCTTCGAAATCATCCGGAGTGGGCAGATTGCCCGGCAGCATGCCGAAGAAATCCGAATCCGCATATCCACGGATCGCGAGGCGTACGTCATCCACCATCTGCCCCATATTGTGTTCTATGGTGAGAAAACGCTTTCCTTTTTCCGCCAAGGCGCGCAGCGCCTCGCTAGGGAAGGGGTACAGCGTCTTGGGACGAATCAATCCGGCCTTGAGGCCTTCTTTACGTGCGGCGCGCACCGTGCTTTTCACAATGCGCCCTATGGATCCGTAGGCCACCACAACCAGCTCGGCATCCTCGGTCTGGAAGTCTTCAAACTGCACTTCCTTTTCCATTTCCTTGTATTTTTCCTGCAGAAGCACATTGTGCTTAGCCAACGCGCCTTCTTCCAAATACAGGGATTTGAGCAGCCTGGACGGGCGACCCTCCGCACCGGAGAGGCACCAGGAAGCGCCCGGCGCGTCGTCCAGATTATCGGGAATCCAGGGCACAAGCGGTTCCTTCATCTGGCCCAAAATGGCGTCTCCCAGCACGAGCACGGGATTGCGGTAGGCAAAGGCCAGGTCAAAGGCCTGGATCATCATATCGTAGGCTTCCTGACACGTTCCGGGCGCAAGCACCAGAACCCTGTAGTCACCATGACCACCGCCTTTCACGGACTGGTAGTAATCACCCTGCGAAGGGCCGATATCCCCGAGCCCCGGCCCGCCGCGGTTCATGTTCACAACCACGCCGGGCAGCTGGCTGCCGGCCATATAGGAAATGGCCTCCTGCATGAGTGAAACGCCAGGGCTTGATGACGAGGTAAAGGCGCGGACTCCGGCGGCTGCGGCGCCGAGCAGCATGTTCGCCGCGGCGACTTCGCTCTCCGCTTGAACGAATTCGCCTCCTGCCTTGGGCAGGGCGGCCGAAAGCATCTCCGGGATGTCGTTCTGCGGCGTGATGGGGTAGCCGAAATAACAGCGCACCTTTGCCGCAAGCGCGCCATGCGCAACGGCTTCGTTGCCTTTGACAAATATTCTTTCTACGTTGCTCGGAGCCATCAGGCATCACCCTCCTGCGCGGATTTGACCTTGCGCTTCTTGTAGACCCGAATGGCGTAATCCGGACAGATCATGGCGCACGACGTGCATCCGGTACATTTTTCCATGTCTTCCGGTTTGACCTCGGCCACTTTGTAACCCTGCTGATTGAAGCGCTCCGACTGCACGATAATGCCCACGGGACAAACTGTGGAGCAGAGCATGCATCCTTTGCAGCGTTCATCAAGAAACTCTACACGGGGCATGAAAAGTTCCCTTTTCGGTTTATGCTCGGGGTGTGACGGGACAAGATAGTATTACGGCATGACGCACGGCCTGATGACGCCCAACGCGCCTCATCTCTGGCTCGCGTGGTCATTTCCCCCGGCTTGCAGCGGCAAGGTACGTCTTTTTCGTCAAAATGAAAAGAACCATGCCGCGGCGGGTATTATACGCTATGCGATATGTCGCTATGGAAAAATGGAAAAACCTCTGGCGATGCGCGCCATGCCCTGCGTTATGCGGCCACCACGCCTCGCAACGCAGCGTTGCCGGTTCAGAGGATCAGCATGGCGTCTCCATAGGAAAACACCTTGAAATCGGCCTGCAGGGCCTGTTCATACGCGCTCAGAATCCGCCGCCGGCCGGCAAGGGCTGAAACGAGCACAAGCAAAGACGAGCGGGGCAGATGAAAATTCGTCAATAAGTGATCCACAACCTTGAAATCGAACCCCGGTGAGATAAAAAGATTCACCCATCCCGTATACGGGGCGGGTTTCCCCGTGAGACGCACAGCCCCTTCCAGAGTGCGCGCCACCGTCGTACCTATGGCCACCACGGGACGTCCCTGGGCCTTGGCCTGCGCTATATCCACAGCCGCCTGCTCAGGGATCCGGACAAATTCCGCATGCATTTCATGTTCGCGGATGTCCTGGCAGCGTATGGGGCTGAACGTTCCGTACCCCACATACAACGTCACTTCCGCCCAGCCGAAACCGGCGGCCCGCAACGCACGCACGTGGGCGTCATCGAAATGCAGCCCCGCCGTGGGCGCGGCCACCGACCCAGGCTCCGCAGCATGCGCATACACCGTCTGATACCGTTGCGTATCCGTAGCCACCGTGGGGCGCTTTATATACGGAGGCAACGGCGGCTCGCCGCACAGATCGAGCTGCGCCTCCAGATCGCCAGACCAGCAAAGCGTGCCCAGCACTTTTCCGAAACCTTTCTTTTCCTCGATGCGGAAACGCAATTCCGGTGTGAAGATAATCTCATCTGCGGAGCGGAAACGCTTCGACCCCTTGAGCAGTCCCTCAGCCTGAGCGCATTGGCCGCCATCGCGCAGCGCGCTTCGCAACAACGGTAAGGGAGTGAGCAGCAGGAATTCGGCATTTTTTCCGGAAAGACTCATACCCCGCATGCGCGCGGGCACAACCTTGGAATTGTTCGCCACGATCAAGGCGTTGTCGGGCAGATATTGCGCCAGGGAAGCGAAATCCGTGAGCGTGTTCCCTCTCTTTCTGTCAAGCACGCACAATCTCGACGAGCCGCGCTTTTCAGGCGGCTCCTGGGCGATTTGTCCTTCTTGCAACGGATAATCGTAACTCGACAATTCATAATCAGCTTCAAGCTGTTGCGACGTATGCGTCATACTTATTATGCCCGGATAAAAAGAAATTTGCGGTTTGACCTAAGCTCGGTTATATTTTTCGCTTATGAAACCGTCAGGGCGTGTGTAGAGAACCTTGACGCGCAAAGTCAACCGGTATTTTCATTGTGCGGAGCCGCGACAATGCCGGCATACGACTTTTTTTCGTCCGGCGACGCAGGTTCTCCCCGGAACCCTCTTTGCAAAAACATTTAATACATTATATCTAACCCAAGTTAGAGGCAGTTCACTCTTGGCAACATCGCCCATTGGAAATATTCTTGACAGGGCGGTCAGGGAATCATGCTTTATCAGACGCCGAAGAGGGCGCCATTCACCCCCCTGGCAATCAGATAACTGCAACAGGCTTTTTTTTCTGCGGAACGATAAAGAACCCTTTTAAGACAGATCTTGGAAAATGCACTTTTTCTGGAGGATGCCATGCAAGCATCTTTTTTACGTATTCTGGCTTTGTTATTGTTGATCACAACCGCATCATGCGCTCAGATGCAATCGAACAGCGCCAGTAACGGCGCGCCACCGGCCCCTGAAAACGAAGGCGCCGATTATTATTATGATTTTGATGATATTCTCGTTCCCAGTGAAATGGAGCTGCAGACCGCTGACTCCTTTATCCTTGAAACGCCTCAATCCAAATCCGGCGTTATGGTTTTTAAAGGAAAGGTTGAGATTCTTTCTTTGACCAATTTTTTCATCAACAACATGATGAAGGATAATTGGCAAATGCGCAGCGCTTTCAAATCCAACAGAACCATCCTGGTGTTTGAGAAAGTCGATAGATATTGCATAATGAACATCACGGACGAGAAATTCTCCACCCTTTTGGAAATTTGGGTATCGCCCCGCAATGCCGACGGTGCGCAGATTATAACTCCGAACAGCCCTTATTAGAGCATCTCACGCTTGAAAAGCGCTAGATACTCTTATGCATTTCCCTG
>CAZFCK010000131.1:0-13254 GCA_964517355.1 uncultured Desulfovibrionaceae bacterium | reverse complement strand
AATGCATAAGAGCATCTAGCGCTTTTCAAGCGTGAGATGCTCTAAAAGAAAAAAGTCGCGGGCTTTCGCGCCCGCACGACGACCAGGGGAGGCTCCTGGACGCCGGGAGAAGGTGAAAATTTTAAATAAATTCAGACTGTTATGGATTGCTTTCTACTCAGAAAGTCGAAAGCTTCAAGTTGAAACGCTCTGGATATTCTTATGCATTTAATTGAAATCATAGGTTATTACTCCAAGTACAAGCCTTGTTTCAAGGCGAAATACGTCAGCCTCCAGGCGCCTCTCTCGCCCCCTCTTCCGAGCGAGACGCTTCAAGGATATTGCCATGTACAAGAACTCTTTTCTTATTAGATATTTTCCGCACGTTCTGGCCCTGGCCTACGCGCTGTGCTGGACACTCCTGGCCGTTGATCCGGTTTCACGCCCCGTATGGTGGGCGGAAAACATTCCCCTGATCATCGTTTTTCTGCTGCTGGTGTCCACTTACCGAAGTTTTAAATTTTCCAATACGGCGTACGCGCTCATGGCGGTATGGCTCTTTTGGCATGCCGTTGGGGGGCATTACACGTTCGCCAACGTCCCTTTCGACTGGGTCACCGACATCTTCGGGTTCCAGCGCAACAATTTCGACCGGATCGGCCATTTTTCCGTCGGTTTTTACGCATTCGCCCTCACGGAACTCCTGCAACGCAAAGGCTGGGCCGTGCGCGGCGTTGCCTACGCCTTTGGCCTGTTCTTTATCATGTCCGTTGCAGCGGCGTATGAAATCATCGAATGGTGGTACGCCGTGCTCGAAGGGGGCGACGCCGGCATGGAATTTCTGGGCAGCCAGGGCGACGTGTGGGACGCGCAAAAGGACATGCTCGCCGACACGTTGGGAGCTTTGTTTGCGCTCGCGCTCTACCGTCTGCGGGAATTCTCGGATTCAAGGAGATCCAGCCAGGCCAAGGCGCTCCAGTAGTTGTAGGATTGCCTGGAAATCTAAAGGCTTGGCCATGTAGTCATCCATGCCCGCCTTCAGAAAACGTTCTTTATCGTCCTGCATGGCATAGGCGGTGAGCGCGACGATGGGCACACTCCGCATCCGTTCGAACTCCGGAGCGGTGCGGATAATCCTGGTAGCCTGCTCGCCGTCCAGGCGCGGCATCTGGATATCCATGAAAATGCAGTCCACAGCGTGCTCCCGCAGCACCTCCAAAGCCTCCTGGCCGTCATTTGCTCGCAACACCTCGATTCCCGAGCGTTCCAACATCCTGATCATGGCCAGTCTGTTCACTGCGTCGTCCTCCACTACCAAGATGCGCACACCATTCTGAAATGGTTGCCTTTTTGTCGGCGCCGCATCTTCGGCGGGCGCACTGCGCGCATCGCCTCTGGCAAAAGGCAGGCTGACATAAAACGTGGTGCCCACATGCACTTCACTGTCGCAGGACATGGCGCCGCCCATAATTTCCACCAGTTGCCTGCAAATCGGCAACCCCAGGCCCGCGCCCTTGTATCGCGTGGTCAAGGAACTGTCCGCCTGGGTAAAGGCCTCGAAAATATGCTCCAACAAATGATCTGGGATGCCGATGCCCGTATCCTCCACCATGAAAAGCACTCTGGGATTGTCGCCGGAGCGCAGCAGCGAGGCCCGTATGACCACCTTGCCTTTCTCCGTGAACTTGATGGCGTTGCCCACCAGATTGGATAACACCTGCCGCAGGCGATGTTCGTCGCCAACGAGATATGGAGGTATTGCCGGATCGATATGCGCAGTCATCGCGATGCCGGATTGATTCGCGGCGACTGAAAAAAGGGTGTGAACAGAATGGACGACTTCCGACAAACAAAAGGGGGCGTTGCGCACAAGCAACTTGCCGGCTTCAATGCGCGCCAGGTCCAGGATGTCGCTGAGCAGTTCCGTCAGCCTGCGGCACGAATGCACTGCCGTATCCACCCAGTCGAGCTCCTCCGCTCCGAGGGGCGCAAGCTGCAAAAGCTGCAGCATACCCATGAGCCCGTTGAGCGGCGTTCGTATCTCATGGCTCATATTGGCCAGAAATTCAGATTTGGCGCGATTGGCGGTTTCCGCCTCCAGGGTGGCCCGCTGCATGGCCTCCTCGGCCTGCTTGCGCTGCGTTGTGTCCGCCATGGTGACAATGCAGCGGCCGTCTTTGAGAAAAGCCCCCCTGCATTCCATAACCTTCACATCCCCGTCTTTGCAGGTTACGGGCAATTCCCTTAGAATGATGCTGCGGTCGTGTTCATCCCGATCGTGGAGCGCCTCCTCATTGTTTCGGGCATGCAGAGGATAGGCGCACATGTACCACGCCCCGTGATCCGCCACCTCCGCGGCCGTGTACCCGGTGAGCGCGGTAAAGGCATGGTTGACGCGGACCTGATTGCCTTGCTCGTCCCAGACAATGACTCCCAACGGAATGTTTTCAACGAGGCTGTCCAGCAGATCGCGTTGTGCAACCATCTGATTTTGCACCATCTGTCTGTTGATAGCCGCACCCAAGCCTGTGGCCGCGATGCGTAAGACCCTTTCCTCTGCTTTGGTCCACTCCCGGCAAGTGAGCACGGAATCGAATCCGAGAAATCCCCACAAGTCCTTCCCCACGAAAATGGGAACCACGAGTAAACTCTGAATGCCCTGCGGCTCCAGCACCATGCGCTCCGTCGCCGGAAACATGCTGACCTCGCCCACCACGCTTTTCCCCTGCCGCAACAAGTCTATCCAGCGGGGAGCGAATTCGCTGATAGGACTCTCCTGCAACTCGAGATTGTCCACCTGGGGCGCCACGCCATCTCTCACCCATTCGAACAACTGACTCGTATAAATGGTTCCGGTATCGTTGTCTTCCCTGTTCTTGAATATATAGACCCTGTCCGATCCCGTTTCTTCTCCAAGCTGGCGCAACAGCTCGTTGGTCGTGCTTTCCATCTGCGTGCTGTCAGGAAGATCCAGATTGGCGTACAACGCGATTTCCATTGCAAATTCGCGCAAACGCAATTCACTTTCCGCGCGTTTTCTTTCGCTGATATCCCTGGCTATGCCCAATAGGAGCGGATTGGCTTCCGATTGGGTGTGCGCCACCCGTAACTCTACGGGAAAACAGGTTCCATCCTTACGTCTGTGGATCGTTTCAAAGGCGGGGATGCCCTGTTGCAGCACTCTTTGCGCAAAACCCTTAAATTCTTTAATGTTTGTGTAGGTTACATTCACGTCGCTGACGTACATACTCAATAGTTCTTCGCGCGAATATCCGGTCTGCCTCTCAGCCTCCCGATTCACAACCAACAGCCGGCCAGACGTGTCGGCCACGTAAAAGGCGTCACCGGCGCTCTCAATGAGCAGCTTGTACCCCTCCTCTTGCTCTTGGCGTTTTTTTTCAGCCCGTTTCATGGAACAGCAAAAAAACGCCAAGACGGCCACCACTGCAGCGGCCGACACGCCAATCATGCATAAAGTGCTCTTCTGCATATAGAACGGCAGGACCGCAGTTTCCTGCGCGGCTGCCGCACAAGGCGGAAACAGGGTTGACTCCAACACGGCGGCAAGCGAGAAAGCCACAAGTCCGCAAAAGAGCGGCCCCATGCACGATCCGCAGATGATTTTCCTCTCCATTGACGACAGCCCCCCATGGTATTCCAAACACGGCTCTGAATGGCGTATATAACATGTGTATGTTCATTATACCACCCTTTGAAATCATATCCCGGCAAGTGTTCACCGTCATGACAATCTTTCATTCGTTATGATTCCCCCGGATGACTTTCCTGCGGAAGATTGCGCAGTATTTTCCGGCGGTACGCTTTTCACCAAAAAAAACAGGCCATCCATAGTGGACGACCCGTTTCTTAAAACCCCCCGTTGCCCGCATCTCAGCTATATACAGGAGCTTTCCTTATTCGGAATCACGCTAGAGCATCTCACGCTTGAAAAGCGCTAGATGCTCTTATGCATTTCCCTGGAACAATTGGAAATTGTTTCAGGGGAGAGCCTTGTTTCAAGGCGAAAATGCGCTAAACAACCGGCTGGACTGCTTACGTGGTAAAGAATACGACTTTCGGACTTAAAGAAAAAAAGAATAAAGTCGCGGGCTTTCGCGCCCGCACGACGGCCAGGGGAGGCCCCTGGACGCCGGATAACGGACAATTTTATTCTTATTCTTTCAACAAATATACAATGTTACAGTATGCGTCCTGCTCAGAAAGTCGAGGTAAAGACGTAGTGCGGCTTCGCGGGGAACTCCACCAACCGTGGATGATTTGCAAGCGACTTCATTCCCGCTTTACTCTTTATACGCTTCACCATCAGGATAAGTACAGCGATACGGATAACACGGCCAAACCAAATAATAAATTTTTCAACTGACATTTTTCCGAGGCTTCGTTGGCGTCTGGGGCGGAACCCCTTCCATAGCCGGCATGCTTTATCGATCAACTTCGCAGTGCTCCGTATGGTTCCAACAGCCCTGCACATCGTCGAATTCAACAAGAACCAGCAGCTCGCTCAAGGAAAAAGGCTTTTTCAAAACAGCCGCGGCTCCAAACGTTCTCGTCATTTTGAGATATTTATTGGGCGGAATCCCGAGTTCTGAAGAGCCTCCCGAAATCATGATTGTTTTGGGATTGCTCGGCATTTTTTGCAATTCCGCTAAAAACTCCAATCCATCCATTTCCGGCATAAACAAATCGCAGATCACCACATCGACTTTATTTTGCGCTAGATGCTCCAACGCATTTTTCGCATTTGCGAACCCCACCGATGCATACCCATGCAGTCGAAATCCTCTGCACAAAGATTTGCGCACCAGAGAGTCGTCATCTACCACCATTATCTGTTTCATGAGTTCTCCATGCCCATATCGATTTATAGATACAAAGAACATGCCAACATGAGACTACCCGGGCATCACCGTGAAGTAAGGCGTTTCCAGGGGCGGCCCTTTGCGATGGAGGCATCAGGATGTAATATTTTTACGACACATGTCATAAACATACTACACATGCAATAATTTATTTACACTGCTATCCATGTGCCAGCTTATACCTACGCATCAGCAAATGCATATGTTGCCTTGATATACCGGCCATACGGCTGGCCTGGGAGACATTGCCTTTTGTCTGCCGCAACAACTCCTCCAAATAACCTTTTTCCGCGGCGAATCTGAACTTTTTGAGGGAGGGCATGGGGACGTTGTCGGCAAACGTATCGTCATTTGACCGCAAGGTGGGCGACAAGTTGGAACAGGCCATGGCCGCACGAACTTTTCCCGGCAAATCCTTGGCGTAAAGTATCGAGCCTCCCCCGGCGGTGAACAACGCCCGTTCCAAAGCGTAAAAAAGTTCACGTACGTTTCCCGGCCAATCGTATGCGCACAACGCTTCAAAAAAACAGGGGGAAAATCCTTTGGGCAAGATATCGTATTTGCGGCAAAGCGTATCGACACGCGCCATCACCAACTCGCGCATGTCGCCTCGCCGTATGCGCAACGGCGGCAGTTCGATCCGGAACGCCTCAAGCCTGAAAAGAAGGTCCTCGCGAAACACGCCCGCGCGGATACGCTGCCGTAAATCGCGGTTCGTGGCGGAAACGACCCGGAAATCACTACTGCGTTCCTGCAGCGCCCCTACGGGGCGATAACGCTTCTCTTGCAACAGGCGCAGGAGCGCCTTCTGCTGATGCAAGGGCATTTCCGCGATTTCATCCAGAAAAAGAGTGCCGCCATCCGCCTGCGAAACCAACCCCTGTTTGTCGCGGATAGCCCCGGTATAGGCGCCTTTGTCATGTCCGAAGAGTTCTGATTCAATAAGGGTATCCGGAATGGCCGCACAATCGAGAACCACAAAAGGCTTGCCGGCCCGGCGGCTGTTCGCGTGCAAAGCCCGGGCGAAAAGCTCCTTGCCCGTCCCTGTCTCGCCGAACAGCAAAACCGGAGCGTCCGTTCCGGCGGCCCTGCCGAGCATTTCCAAACACATTCCAAGTTCAGGACTGCCGCCGACTATGCCCTCCCGGTAGAGGAGCGGCAATTGCGGCTTTGCTTTCTGCTCGCGATAGGCCAACGCCCTTTTCAAGGTGAGAATCATCTTATCCAGACTAAAAGGCTTCTCCAGATAATCCCAGGCGCCGAAGCGCATGGCGTGTTCCGCGCCATGGGCGTCGCCCTCTCCCGTGATGACGATGACCTCGGCAGGCAAGGCGCCTCGCATCATGCTGGAAATAGCCTCAAGCCCGTTGCCGTCCGGTAAATTGACATCCAAAAAAATAACGTCGCAGCCCTGTCCGGCGGCAAGCAGCCCGTCTTCCAGGCTGTGGGCCTGCGTCACTCTATGTCCCAGCATTTGCAGGGAGCGCGCCAGAGTCGCGTTAAACAAGGTGTCGTCTTCTATGATCAAAAGCCTGGCCATGGGCTTTGGCCTTATGCCTGGGGGTCTGCTCCGCCTTGCTGGAGGAGCCTGCGGATAGCGTTATTCAGCTCCACAACCGATACTGGTTTCTGCAACAGCTCGCAAGGCTCCAGGTCACGGACTGTAGCGGAGCCTGGCTGCAATCCGTCCTGAGCGAAAAGCACCACCGGAATTGCCGGCGCCAACTCCCGCAAGGCCGCAACGAGTTGCACCCCGGAAAGTCCCGGCGTCTCCTGATCGCAGAGCAGCAATTCCACCGCCGCGCCTTCCTTGACGAAAAAATCCAGCGCGCGGCGGGGGCAGGAAACGGCAAGCGGCTCGTACCCCAACATACGCAACCCCCGCTCCAGGGAATGCAGCATGATGGAATCATCCACCACAAGCAATAATTTGCCCTTTCCCGGAAGCATCGGCTTGGCCGCGGCCTCTTGCTGCTGCGCATGCATCTCGACCAGAGGCAGACGCACCGAAACCACAGTGCCTTTTCCCGGCCGCGACGCGATATCCATTGTTCCGGAATAACTTGAAACAATTCCATGCACTATGGACAAACCAAGCCCCGTGCCCTCGCCCGGCTTTTTGGTGGTGAAAAACGGATCGCAAACACGCGGCAAAAGCTCGGCGGGAATCCCGCAACCGTGATCCGCCACACGCAACAGCACATACTGCCGCTTCTCCCCATGCACATTGTGCCCCTGCGTCATCTCAAGCCGCACCTCCAACACGCCGCCGTTGGGCATGGCCTGCATGGCGTTCAGGCACAAATTCATGACCACCTGATGAATCTGGGACGGATCTCCAATGACGACGGCCTCTTCAGCCGCATAGAAAAATTTCAGTTCCAGCGAGACAGGCAGCGTGGCGCGCAAGAGCTTGATGGTCTCCTTGACAACCGACTGCATATGCAACGGCTTGAGCTCCTGCTCGGCCTGCCTGCAAAAGGTCAGGATATTTTTCACCAATTCAGCGCCGCGTTTGCTGGAGCGGTTGATATCGTCCAGGCACTCGCGCAAAATGGGATGCAACGTGTCTCCCAGCATGCGTCCCGTCTCCGCGTTCACCATGATCGACGCGAGAACATTGTTGAAATCATGGGCCACGCCGCTGGCCAGGGTTCCCAACGCCTCCATTTTTTGCGCTTGCCGCAATTGCAGCTCCAGTGCGTCCTCGCGGCTGCTGTCGCGCAAAATGCAAACCCTGTTGCGCCCCACGCCTCCAGGTTCCGGAAACGTCAACGCCCGGGCCTTGAACACCCTGCCGGGGGCGCCGACAAGCGCAAGCCGTCCTTCCCATGACGCCATTCCGAGTACGGAATTCTCGAAACACTCCACCTCCACCTGTTGCAAAAGCGCTTGCGCGGGGCTGCCGAGAATCTCCCGGGCGCTGAGCCCAGTAAGCCTGCTGAAGGCCACATTGACATAGTTGACGCGAAACTCCCGATCCAGAATCATGATGCCGTATTGGGCGTGTTCCACTACGCCGGCGAGCATGGCGATACGATGTTCGGCATCTTTTCGTTCCGTAATGTCACGCGCTATGGCGGATATGCCCCTGATGACATCCCGCTCGTCTTTAATGGGAGAAAAAATGAGAGAAACCCAGACAATGGCGCCGTCCTTACGCAAGTGGCGGGATTCATGACTATCCACTTGCTCCCCCTGGCGTACGCGCTGCAATAGGGATTCGAATTCAACCAGCAATGGCGAAGGAACGAGAACGCGCACATCGGCGCCGATCATTTCCTCTTCGGCATATCCGTAAACATTCTGCGCGCCCTTGTTCCAACTCAGAATGCCCCCGTCAAGACGCATGCCGATCACGGCGTCATGCGTCGAATGGACGATGGAAGCCAAAAAAGCGTTACGCACAGCCTGCTTTCGCGAATCGTCGACATCATGAATCGTAAAATGGAGCATGTGCCCCGGTCCGGCGTTCAGCGTTGAGGCATGGATTTCAACATCCTTGCACGCAAGGCCGGCAACATGCCTGCTCGCCAGCGTCGCAGTCCGATGTGTCCCAAACCGAAGCATATCTCCCCTGCACTCCGGGGCTTCGAGTTCACTGACGGGCAACAGGCAAAGCTCTTCCTTGCTGCGTCCGTAAAACAGCGAACTTGCGTTGTTGCTGTCGATAATAAGCCCGGTACCGGGATCGACGACGAGCATGACGGCCGGCGATTCGAGAAACAACTTGGCATAGGTGGCGTCGTGGCGGCGGGAGATGTCCTCCATCTGCCTGACGGAGGTCACATCCTTAATGATGGAAAGAATCCGCCCCACAGCGCCGTCCTCTTCCTGCAACGGCGTGTAGCTGACGTGGAGATGCCGCATGCCGTCTTCCGGATAGACCACGTCGAGGAAGTATTCCACCCTGTATCCTTGAAAACAACGCTCCAGGTGAGGCAAAATCCGCGTATAGAGTTCCTGACCGAGCACATCGCGCACTCCGGCCCCCACAACGCACTGACGCGAGAGACCGCGTTTTTCAAGAAAGGCGCGGTTCGCCATACGGTAGATGTGCTCGTTGTCAACAATGGCGACCAATTCATCAACGCATTCCAGGGCGAGTTGAAATGCATCGCAAAAATTATTTTCCTGGCCCGGCATGCAGCCTCCTGATCTTGGAGCCATGAGACAGCCAAAACACCACTTGGGATTTTTAACGCAACATACCGGCATCGTCCAGATCATCCCGGCACAAAAAATTGATTTTCATATATTTGATCAAGTTTTATGAACAGCTCATCTTTTCAGGCGCCGAAGCGGGACGAAAGATGTTGCCATGCATGCGCCCTTACGTTTTATCCTGCGTAGTAATACAAAAAATTCGTACGGCCAGCACTTTTTTTCAGTGGACATCGATTGATTCTTCATCGAGGAAGCATGAGTGGATCGCCAACAAACGGCCGCTCCGTATCCACGCCAACGTTGTTTCCTAACAAAATTATCGAACAGGTAGTATGATGACAACTCCGCTATGTAATATTTTTTTTAAACACGACATCAGATATCAGCCTACCGGACCCATTGGGGACCACCATGGCGCGCTGATAACACAAAATTCTCACAAAGCCATCTTGACGCAAAGATGGCATTAGCGTAGAAATAATAATACGACTAATTTTTTACGATATCAGGCATATCAAACTCAACCATCTAGTTTAATTAATAAAAAAATGCTACTTATTTTAAAAGGGGGGGTATGCATTTTTGGAGATGCACATAAGGGGATTCAAGCATCTCTCTTCCTGCGTGTTCCTGTCCGGCACAGTCCCTACCGTGCATCCTTCGCTTCTTCAACAAGTTGTAGTTCTATATTGTACGTTGTTTGATCACAGTGTTGCGCCGGAAGCAGGAGTCCTTCGCTTCTGCGCTTTGTTGCCCGCACGCTGCAAGAAATGATCATTCATTGGCAATTTAACAACGTCTAAGGGAGTAATACATTGCGATTATTAATGATACCAAGCGCTATCATTGCTCTGTTCTTTTTGGCCGCCATGACCCTGCTGTCACCTTCGCCTTGCGCCGCGGCTGATGACGAGGCCATACGCCAGGCAGCTGCGGAACGCTTCAAGGCCTGGGGCGACGCGCCCCCTTTATCTTCCCTCGACGCTTACGGCTTCGGCAACGCCCTTGAAGTGCAGCGCGCCATTGTTCTGCAACCGTTGGGAGTCTACCAACCCGACCGCACCAAAGATCCCCTCTCCGTACAAAGTGTTGAACAAGCCATGGCCGTGGCTCCGCTGTTTTGGATCGTCCCTGTGGGGGTGGACGGCCAGATCCGCTGCATTGTCAGCGTGAAGGCTAATGAAGACAACACGTATGAAGCGTTCGCCGTGGGCGACGCCTTTCTCGCCAACAGACTCGCCTCGGGTCTGGCGAAACTCGGCCTGTCCGCGGACGCTTCCTTCACTTCATTGCGATATGTCCGCTTCATGAGTCCCAACTACGACCTCCTGCTCTCCGAGAAAGACGGAGCCTGGACCTGGGTCAACCTCTTGGGGACGCTTGAAGCAAACGCACAGATATTAACACGAGACCAGGCTGGGGCCCTGTTAGACAACGTATCTTCAACTCCACCGAACCAGGATATTCCTCCTGGCGATTAAACACATGGGGACATTTCGTATGAGACTGAATAAGGCGCGTTATTTTTTGGCGGCCTTCCTGGCCATGGCATTGCTGCTGCCATCCTTGGCGCTAGCGGCGAAAAGTCTTGATATCACCTATGCGAAGCAGGAAGAGACAAACTGGTGCTGGGCCGGCTCCTCCTACATGGTCCTGGGATACACCAGGTCCATCACCGTGCCCACGCAATGCGCCATGGCCAACTGGGCCAGGGACAAAAACGCTTGGGGCGCGGCGAACTGCTGCACCACGGCCGACTCCGGCGGCGCCATCTGCAACCAGCCCAACTGGATGTACGGCAAAGCCGGCAGTCTGCAAGCCATTCTGGAAAACTGGGGGGCAAAATCCGAAAACAAAGCCTCGGCTCTGAGCTGGGACGCGGTCAAGACCGCCATCGACGACGACAGCCCCATCATCATGCGCTACGGATGGACCGGTGGCGGCGGCCACTTCATCGTGCTCTACGGCTATGATGATTCGGCCAACGTGCTCATCCACGACCCCTGGAACGGCACCAAGACCATCACCCACGCTTCGGCTGTGAGCGCTCCAGACCATACCTGGACGCACACCCTGATCGTGATTCCTCAAAAGCTGGCCTTTGTCGTGGACGACACGGGCAGCATGTGGGATGAAATCGCCAGCGTGAAATCTACGTTGACCAGCAAGATCGCCGCTCTCAAGAATGCGGGAACCTTCGCCAAATACCATCTCACGACGTATAAGGACTACGTGACCAATGTGGGCGCCACCGTTGATCCCGACGTCATTACGACCTGGGTCAACAACCTTTCGGCCGGCGGCGGTGGGGACTGCCCGGAAGAAGGCTACGGCGCCCTGGACAACGCGGCCGCCAAGCTGCCCAAAAGCGATGTCTGGTGGATGACCGACGCCAGCTCGCACGGCGACGCGGGGCGCATGCTCATCACCCTGAGCAACCTCATCGGCGCCGGCTGTAAGCTGCATTCCACCATTCTGGGCACCTGTTCCTACGACCTGGCAGCGGACTGCAATGACCCGGTCAACGGCTCCTGCCAACAGAACAGCGTGAACTTCGACCAGGAAGGCTTCGACAGCGCCATGCTTGATTCGCCCCACGCCCTGGCTGCCGACATCAGCGCCTACACGGCGGGTGAAGAACTCTCCTACGGCACCAGCGGTCTTTACTTCGCGGTCTCCAGCGCGAACATCTCCGAGGCCACGGACATGATCCTTGAGGAAGCGCTTTCCTCTTCCGCGATCCAGAGAGTGCATTTCGCGGCGGGAACCGCCTCCAACAACTTCATGGTGGACTCTTCGGTAACGAAACTGGTGGTCATTTTCGACGTGCGCACCGGCGCCACCGGAATCGTTTCCCTGCTTGATCCTAACGGCGTGACCATGACCGCTGAAACCGAAGGTGTGGCTATCACCACCGCGGGCAACAGCACCATGTACGTCATCACCTCCCCGGCCCTGCTGGCCGGTTCCTGGACCGTGAATACGGAATCCGACAGGGAATACGACGTGAGCGTCACCTGTCTCTCCGTGGAATCCCTTGATTTCGACTCCTCGACCACCGCTGTCGGCGTGGGAGACAAACTCCTCGTCACGGTGACCTTCCCCGGCCTGGTGCCCGCGACCGCCCCCGGCGGTCCTGGAGAACCCGGCCTCGGCACCACGGTAGTCTATACCGCATCCGACATCGCCGCTCCGTGGGACGGCGAGACCCTTGAGTTCTATCTTGTGAAGGCCGACGGAACGGGCAAGACCCCGCTGACCCTTTACGACGACGGCCTGCACAATGACGGCCTGCCCAACGACGGTACGTTCGGCGGCGAGACCACGTTCACCGATTCCGGCGACTACAAGCTCGGCGTAACGGACGGGGGCGACCTTGTGCGCGAAGCCAAGGTAACCCTGTCCGCCGGCACGGTGAGCGTCACCCGCGAGGGCAGCGAGGAGAAGGTTGTTGCCCCCGGCGACAGCACGACGTATTCCTTCACCATTAAAAACCTGGCGGATACGTCGCGCACATTCAACATCTCGAAGAGCAGCACCCTGGGATGGGACGACACCAGCGCCATCCCCGCCAGCGTGACCCTGGACGCCAATGGCTCGCAGGTCGTTACCGCGACCACCACCGTCCCCGCCGGCACGGCCAACAACACCTCCAACACCTTAACAGTGGCGGTTGTCGCCCAGGACGACAGTACGGTGAAGGCTTCGACCATCGCCAAGACCACGGCATGGTCCGGCCCCGCCCTGGAATCCTTGAGCAAGTACACGGTTTCCCACGGCGACACCCTGATCATTTACGGCAACTACTTCGGCGATGATCCCGGTGTGGGCAAACGCGCCTCCGACACCAACAACGTGAGCATCAGCGGCACCCGTATTCCGACCGACAACGTGACAGCGTGGACCAACACCGAAATAACCATCAAGGTGCCTGACACTGTCACCAGCGGCCTGTTGATCGTCACGGCCAACAAGGTGCCTTCCAACGCCATGACCGTGTTTGTGGAAGGTGAGCCCACTCCCGTGAAGCCCGTGCCCTTGGGCGGCGGTCTCATCTTCTTCATCTCCCTGGCGTTGGCCGGATTGTTCGTCACCAGAAAAAAGATCCTCTAATCCTCAACATTGAGATATAACAATTAGCAAGGCGCCGTCGGGCAATCACCCGGCGGCGCCTTTTTAGCGCATTTTCGCCTTGAAACAAGGCTCTCCCCTGAAACAATTTCCAATT
>CAZFCK010000130.1:0-13314 GCA_964517355.1 uncultured Desulfovibrionaceae bacterium | reverse complement strand
ATTGGAAATTGTTTCAGGGGAGAGCCTTGTTTCAAGGCGAAAATGCGCTAGAAACGCGGCTGCTCATGTGTCAGGCAATGCACCGCGCCCAACCCCTGGATCAAATCTCCCGCATGCAGGCCCACCACCGTCCGCCCCGGAAACAACGCGGCGATAATGCCCAGGGCCTCACGGTCCGCAGGGGCGTTGAATGTGGGCGTCAGCACCACCTTGTTGCCGATGTAGAAATTTGCGTAACTGGCTGGCAACCGTTCGCCAGCGAAATAAACTTTGGGCGGCATGGGTAAACGTATGATCTCCAGGCGTCCGTTATCTGAAAAACGCACGGATTCAAGACGTTCACGATTGCGCTCCAGGGCCTCGTGGTTGGGGTCCGCCCCATCCCGCTCCTCGCACAAAAGCACGGTGCGCGGCGCCACAAATCGGCAGAAATCATCAACATGGCCGTGGGTGTCGTCTCCGGCAATGCCCCGGTCCAGCCAGATGGTGCGGGTCACGCCGAGATACGCCGCGAAAAAGGCCTCGTAGTCCTCCTTGCTCCATCCGGGATTACGCACCTGGCGATCCGGGTGCTGCAAACACTCCTCCGTGGCCAGCAGCGTTCCCTGGCCGTTGGAATCGACCGCGCCGCCTTCTATGACCACATGCCGCCGCTTGTACAACGCCGTAACATGCTTCAGGCCCCCTTGCGTGGAGAGAGCGGCGGCCATGGCCGTGCCTGCGGCATCGTCCTTTTCATGATTGGGATAGCGAGCCCAGCCGGTGAAGCGGCAATCCACCGCTGCGCCTCCTGTTGCGCACCGGACGAAAAAAGGCATGAAATCGCGTGTCCAGCCTCTATCCGTGATCCTGCGCACGAGTGTCACTCCCTTGTGCTCACCGGCATCGGGAGCGTTCCACCCAGGAAAAACATTATCGAGCACGCGCCTGGCCCTGAGCTCGTGCGCTTCGTCGTTCACCAGCACCATCACCCTTTCCGACGGCGCGAGCAACCTGACCATATCCGCGAAAACCCAAGGTATGGCGGCGAATTTGGGACGCCAATCACTGGCGTTGTGCGGCCAACCGATCCACACGGCGTCGTGCGGCTCCCACTCTCCCGGCAATACGGGATTCTCAAAATCAAGCTCTTGTGTCATTATCTCATCTCCTTTTCTCAACCATCATGACGCACTCCATACAGCAAGCTTCCCATGGAAAAAAGAGCATTTCGTTTGACCCTTTCTCGACGCGGGCCTATTGTGCGGACCTGGAGACCCGACAATGAAAATCTTTCAGGTCATCAACGTGCGTTGGTACAACGCTACGGCATGGTACGCCGTTGAACTCGCAAACCTTTTGCACGACGCCGGACACCGTGTCCTGGTCATTGGCATTCGGGATTCCCCTCCGCTGGCCCGGGCAAAGGAAATGGGGCTTGCAACCCGACATCTCGACCTGAACAGCAACAACCCGTACATACTGGCGAAAACTTACGCGAACATGCGTAAACTCGTGCGGATGTACAATCCGGATATCGTAAATTGCCACAGGGGCGAAAGCTTTTTCCTCTGGGGACTGCTGCGCAAACACTCCGGCACCTTCAAGCTGATCCGCACCCGTGGCGACCAGCGCCCCCCAAAAAATACCATGGGCAACCGCTGGCTGCACAACCATGCCGCCGACGCCGTTATTCTCACAAATACGAAACTGGCAACCTATTGCCGCGACGTGCTGGGCGTTTCCCCCAAAAAATTGTGGACCATATACGGGGGCGTGGATGTGCGGCGCTTCCGGTTTTCGCCCGAGGAACGCATGCGCGTGCGGCGCGAGTTTGGTTATGGCGACGACGATTTCGTCATAGGATTGGTGGGGCGTTTCGACAAGGTGAAAGGGCAATACGAGTTGCTCAAAGCCGTGGCGAATCTACGGCAAACCGGGCTTGAACAACTCCGGGTTCTGCTTGTGGGGCACGACAGCGCCCTACCCACAAGTCAAATCCAAACCTGGATTCAGGAACTGGGCTTGGAGGGGTATGTGCGCGTCACCGGCCGCCGCGACGATGTTCCGGCATGCATCGCGGCCATGGATGTGGGAGTGGTCGCCTCGCTCTGGTCCGAGGCCATCGCGAGGGCGGCCCTTGAAATCATGGCGTGCGACAGACCATTGATCAGTACGGACGTGGGCGTCATGCCGGACCTGTTGGATGCGAACGCGCTTTGCCCACCGGGTGATGTGGACGCTATGCAATCGCGTATCGCCAGGGCCGTGGGCGACACCGACTACCGCCAGACTTTGTGCGCACACCAGAAGCAACGCCTGGCCCAACTCACAAGCAGAGAATTTTTGCGCCAAACCTTGAATGTCTATCAAAGCGTCCTTTCAAACGGACATGAGGCTTAAGGAAGCTCTGATTAAAGACTTGTTAGGTTTTTCCGGGGGGAGAACCCTTTTTAGCGGCAGCCGTTAGGCGCGGTCGTTTCGCGCCTTACGGATGGCGACAGCAACGCTAAGGGTTTCCCCCTCGCATATCCAGTGAATTAATCAGCGTTTCCGTAACTTGCACTCATCATAGGCGCATGCCGGCGCAGGTGCTCCAGGAGCCGCGGAAGTACCATTTCAGGCTCAAGTTCCACCAGACAACGCGGCGCCCCATATAAGGGGCAGCTGTTTCTATTGCACGGCTGGCAATCAAGGGGGCGCACGTCACGCAGGGCAAAATGCGTATGTTCGGGAGAGGGGAAGGTCCAGGAGCCGCTGGTGGCCCCCAGGATGGTGAAACTGGGCGTGCCCAGAGCTACGGCTACATGCCGGGGCGCTGAACAGTTGCCCACATGAATGTGCGATGCGCCGACGCAGGCCGCCATTTCCCGCAGACCCAACACCTGTTGCGGCACAAGAACGCGCTTTGCGTCCAGTCCCGCGGCGTGAGCCGCGGCAACGACCTGGGCAATCACGCTCTCTTCCCCGGGGCCGTAATGCAAAAGAAATTTCATATGGGGCGCCTGAGCGCCGAGCAACGCCAGCAAACGCCCCCAATAGGCGGGAGGCCAGGCCCGCGAACTCCGGCGATGCGTCGCGTCCACGCTCGCCAGCACGTCGCCGCCACCCAGTCCGAGCGCAAACAACATCTCGCGAGCCCGTTGCCGTTCGTCCTCCAACAGGTACAGTTCAGGACGCTCCCCCTGCCATGTTATGCCCAGGGGCGCAAGAATGCTTGCCTTGGCCATGGCCGCATACCCCGCTTTGGGGGCGGTCCAATGCGTATACAACAGCTTGTTGTACCACGGCGGCGGATAACTCAGACGCACGGACGCCCCGGAAAAGGCAGTCACCCAGCGGCAACGCGGCAATTGCTGAAAATCCACCACCAGATCAAACCCATGCCTGGCCACTTGCCAATAAAAAGCCAGCTCTTTACCCAAATGGGTGAGCAGCGCTTTATCGACGCTCCACACACGCTCCAACCGCGGATTGTGCGCAACAATGGGGGCGCACTTGGCCTCCGTAAATAGATGAATCCCGGCTTGCGGAAAGCGTTCGGACAACAGCCGCAGCGCTGGTGTGCTCAATAACACGTCCCCGATCTGCCGCAGTTGACACACGAGAATGGTGGTTATGTTCTCTGATATCTTGCGCATGACTTGGAGCAAAGCCCTACCCTCCCGAGGCCTGGAGGGCAAGCGATAGTTTACTTGAAACACCGCCCCGCACCTGTTCGGAGCTGCATCCGGAAAGAAAACGCTCCTCACTGTACTTTCCATTACCCAAGGAATACATTACTAGCGTTACAGACGGTTGCGGCACGTGCCGGACCGTTTTTACCGTACACGCCGTGAACACACGGCATAACCTCAAGGAGGTTCGCCATGGGCATGGGCTTTGATGAGCTCAAATCAAGGGACGCACAAGTTTTATGCAGCACCTACGGCCGTTATCCGCTGGCCGTGTCCCGAGCCCGAGGCAGCCGATTGTACGACCTGGACGGTCGCGAGTACGTGGACCTGTTGGCCGGACTGGCTGTCTGCAACCTGGGGCATGCTCACCCGGAACTAGCCGAGGTAATGGCTAAACAGGCCCAAACCCTGGTGCATACGTCCAACCTGTTTTATACAAGGGAACAAGTGTTGCTCGCCGAGGCGCTCCTGGAAACCTGCCATGCGGACAAAGCCTTTTTTTGCAACTCCGGAGCCGAAGCCAATGAAGCTGCCATAAAACTCACACGCCGTTACATGCGCAAAGTGTTGCAACGCGACGCTTACGAAATCGTCACCTTTCAGGGGTCGTTCCACGGCAGAACTATGGGCGCCCTTGCCGCCACAGGACAGGAACGATTGCATGACGGCTTCGAGCCGTTGTTGCCGGGATTCGTCTACGCCCCTTGGAACGATCCGGAAGGACTTGCATCCTGCATCACTGAGAATACCGCCGCGATCATGGTGGAGATGGTCCAAGGCGAAGGCGGCATCCGCGTCATGGCGCCAGGCGTGGCGCAAGCCATCGCCAATTTGTGCAAAGAACGTGAGCTGTTGCTCATTGTAGACGAAGTGCAGACAGGCTTTTGCCGCACCGGTACGTTCTGGTGCCATCAGCAATATGGACTGGAGCCCGATATCATCACCACGGCCAAGGGTTTGTGCAACGGTCTGCCCATGGGGGCGATGTTGGCCACGGACACCGCGGCCCAGGGCTTCGCCCCCGGCAGCCATGCAACGACGTTCGGCGGCGGCCCTGTTCTTGCCGCCGTTGCGCTCAAGGTTGTCGAAATCATGCTGCAGAACAAACTCGCAGCCCGTGCCGCCGAACTCGGCGCATGGGCCTTACAACGCTTTGCGGCAATCAGGGAGCGCTTCCCGGAAGCGGTTGTCGACGTGCGCGGCAAAGGGCTGATGCTCGGTATCGAATTGAGCTTCCCGGCCAAGGACGTCTGGACCCGGCTGCTTGATAAGGGATTTGTCTGCAACTGCACCCAGGAGCGCGTGCTGCGCCTGCTCCCGGCCTTGACGATCGACAAAAAGGACCTGGAAAACTTCGCCCTGACTCTGGAAGAAATCCTTACGCAGCAAGGGGCGTTCACTCAGGAATAACATTGTCCAGAGTGAAGGCCGCTCACTTCTTAAACATGCGGACTTTGAAACGTGATTGCTTCCGACGGTGTTTTTTCGAGGGGAATACTCATTAAATAAACTAGAAATGGGAAATGGTATTATACCATTTCCCATTTTTAGAATAAATTATGAAATTTTCCGGGGGAAACCAGCGCTGCTATCGTCATCCCTAAGGCGCGAAACGACCGCGCCCAAGGACTGAAGTTTTTGAAAAAGGTTCTTCCCCCCTGAACTCCCCTTTTCAGAACTTTAAACTCAATAACATCAGATAGATATCATATTACTCCTGGCACTGTCCGGAGCTTGGTAATTCCTCCAATCATGTAGAAAGAGGTGCCTTGCGCCGACATTATGAACAGGAAACGGTATTACATGTAGTTCTTCCCCAAGATATTCTCCATAAAAAAACCCGCCCCACCTTTGCCGGTGGAGCGGGTTTTTTGTGTATATTCTTACAAATACGGCAGCTTAGGCGTGGCCAACCTCGCGTTTCACTGAGATCGCGATCTTCCACAACACCGTGAGGATAATGGCGCCGATGGCATAGATGCCCAGCGCGATCGCGAGTTCAGGAACGGAGGGGGTGTACTCGGTGACGCCTTCAAACATGTTGGGCGTGAAACCGCCGACCAGCAGGCCGATACCCTTGTCGATCCAGGTGGCTAGCACGAGGATGGCCAGGGTCCAGGGCAGCAGGTCGTGATTGTCGCGCAGTTTGGGCGGCATGAGCAGCGCCAGGGATAAAATGGCGAGAATGGCCGCCGTCCACATGAAAGGCACCCACTGTCCGTGTCCTTCCAATCCGGAGAACAGGTACACTATGGAGTGCTCGTGACCCGGAATGCCGGAATAGAACGCGGTGAAGACTTCGAGCAGGAAGAAGAACACGTTGAGCCCCATGGCGTACGTGATGATCTTGGCCAGGGACTTGATGGCGTCCTTGCCCGGGTCGAAATTGGCGATACGCTTCAGCAGGAAGGCCAAGAGCAGCAGGATGGCCGGACCTGAGCAGAACGCCGAAGCCAGGAAGCGGGCGGCCATGATGGCGGTGAGCCAGTAGTGGCGGCCGGGAATGCCGGCGTACAGAAACGCCGTCACGGTGTGAATGCTGACCGCCCAGAAGATGGAAATCACGACGAAGATCTTGATCCATTTAGGGGGATCGACTTCAAAGCGCTCGGACTGCAGCGTGACCCACCCCACGACCAGATTCAGAAACAAGTAGCCGTTGAGAACGATCATATCCCAAAACAGGATGGAACCGGGGGTGGGGTGGAGAATAACGTTCATGGCCCGCTGCGGCTGACCAAGGTCCACAATGATGAACAACAGGCACATGGACACGGCGGCAATAGCCATGAACTCGCCCAGGATGATCATCTTTTTGAACGGTTTGTAATGATGGAAATAATAAGGCAGCACCAGCATGACTGCCGAGGCCGCGACGCCGACCAGATAGGTGAACTGCGCGATGTAGAATCCCCAGGAGACATCGCGGCTCATCCCGGTCAGCTGCAGACCGAATATCAACTGAAAGATATAGGCAATCACTCCGACGGTGGCCACCCCGCCGAGAAAAAGCAGCCAGATCCAATAGCTCGGTGGTCCTTTGATGGCTTTCTCAAGCATGGTTTACCCTCACACCCTTTAAATGATGTAGTAGACACTGGGCCCCGTGCCCAGAGCAGGTTTCCTGCGAATGGAAAAATTCTCCCGCAACGCGGCGCGCACTTCCGAATCGGGATCGTCCAGATCACCGAACAGGATCTTGCCGTTGGAGGCCTCCACGCAAACAGGCATCTGCCCTTTGGCCAGACGCTCGGCGCAGAAGTTGCATTTTTCAACGACACCGCGCATCCGCGTCGGGTAGATGGGATTTTCCACTTTGATATACGGCCGGGGATCGCCAAAATTGAAGCTGCGCGCGCCAAAAGGACAGGCAGCCATGCAGAACCGGCACCCGATGCAGCGGTGCATGTCCATGATCACGATACCGTCGGACTCGCGTTTAAACGTGGCCTTGGTGGGGCACACACGTACGCACGGGGGATTTTCGCAATGGTTGCAAAGCAACAGAAAATCCCTGTGCTCCACGTCTTCGGGGAGGTAATTGTTGGGGTGCTCGGGGAACACGTGCTCAAATTTATCCGTCCACAGCCACTTCACGTCCTGGGTGCCTGGAATAGTCGGCACATTGTGGTACCCATGGCATGCGTCGATGCAGGCCTGCAGTTCTTCGTAGCTTTCGAACTGCGTGGCGAAGATCACCATGCCCCAATGAGAAGCTTTCAGGCCATCGGCAGTCGGTTCATAGCTGGGTTCCACCTGTTCCTGCGACAAAGCGGACTGCGGGGAAACAACATCGAGAACCGATCCCGCCCCTATCCCAAGCGCAGACAACCCTGCGAGCTTGAGGAAGTTTCTTCTGCTCTTTTCCATTATTCATTCCCCCTCGGCTCGATATGACACGTCCAGCAGTACGGGGACACACTGGCTGCATTGTGGCATTTGTCACAGAACTCAGCCTTATTGGCATGGCATTTCATGCAGGTGTTCTGCAAACTGATGTCATACTGCTTGCCGTTGCTGGCGGTATAGACCCGTTTGCCGTCGCGTATGGCCTCGTCGCGCCAGGTGTTGAGCAGCTGCATGTGCTCGGCGCGCATGAACTCGGTGGCCTCGATGCAATCGGTCTGTCCCTTGGGCAGTTGCAGTTTCGGCTCGGCGTAACTGGTTCCCGCAAGAATGTTGAAAAGGAATGGGGCCAGCATCAGCACCGCGAAAATGACGATTCCGGTCACGATGTATTTGCCGTTATACATTATTCATCCTCCATTCCCGGCAGAGGTTCCTGCCTCAGATCCATGGTCCGTTTCTTTTCACCCTTCATCACCAATGCGTTGGCCACAAGTTCATGCAACCCGGTGACGGTGACGCCCGGAGCCCAGAAATCGGCAAGGGGCGGCAGCGTGGCGCGGTCGATGGCGCACACGCAGGCCATGGTGTTCACGCCGTGTTTCTGCTGCACGTATTGCAGGGCGTTGCCGCGGGGCAAACCGCCGCGCATGCGCAATTCCATGATTTCATCCGTATTCAGCCCCGATCCGCCGGCGCAGCAAAAGGTCTGCTCGCGAATGGTGCCTTCCGGCATTTCATAGAAGTGGTTGCAGACGTTTTTGAGCACGTAGCGCGGCTCTTCCAAAAGTCCCATACCGCGCGCCGGGTTGCAGGAGTCGTGGAACGTGGTGACCAAGTGATCGTTACGGCTCGGGTCGAGGCGCAACTTGTTGTGCTTGATAAGATCCGCGGTGAACTCGGCGATATGGACCATTTTCGTGGCTGCCGCGTTCTCAAACTTGGTGCCGGTGAGCGGATTGTACGGCGTGACCATGTTCGGAGGGGTGGGGCCGTTGTGCGTTTCCATGTACTGGTTGATCACGCGCCACATGTGGCCGCACTCGCCGCCGAGAATCCATTTCACGCCCAGGCGTTCCGCTTCGGCGTACATTTTGGCGTTGAGCTTCTTCATCATCTCGTGGGAGGTGAAGAGACCGAAGTTGCCGCCTTCGGAGGCGTACGTGGAGAGCGTGTAGTCCAAGCCGATTTCATGGAACAGCATCAGATAGCCCATGAAGGTGTAGATGCCCGGATCAGCGAACACGTCGCCAGAGGGAGTGATGAAGAGTATCTCGTGGCCCCTTTCATTAAAGGGCGGATTGATCTTGATGCCGGTCACCTCTTCAATATCCTCGCACATGAATTCAACGATTTCCTTGAATGCATGCGGCTGGATACCCAAGTGGTTGCCGGTGCGGTTACAGTTGCGCACGGGCTCCATCATCCAGTTGATGTTCAGCCCCAGCAGCTGCAACAACTCGCGGCCGATCATGGTCACTTCGCAGGTGTCGATGCCGTAGGGGCAAAACAGCGAACAACGGCGGCATTCCGAGCACTGGTAGAAGTAAAAGAACCATTCCTTGATCACGTCGATGGTCAGCTTGCGCGAACCGTTGAGTCTGCCCCAAATCTTGCCGAAGGTGGTGAAGTCGTTGCGGTAGACGGACCGCAGCAGTTCGGCGCGCAACACGGGCATATTCTTGGGATCGCCGCCGCCGATGAAGTAATGGCACTTGTCCGCGCAGGCGCCGCACCGTACGCAGATGTCCATGAAAATCTTCAAAGAGCGATATTTGTCCAGACGTTCGCGGAACCCGTTGTAGACGATCTCTTTCCAGTTCTCGGGCAGCTTCCAGTCCTCGTCTTTGGGCGACCACTCGCGGGGGTTGGGAAACCCCAGCTCCCTGATCACATCGGCGCGTGCGGGATAGCAGAAATTGCCGTCCTTGAACACGGGCTTGCTGTCCATCCAGTGCCCTTGAGGCATTCCGTGGCTCACCTTCAAGAGTTCTTCGGGAGTAAGTACTTTGGCCATGGTGACTCCTTATTCTTCCGCCGCGGTTTTTTCCGGCTGTTTGTCCACCGGAAGCCCGGCTTCGACCATGAGATCCCTGAAGTCATCCTCGTAGGCTTCGTAGGTATGGAACTTTTTCGGCGGATTCCAGGGATTGTCATAGTGCTTAATGCGGGAATCGTTGGGCAAATTCCTTGTGGGGCTCATGAAGACGCCGCCCATGTGCATCAGCTTGCTGAAGGGGAAATAAATCAGCAACACGCTGACAAGGAACATGTGCATGTAGAAGATGGGGCCGATTCCTTCAGGCACGGACGGGGACAGCGTTACAAGCCCCATGGTCAAAACTTTCACGGACGAGATGTCGGTTTTTCCGAAATAGCGCATCCAGATACCCGTACATGCGATACCCAAAATCAGCAGCAGCGGGAAATAATCGGACAAAAGCGAGATGTAGCGGACCTTGTCCAGAAAAATGCGGCGTGCGAGCAGCAGCAAAACACCCACGGCCAGAACCACCCCGGACATAAACAAGCGCGGTGCGCCGATCTGCATGATGCCGTCAAAAAATTCCAAGGCCTGAACAAACAAAGGCGTCGGCTCGAAAAAGAACCTGAAGTGACGCAGGAAGACGACCAGAAACGCATAATGGAACATCAGTGCGAACAGCCACAACCAGATGGTCTGTGGGTAGATGACACGCGGTCCGGGCTTGATGCCCATGCGCGTGTTGCGAAACAGGGACCGAAAAAGCAGCACTTCGGTCGCCATGCGCACCACGGCCCCCGCCTTGGAGGACGGGTTGTCGATGGGGTTGCACTTGATCCAATCCAATGATTTCTGCTGTCCCCCTGTGGTCGGGATGCAAAACGGTACGGGCGAACGGGCCCAGTCCAGGATTCGATAAATGAATCCCACGATGAAAATGGCCACTGCCACGTATGGGATGACTATCCCAAACAATGACTGGCAGCCGAGCTGGGCACCAAGGTAGCCTATGTACCCCAGTGCACAGACGACCAAAAAGGAGATGAAAAATGCCATGCCGTTACCTCGCTTCCTCTAAGGCTGTCATGGGTTAGTGGGGTCCGGTTCCTCTGCCGATGTATCGAGGACCATCTTGGCCCGTCGTAACAGACTGGCCTGACTGTTTTTAACTTCGTTGACACGCAGATTATGGATCTGCTCGCGGCAATCGCAGTAATTGTCGAACGCGATCAACGCCAGCACATCTATCTTGGATTCAAATTGCAGCAATTCCTTGGCCTGTTTCACACTCTGCAAATCCTTAAACACCATCTCGCGCACTAGCTGCTTAAGCAGGTAGATGATTCCAACAGCCCGCGAGGCGGTAAACGTTTGCACCGCGCGGACCCGAATCATCTCGTCTATGCTCTTCTGCACCAACTCGGTATCGAGCTTTTTCTCCTTGAGCAGCGCATCCACTATCTCATGCACAGCCTCTTCAGTGCGGTGCCGGACGGGATTCGCGAACTGGTCCGTCTGACGCCGCATGAAACCGACAGTGTCCAAAGGATAGGTGCGAAAAATAGCGTCCAGCCATTTTTCAGCCAAAACAGTGCGATTTTCTCGCAAAATGTGCAACAGACTCATTTCCCTCTAGAACTCCCTCACCATTACAGCACAACGCACTAAGCGTTCCCGCCGCAACGGCTTTTTGCTATACTGTTTTTTTAGGAATTTGTCCAAAAAAAAACAAAGTCCGTCCCATACCGCGCAAACCCGCTCCAATCCCCACATTGCTTGAACTATCCACTGACCGGCTTTCATAACAGCTGTTTCCGGGAGGAAATCCCCGCACACGTGCGCTCAACCGGAATGCCCGTTCATATCCCGTTATAATTGCAAACAAACGATGTTTGATTATTATAACCGGAAGATCACCAGAGCATCTTTCGTGCGGTTGCGCCAGCAGCATTTCCACCCGGCCTTGTCACGCCGCCATCACCGGCTCATGCGCTCACCGGAAAAATTATCATCGGTCATAGCGAGTCTCTCGCAACCGCCCGCCCCTCAGCAGACTCAGGGCCTACTACACGACATGGCCGGTAAAGCCAAGAACTCACCGCGATTTTTTCCATTTTTCACAAGAAATTATCGCTGCAAACCCTTCACCCCCATGTCCTATCCCCATTGAATCAAGACCGTGAGCGAATCTGTGATCATTCCCTTTTGAGCCACCCCCACACGCCGCCCACGAGCACCGCCAGCAGCCCCAGCAGCAACCCCAGGCCGGCATAACCCGGGGAACCCGCCACCAGCAACAACAGGCCCGTCGCCAACAGCGCACCGCCCCCCAAAGTAAACAACACGTCGGGATTGCGTTTCGGTTTTTTTTGCGGCGGCGGGGGCGGTTCTTCCGGTTTCGGCGCGTCTCCCGGCTTGGGCCTGCCGCAATGTATGCACACAGGCGCCATGTCCGAGACTTCCCGGTGGCAATCAGGGCATTTCACCAGTCCCATGTCCAGCTACTCCACACGCCGCCGCTCCCGTGCCGGCTGCGTTTGCTCATGGCGCGGGGTGCGGTGGTCCGCGGAGAACTCTCCCGGTCCCAGAAAGGTGATTTTCAGTTTAAGTTTCCTGGCCATGGCCAAGTCCTTACGCCCCTGCCCCGCCTTCCCGGTTTCAATCAACAGATGCCCTCGCAATTCATAGGCATTGGAGTAGTCCGGGTGTAATTCTATGGCTTTGTCCAGGTTCTCCAGCGCCTCTTTCACGTGACCGCGTTCGGAAAGCAGCAAAGCCAGATTATAATACGAGGTGTGGTCGGGATAGAGTTCCACGGCCTGCCTGACATCCGAAAGCGCCATGGCTTCGTTGCCCTGCTGCAAAAATATGACAGCCCGGTTGTTGTACAAATGGGCGAGAATTTTAGGGTCGTCCCGCAGTTTACCCGAATCGATTATCTGCCCGTAGAGTTGATAAGCACGGAGCATATCTCCATCGGATTGCGCCCGTACGGCGTCGTTCACCATGTCGTAGACATTTCCTGCCGTCGCGGGCAGGGGAAGCAGCAACGCCAGCAGCACCCCCAAAAAAAACATACGGATCATATGTCGCGGCATGTTGTATCCTCCTTTCAATGCCATACCCGCTTCAGCTCTTTGGCTCAAGCCCGCCGCAGGCTCCATATCCTGTCCTGAAGTCTTGGCGCGGTATTTGCTTGTTCTCAAGTAAAGCAGGCAAAATCTGCCAATATCATGACACGACAGGAGGACTCAATGCCCGACATGTACGCCGCCATTCCCGCACCGTTACGAGCGGGGTTACGTTTCGACCCCAAAACAGCGGCCTATTACGCCTGTTTATATGAACTTGAACGAAGGCTGCAAATCCTTGCCCAGGAATATGGCGTTCAGGAATACCCGGCGCATGGTCAGAGTGCTGGAAAGGAAAAAGACGGGGATGGCGATTACATTGAGCTAACCGATTACCTGTTGCTCGAGGACGTGTGAGGCACGATCACAAAACACTATAGCTTACCGCTAACATATTATACGAAAACAGGCCGATGGAGGCGTCTCGGCGCAAGGGCCCTGCCTCGCGATGCCGCTATAGCCACCCTCAACGGCTCCCCCCGGACTTCCCAGCCCGCGGGGAATGCCTTTTCATACGCCTTTGTACGGTTACGAGAACAACTAGTCAGAGGTTTATCCCTTGAAATCCATTTGTTTCATGTGACATCCCTCCTGCCGCACAATGAAAAATCATATCGATTTGTGGCTATGCCGTTAGAGCAGCTCACGCTTGAAAAGCGCTAGATGCTCTTATACATTTCCCTGGAACAATTGGAAA
>CAZFCK010000129.1:0-13484 GCA_964517355.1 uncultured Desulfovibrionaceae bacterium | reverse complement strand
CAGGGAAATGCATAAGAGCATCTAGCGCTTTTCAAGCGTGAGATGCTCTAGCTGGGGCGGAGCCCCATAATAATCCGCATTAACGTTGAAATCTCGACTTTCTGATTGTAATATGTACTATAACACCATGTATTTGTTTGAAAATTAAGGATTAATAAGGTAGTTTTCCAGCGTCCAGGGGCCTCCCCTGGTCGTCGTGCGGGCGCGAAAGCCAGCGACTTTATTCTTTTTTTTTAGCCCGAAAGTCGTAGTTGAAATGCTCTAACCTTGTTGAGATTGATGGGGCTGCAGGAGAGTATTGATTCTGTTGACCGCACATGCCGCCCCAAATCCGTTGTCGATATTGACGACCGTCACGCCGCTTGCGCAGGATGTGAGCATACCCAGCAGCGCCGCGAGCCCCGACATGGCGGCGCCGTAGCCCACCGATGTGGGGACCGCCACAATGGGGTGCGACACCAGGCCGCCTATCACGCTGGCCAAGGCTCCTTCCATGCCCGCCACAACGATAATGGCCCGGGCCGCGCGGATCTCCGGCAGGCGATCCAGCAGGCGATGGAGCCCGGCCACCCCGACGTCGGCGATGAGGTTGGCGCGGTTGCCCAACATTTCGCATGTCGTCCGCGCCTCTTCGGCCACCGGCAGGTCCGAGGTTCCGGCCGTGACAATGGCGATCTCCCCTTCCTTGAAGGATAAGGGCGTGCGCACCAGGGTCAGTGTGCGGCCGAGGGCGTTATAACGGGCGTCGGGGCAGAGGGACAACACATGGGCGGCCGCTTCGGAGCTGGTCCGGGTGGCCAGGATGTTCGTACGCTCTCCCATGGCCACGAAAATGTCGCCGATTTGCTCCGGAGTTTTGCCTTCGCCATAGATCACTTCCGGGAAACCGTTCCGCAGGGAGCGGTGCAGGTCGAATTTGGTGTGCCCCAGATCCGTGAACGGCAGATCGCGCAGACAGGCGATTCCTTCCTGGACATTCACTTTGCCGTCTCTAATGTCGGACAGCAGGTTTGTCAGCATTTCTATCATGTGCAACACGCTTTCATTTGATGAGGGCGAATACGTCCGCCAGGGGAATTCCTTTACGACGGGCGATTTCCTTGCAGTCTTCATATTCCGGCTTGGAGCGGATGACTTCGCCGTGCAAGAGTGCCTTTTTCATGGTTACGGGGCCCAGAGGCGTTTCCAGGCGTTCGAAGCGTCGTTCCAGCACCGTTTTTTCCAGAGGGATACTCTTTATGCCGAGAGTCGTGGTCTGGCGGAAGAGAATTTCCTTGAAACGTTCCTCGTCTGCTTCGTCGCACAGGAGGGAGATCAGCGTTGCGGGGCGGTTCTTCTTCATCATGATGGGCGAGAAGTGAACATCCATGGCGCCCCTTTCCATAAGCGTCTCCATGACGTATCCGAGCGTCTCCCCGGTCATGTCGTCGATGTTGCATTGGAGAAGCCGCGCCTGGGCCGCGCCTGTGCGCCGGCTTGACGTGGGGGCGGCCAGATGGACACGCAGCAGGTTTGGCTTTTCCGTTTCCCGGTGGCCGATGCCATAGCCGGTTTTTTGTGTCGTCATTGCCGGAGTATCGATGAATACGTCGGCAAGGGCGGCGACAATGGCGGCGCCGGTCGGCGTTGTGGCCTCGTGCTCGGTTCCGCCCCGCCTGGTGGGAACGTTATGGAGGATCTCGACCGTGGCCGGCGCCGGGACCGGGATGACGCCGTGGGCGCAGTGCACGAAGCCGCTTCCCAACTCAACGGAGGAGGCCCACACCGCGTCGACGCCCAGACTGTGGTAGCAGACGGCGGCGCCGACGATGTCGACAAGGGAATCTGTGGCGCCGACTTCGTGGAAATGGACATTTTCCACGGATGTGCCGTGGACCTTGGCTTCGGCCTCGGCGACCTTCCGGAAGATGCGCAGGCTGGTGTCTTTGACCGTGTCGGACAGTTCACTGTCCACGATGATCTTTCTGATGTCCGCGAAGGTGCGGTGCTGGCCGTGATGGTGTTTCTCCACTCCTCCGCGGCAGTGGCCGTGCTCATGATGGCCGTGTTCATGCCCATGGGCATGCGGCTGGTTTTTCAACAGCACATCCACCCGCATTCCCTGGATACCGTTGCGGGAGCCGGGAGCGACATGCAACTCGAATTCGCCGTCGAGACCGAGCTTGCCGAGTTCGCCCCGCAAGTAGTCGGGGTCCACACCCAAGTCTATCATTGCGGCCAGGTTCATGTCGCCGCTTATGCCTGAGAAACAGTCGTAATAGAGTATGTTCATGGTCGTTTTTTTTGTCGGCGGGAAAATCCCGCGGGAAGTAATGATCATAATGTTTGGATGAAAAATCCGGACGATTAACATATTGTCTTACAATTCGGTTGCGCCATCTTAGGAGGTCTTTCGATAATACTCAACTGGCGGAGTTGGATTTGGCGGATTTGAGTTTGTGATATGGTATCGCTATCTGCGATAACGGTAATAGAAATTAATTGGTTCGCCATATTGTAGTATAAAAAGAAGCGAGGGCTGAAGATCGTTGCGCAAGGAGGTTTTTTCCTTTGTGCGATATGATAGAGTGGGCATGAGGGCCTGTTTCAAAATATAAATGAGTATGGAAGATCGTTCAAAATAATATAAGAAATCAAAACGATATATTTAAACTCTTCAAAATTGGAAAGTTTGGGAAGAAGAGAGCGCGAGAGGTGAAACCCTAGCTCTGCTGTCACCAGCCGGAAGGCGCGCAACGCTGCGCCTGCCGGTTACGGCTATAACGTTCCTACCCTGAAAATGATGGGCATCGTGAAAAGCCTTTCCCTTTTCACCTGTAATAATATAGAAATATCCTGAGGCAATGGTTGGAGATGATTGAAGTGGAATGATGATTTGTTATGCGGACTATTCAATCCGGGGCATGCATGCAAAATCATGCCGCCATGCTTTCAAACAGGCGATAGTATGAAAAGTTGTACCGATTATTCCGGACTAAAAAAGTTCATTATCGCCATCGCATTCGGACTGCTTGGCTTCGGCTTGAACTTTACTGATGTGCAGCTGTTCGAATCTCCCGCGTTTAAAGTAAACGTCTTGCCCGGGCTGGTGTTCCCGCTTCTCATTTCCATAGCCTGGGGGTGGCGGTACGGTTTGCTTTCGGCTCTTGCCGGCGGATGTCAGTCCATGTGGTGGCTTTGGAAAAGCGACGGCTACGGCCTCTTGTATAGTGTACCCGTCTTCACAGTGTGGATTCTGTGGCATGGGTATTGGTCCGACCGCCGCCTTGCCGCTAAGGAGTCCTGGCTCCTTGCGCCGGTGGTTGTGGAAATACCCTTCCGCATTGTATGTGAGCTGGGATTTTATACGGTATTTCGCTGGCTTGTATCGCTCAACCCCCCCCTGTGGGACCAGGATGCCACATGGAACCATGTTCAGATATCCTGGGTCAACACGGTCGCCGTCAAGCATGTCGTTACCGCGTATATTTTGCTCCTGGTAGTCCAGGTTTGCCTCAGTTTGGGGCCTATACGACGTTTTTTGTTGTTGCCGCGACGTGTCGCCCAAAAAGAGACAACGGCCATCTATTCAGGAGCGCTTCTGGGCGGTTTTCTCCTGTGGTTTCTTGATGCGTTGGTGGAGTGCTGTTTGTTGCGCTCCGATAAGTCGTTTTGGGAAGCCGCAGCGCTTGACATGGGACCGCACGAACTGTTCACCCGGGTGCTGTTTTTGGTTTTTTCGGTGGTCGCCGCCGTGTTCGTCGCGCGTTTTGTCCGTCATCGCACGGAACTCCGTATGCGTCTGGATCATCAGAACAGAGTGCTGGCCTCCATCCGCAATGTGAATCAGCTCATAACGCATCAAAAAAACCGGGCCCTGCTTTTGGAGGAAGCCTGCAAACTGCTGGTTGAAACGAGGGGATTCTTCAACGCCTGGTTTGTGGGGCTGGACAACGGCAAACCTGTGGCGCCGCTTTTTCGCGCGGGCTTTAACGGCCAATTTACAGCCATGGCCGAATATCTTGAAAAGGGATTTGTGCCGCAATGCGTCGGGGAGGCCATAGCCACGGGATCGATGCAGGTTGTGGACAATCCGCATCAGCACTGTTTCGAATGTCCATTGGCGCATCGAGATCTGGAGCACGCCGGATTCACCATGGTGGTGGAGCATAATGATGTCCGGTTTGGGGTTCTGAGCGTATCCATGCCCCGTTATTTCGCTCAAGACAAGACCGAGCAGGATTTGTTCAAGGAGCTGTGCAAAGACATCGCGTTCGCGCTTTGGTCATTGGAAAACGAAGTCAGGCGTCGTGAAACCGAAAAGGAATATGCGCTTGTGCTGCAATCCACCAGTGACGCCGTCATCGCGTTGGATTTCAATGAAACGGTGCAGCTCTTCAATACGGGCGCCGAGAGAATGCTCGGCGTTTCTGCCGCACAAGCCCTCGGCGTTTCCCTTCTCCGTTTTGTTCCAGAAGAAATGAAGGAACAGCAGCGGGCGCTGATGGAAAAAGCCAAGACCGGTGAAGCGGTTCAGGGCGTGGAAACCGAACTCCTCGCGGCGGACGGTCGGCGTGTTCCGGTTGAGATGACGTTGAACGTACAGACCCGCGATGATGGGCGGCACGTTGGGTTGAGCGCCATCTTGCGCGACGTGGGCGAGCGCCGCAGAGCGCAGGAGTCGCTGCGGCTGCATCAACATATCACGTCCACGCTGCCCCATCCCATGGCGTTTGTGGATGGCACATACCGCTACCGGGCGGTAAATGACATTTACGCCGCCTTATACGGGACTGACGCCGCAAATATCATCGGGCGCGGTGTGTTTGAATTTTACGAGCAGGATTTTTTTGAACGGGAAATCAAGCCGAACATCGATCGATGCCTGGCCGGTGAAAGAATTCGGTATGAAGTGTATGTCGAATTCCCGGGATTGGGGCGGCGGTGGATGGAGATGATTTATTGCCCCTATCGCGGGAGCGATGGCGTCATTTCAGGTGTCGTGGCCCATGGAACGGATTTTACCGATCGCAAACTCGCTGAAATTGGGCAAAAGGAAAGCCAGAAACGTTTTGAACGCATGTTGTCCATGATTCCGGACATGGTGTCCATACACGATGCGGAGATGAATATCGTTTACAGCAACTGGAATGGTGTTGCCCGTGTGCCAATGGAAAAACGCTGGATCGGCGGAAAATGCCACGAGATCTACCATGGACTGGAAGATGTTTGCCCGGACTGTAAAGCGCTGCACGTGCTCAGGACCAATGAACCGTTCCAGGGGGAAATCCGCTTAGCCGACAACACGTGGGCGGATATGCGCATCATCCCGCTTTTGGATACGTGGGGGGAAGTTGAACTCTTTGTCGTGTGGATGCGAGACATCACCGACAGCAAGCGCGCCCAAGAGGCCTTGCGTGAAAGCGAACAACGATTTCGTAAGGTAATCGAGGACTTGCCGGGAGGTGTGTTCGTCCATGACCTTGAAGGACGCTTCATTTTCGTCAATGGGGCCGCATGCCGCAATACAGGCTGGTCCAAGGAGGAACTGCTTGCCATGCGGGTTTCGGACCTGGACCCCCATAGCCAGCCGCGCAAAGACGACGAGGTGCTGTGGTTGAAAATGGACGCCGCAAGCCGCATGACCCTGGAGTCGGAACACAAGAGAAAGGATGGTTCAACGTATCCCGTCGAAATCCATCTGAATTCAATAACTCTTGAAGGGCGGCCGGTCATGTTGGCAATGGCCTTTGACATAACCGAGCGAAAAATGGCCGAAGAGGAGCGTGCCAGGTTGTTGTCCCATGTCGAGGCCAAAAATGGCGAACTTGAACAACTCTTGTACGTGGCGTCCCATGATTTGCGTTCTCCCCTCGTCAACATTGAAGGGTACTGCCGGGAATTGGAGCATAGCGTCAAGGAGCTCGACGAAGCGGTCAAGGATGTCGCCGGGGGCGGCGAATCACCGGCGTTGCGTCTGCTCATGCGGGAGGAAATCCCCGAAGCCCTCAGGTTTATTCGTCAGAGCGCGGTAAAAATGGATACACTGCTCACCGGTCTGTTGCGGCTTTCCCGGACGGGGCGGGCCACGCTCCTCACGGAACAACTCGACATGGATGCTTTGATGTCGCAGGTCGTGAACGCCATGGAGTTTCAGATCAAACAATCCGCTGTGACCCTGGAAATCGAGGCGTTGCCGACCTGTTGGGGCGATGCCGTGCAGGTGAACCAGGTCTTCACAAATTTATTGGACAATGCGCTGAAATATCTGAAACCTGAAGGCCAGGGCGTCATTCGCGTCAGCGGGAAGATCCAGGACGGAAACGCGGTATATTGCGTGGAGGATAACGGCATAGGAATGAA
Organism: uncultured Desulfovibrionaceae bacterium; assembly: GCA_964517355.1. Lineage (GTDB taxonomy): Bacteria > Desulfobacterota > Desulfovibrionia > Desulfovibrionales > Desulfovibrionaceae > CAZFCK01. The sequence goes on along the minus strand of CAZFCK010000129.1, from coordinate 7,142 downwards.
CAAGGACCAGGCGGAAAAAATATTTGAGATTTTTTATCGAATCAATCCCTCCGTGGGAGCGGGAGACGGATTGGGACTGAGCATTGTCAAGCGGATCATGGACAGGCTGGAAGGAAAAATCTGGGTGGAATCTTCCTTGGACGCCGGGAGTCGTTTTTTCGTGGCCCTGCCGTTTTCCGGCGCCAGAGCATAATGGATGGCGGGAGTTTCTTATGCACGATGATGTGGTAATACTTGTTGCCGAAGATGATGAAGGCCATGCCGGGCTGATCAAAAGAAATCTCAAGCGGGCAGGTATCGTTAACAAAATTTTCCATTTCAAGGATGGAAAGGAGGTGCTGGACTTTCTTTTCGAACGAGGTGGCGGCCAGCACAGAAGACACGGTGCCAGCTATGTATTGTTGTTGGATATTCGCATGCCTGAGATAGACGGTATCGATGTTTTGCGCCGGATAAAGGACGACGACGAGTTGTGCAAACTGCCGGTCATCATCGTCACCACCACGGACGACCCCCGGGAAATCGAACAATGTCACGCCATGGGCTGCAACAGTTACATCACCAAGCCCATAGAATATGAAAATTTCGTACATGCGATCAGGCAATTGGGGCTTTATCTTTCAGTCGTACAGATACCCGCGATCAATGGAGACACTTAGGGCATGGACGACAAGAAGGGACAAAACGACGCATCCGCTGTCGAGCACTTTTCTTGTAATCGCATCATGGTCGTTGAGGACGACGAGGGACTCAACCGCATGGTGCAGAAAGTTCTCCGGAGAGCCGGTTTTGCAACCTCCGGAGTGCTGACCGGAGCGGAAGCTATCGTTCATGTTTCAGAACAACCAGGTATTATGGTTCTTTTGGATCACAACCTTCCTGATATGACAGGAACGGAAGTGGTGCGGGAACTCCTCAAGCGGCAGTCCCGGTTTCATTTTGTGGCCATGACCGGGCATGGCGATGAAAATATCGCCGTGGAGATGATGAAGCTGGGCGCGCGGGATTACATCGTCAAGGATTTCGAACTGACCGAGATTTTGCCGGCCTTATTTCGCCGTGTTTTTCGAGAATTGCAAACCGAATATAAACTCGCTCTGGCCGAGCGCAAACTTGAACAAAGCGAACTTCAGAAGACGCTCATTCTGGAGTCCATTTCTGATATTGTCGCGTTTTACGATTCTCCGGATATGTCGATAAAGTGGACCAACAGGGCCTCCGCGGAATCGGTCAATAAAAGTCAGCATGAAGTTGTTGGAAAACATTGCTACGAGATTTGGGAAGATTCTCAAGAACCTTGCCCGAATTGCCCCGTGGTGGAGACATTTTCGAGCCATACGCCTTGTTCCGCCGAACATACCACTCCGGACGGCAGGATCTGGTCGTTGCAGGCTTTTCCCGCTTTCGACGACAACGGACAATTCAAGGGCGTGGTTGAGATCGCCAAGGAGATTACGGAGCAGCGCAAAAACGAATTGGCATTGCTCAATGCGGAAATCGAGCGGCAAATCATTCTGGATCACCAGCCGGACTGCGTTGTTCTTCAGGATTCCACACATACGATCATCTGGGCGAATGCGGCAGCCGGTAAATCCGCGGGACTCCCTCCACAAGAAATGATTGGGCGGCATTGCTATGAATTTTGGACAAGCGGGAAGCGCCAGTGTCCGGAGTGCCCGGTCACCGAGGCTTTCCGTACCGGCGAACCCCAGCGGATGGAAAAAATCACCGACCATGGAAAATACTGGAATATCAGGGCCTGCCCCATTCATAATGAGCAGGGGGTGATAACTCATGTCGTTCAACTTGCGGAGGATATCACGCAACGCAAGCTGGATGAAGTCAGATTGCGCGATGCCTTGGAGCGCATATCGTTTCATGTGAACAATTCTCCTCTGGCTGTCGTTGAATGGGAGGGAGGAAAAACCATTACATCCTGGTCCAGCCAGGCGGAGGTGATTTTCGGTTGGAAAGCTGAGGATGTTGTGGGTATGAATTGGGATGATTTTTCTTTTATCCATGTGGATGATCTTGAATTGGTGCATCAGGCGATTGAGCGGCTCTGTACCGGCGCGGACGCCTTCAACGTCAGCAAGAATAGAAATTATCGCAAGGATGGCAGTGTGGTCCATTGCCATTGGTACAACTCTCCAATGCGCGATGCTGCCGGAAAAATTATCTCGATCTTGTCGCAGGTTGCGGATGTGACGGAACTCAACGGCGCTTTGTGCGCCCTTCGACAGGCCAAGGATGAGGCGGAGGCGGCGAACAAGGCGAAATCCGTGTTTCTGGCCAATATGAGTCATGAATTGCGCACGCCGCTCAACGGCATTTTGGGCATGAACCAGCTTCTGGCGACAACACGACTCAGTGCGGAGCAAAAAGAGTATGTGGAAACGGCGGTGGTTTCTGCCAAACGTCTGACGGCCCTTTTGGGCGACATCCTGGATCTTTCCAAGATTGAAGCCGGCAAGCTGGAGGTCATTATCAAGCCGTTCAACCTGCATGACTCGATTCTTCTTATGGAGCAGCTTTTTCGCCCTTCCTGTGAACAAAAAGGAATACGCATCCGGTTCCATGTTGATCCCGAGGTGCCGGAAATCCTTTTGGGAGACGGCATTCGTCTGCATCAGATTTTGAGCAATCTGGTTGGGAATGCCGTGAAATATACGGATTCCGGCTCGATTGATGTAGAAGCCTATCCCCTGCCCCGGCAATGCGATGACGAGGTGCGCGTAATGTTTTCGGTTTCCGATACGGGCATAGGCATTCCTGAATCAAAAATGGATTCGTTGTTCGATGCTTTTACACAGGCCGATGAAGGTTTTACCCGGAGATTTCAGGGGGCGGGGTTGGGCCTTGCCATTGTGAAAGAACTGGTGCACCTCATGAAAGGGAATATTTCCGTTGCGAGTGAAGTGGGAAGCGGTACCGTTGTGCATTTGTGTTTGTCGTTTGGAATGACGGACCAGCCTGTGGCGCAAAAGGGCAATCTGTTGGGTGCGTCTCCTGTTGCGGATGACGCAAAAAGGGTATTGCTGGTCGAGGACGACAAGTTGAATAGGATCACGGTAAAGAAGATCCTTGAAAAAATGGGATATTATGTCGCCACTGCGGAAAACGGCGAACAGGCCTTGGAATGCGTATATGCCGCACCGTATGATGTCGTTCTCATGGATGTACAGATGCCCGTCATGGACGGTGTCGCCGCGACGCGCGCCATACGCGATGGCCGCGCCGGGGAAGCCGGCAGAAACGTGCCGATTGTCGCACTGACCGCCTACGCCATGTCCGGAGACAAAGAACAATTTCTCGCTGCGGGGATGAATGGATATCTGGCCAAGCCTGTGACTATCGATGCGCTGCAGAGCATCCTTTTGGAGGTCCTGAAATAAAATCCGGGTTTCACGACCAATCACATGTCCCTTTCCTTCATATTTGAGCATGATAACCGTGAATAGGTTTTGATGCTCAACCACGTCAGGCATAACGCGCACTGTTCCATGGTGGATGCTGCGGACAATGTCGACATTGAGAGGAGGGGGAGTGCAGAAATTTCTTCCCAAAAAAATAGTTTCAATAGATCAAAGCGAAAAATATCATTATCCGACATGGCGCATAGAGTTTTTTGCCCGTCCGCTGCGAACGCACGGTAAGGACTGTTGACAGAGGAGCCGGAAAAGCGGAAAAAAAGGGCTTGCACCTTAAGCTATTGCGCGCGGGGCACTGGTCAGCATCAGCGGACCGACAGGCGGCTGCACGCCCCCTTGCGCGTTTGAGATAAGTCATGAGCAATATTTTAGGCGTTAAGTTCCGCGATGCGGGACAAATTTATTATTTCGCGTCAGGCCCCTTTGTGGTGGCCCCTGGTGATAGTGTCATTGTAAATACCGAGCAGGGTTACGGTTTAGCTTCAGTGGTCCTTGTGCGTGACGATTTGCCCGAAGACGCCGAGGTGGAGGAAGTCAAACCCATCTACCGTGTAGCCGCGCAAGATGATTTGGAAAAGCAGGAAGAGAATCTAGAGCTTGCCAAAGAGGCGTTTTCTTTTTGCCGCACGTGTGTCCATGAGCGTGAACTGGATATGAAGCTTGTGGACGTGGAAGTCTTTTTTGATCGCAGCAAAATCATCTTTTATTTCACGGCGCCCAATCGCATTGATTTTCGGGAATTAGTCAAAGATCTGGTGCGAAATTACCGGACGCGCATTGAATTGCGCCAGATCGGTGTGCGTCATGAGACGCAAATGATTGGCGCGGTGGGGAATTGCGGGCAAGTGTGTTGTTGTCGCCGCTTTTTGCGCAAGTTCGCCCCCGTCACTATCCGCATGGCCAAGGAACAGAACCTTTTTTTAAATCCCACGAAAATTTCAGGTATTTGTGGAAGGCTGTTGTGTTGCTTGAGCTATGAGCAGAGTAACTACGAGGATTTTCACCGCAATTGTCCCAAGATCGGTAAAAAATATACGACCACGGAAGGGCCGGTCAAGGTTCTGCGGGCCAACCTGTTTCGGAACAGTCTTTCCATCATCAAAGACGGCGGCGAGGAAAAGGAAGTTACCCTTGATGATTGGTTGCAGATGTCGCCCCGGCGTCCGGACCCGAATCAGGAACAACAACCTCCCTCCCGAAAAAACGATTCTGTTGACCAGGAAGAAATCCTGAGCATTGAGGACGAAGCATCAGCCCCTGACAGCATCTTCGGGATAGCGCCGGCCCAACCGCCCCGTCCCGCTGTGGACAACGGAAAGCAGGAGGCGCAAGTTCCGGGAAAGGACAAAAAGCAGGCGCATGAACCGCCTAACGCGCAGGATGCCTCGGCGCAGCGCGGTAAAAAAGCGGAGCAGGCATCCGACGCGCCAGCTTCCTCCAAGCAAGAAGGGAACGGGGGCAGGAGCAAGGATGCCGGGGGCGCTGAACAAAAACCGCAAAGGAAGTCTCCCCGTTCCCGGAGTCGCGGAGGCAAGCCCTCGCAGTCCAAAGCAAAACAACCTCCTCAAAGCGCCGGCGCCCAGGAGCAAAGCAAAGGGACCAAACCCAAAAGGAAACGCCGCCGCAAGCCCAAACCAAAACAAAGTCAATAGCAGGAGCTTTCGTTGAATACCTTTTTTATCTCCACGCCCATATACTATGTAAACGCCAAACCCCATTTGGGGCACGGCTACACCACCATAGTGGCCGATTCCTTGTCCCGTTACAACAAGGCCATGGGTAAGGATGTCTTTTTTCTTACCGGAACGGATGAACACGGCGACAAAATTGTGCAGGCTGCGGAAAAAAACGCGCAGTCGCCGCAAGCATACGTGGACTGCATCAGTGGTCTTTTCAAAGAGCTGTGGCCGGCTTTGAACATAGAAAACAATGCCTTTATCCGCACTACGGAACCGCATCATAAAACGACCGTGCAAACCTTTCTCCAACGTGTCTACGACAACGGAGATATTTATTTTGGAGAATACGGGGGGCATTACTGCTACGGTTGCGAGCGGTTTTACACGGAAAAGGAGTTGGATGAAGAAGGGTTGTGCCCGCAGCACAAAACCAAGCCCGAATTTATTCAGGAAAAGAATTACTTTTTCCGCATGGCCAAGTATCAAGGCTGGCTGTTGGAGCATATAGAGAAAAATCCAGATTTCATACGCCCGGAACGCTACCGCAACGAAGTGGTCAGCCTGTTGCAAAGCGGTGCGCTGGAGGATCTGTGCATTTCCCGGCCCAAATCACGGCTGGACTGGGGCATAGAGTTGCCCTTTGACAAGGATTACGTGTGCTACGTGTGGTTCGACGCCCTGATCAACTACGTCTCCGCGCTGGGCTGGCCCGAAGGCGAGGCCTATGCGCGTTACTGGCCCAATGCGCAGCATTTGGTGGCCAAAGACATCCTGAAGCCGCACGCCATCTTTTGGCCCACCATGCTCAAATCCGCCGGATTGCCCGTGTACAAACATTTGAACGTGCACGGCTACTGGCTGGTACGCGACACCAAGATGTCAAAATCCTTGGGCAATGTCGTGGAACCGCTGCAGCTCAAGGAGCGCTACGGGCTTGATGCCTTCCGCTATTTTCTGTTGCGGGAGATGCATTTCGGCAATGACGCCAGCTTTAGCGAAGAGGCTCTCGTGGCGCGGCTGAATGCTGATTTGGCAAATGATTTGGGCAATTTGTTTAGCCGGGTGCTTTCCATGGCCAAAAAGTTTTGCAAAGGCCTTGTACCCGCGCCGCAAGATACCGATGCGTTGGATCAGGGCGTGATGCAGTTGGCGTTGGAAGCGTCGCGCAATTATCAACAGCTTTTTTCGCATGTCATGTTTTCCCGGGCGCTGGACGCTCTTTGGGAACTGATTCGCGGATTGAATAAATATGTGGACGAGGCCCAGCCCTGGGCGTTGAATAAGTCGGGAAATACTGAGCGGTTGGCCTCGGTGATGTATATCCTTTTGGAGAGCATGCGCAAGGTCGCGGTGCAGTTGTGGCCTGTGATGCCCCATGCCGCGGGGCAGATGTTGGAGCAGCTGGGTGTTCCGCTGCAGGACGGGCAGATTCCCGACATGTCGGTGGAGGCGGATAATTGGGGATTGCTGCCCGCGGGAGCGCCCCTCGCCAAGGCGTCCAATCTGTTCCCCCGTGTTGAACTCGAACCGGCAGCAGAGGAACAAAAGCGGGAAAAGCCGGAGCGCAAGCCGGAACAACAGGTTGAGGAAAAGGCTTCTCCTGCAGAGTCCGCCGCCATTGCGTATGAAGATTTCACCAAGGTGGATTTGCGTGTGGGCACTGTGCTGGTGGCTGAGCCGCACCCCAAGGCTGACAAGCTGTTGCGTTTGGAGATTGATTTGGGTGAAGACGCCCCCCGCCAGGTAATCGGCGGATTGCGCGAGTTTTTTAGTCCTGAAGAGCTTGTGGGGCGCCAAGTCGTTGTCGTGGCCAATTTGGCTCCGCGTAAATTGCGCGGTCTTGAATCGCACGGCATGGTTCTGGCCGTGAGGACTGATGGCGGCATGCAACTCTTGACGACCACCGGAGACGTGGCCAACGGCGGCAAGGTTTCTTGAGGCGGTAAACTGACTCTCAGAGTGTGGAACACCATTTCCCATTTAGAGCATCTCACGCTTGAAAAGCGCTAGATGCTCTTATGCATTTCCCTGG
>CAZFCK010000128.1:0-13495 GCA_964517355.1 uncultured Desulfovibrionaceae bacterium | reverse complement strand
CCAGGGAAATGCTTTAGAGCATCTAGCGCTTTTCAAGCGTGAGATGCTCTAAAGCATTTTCTTCAACGGTTATCAGGGATGGGAGAATCCTTGACCAGGTTCTCCCCCTGTAATTCCTTTGTGTTTGCTCAACGGGTTCCCGAATAACGATAAAATCACCCCCGCTGCCGTGTATGCCAGGCCAAATGCAGGATACATAACCCGCTGAAAAAGAAGTTACCAGCCCACGCCGCCAAAAACGGAGGAAGAAAGCCTTTTTGGCCCATACTCACAAAAACCATGGTCAGGCCGTAATACGCAAACGTGAGCACGAGCCCAATGATGATGTTGAGGTACAGGTTATCGAACATGCTCACCAAGGTCAGCGCTATCAACCCCATAACCGCCAGTGAAAACGCATAGGAAATCTTCATATGCCAAACTGTGCGCAATCCTTCCACATTTGAGCCGGAAGCGCCCAACTCCTGAATAACATGCCCCAATTGCCATATGGGCAGCTGCGTGGGATCGCGTTGCGGGTCTATGGCGACAAAAGCCGTGAGATTCTGCGTCAGAGGCAATTCCAGCGATTCCATCTGTTCGATGACAAAACCTGCAGGATCAAGAACCTCCACGCCGTGTAACGTCCAGCCTTTTTTACTGCCTATGAACGAAGCTGCACGAATAATTTTCTCCCACTCCATGCGCCCTTCAGTCAACACATAAACGGTAATGCCTTCACCGGTCTGCCGTGCCGGTGTTGTCTGGTCCAGTTTGACCACATTGTTGCCTTCCTTGAACCAGACATTATAAAGGACGCGCCTGTCCATTTGTGTTTTCCGCACATCCTCTTTCCAAATCCTTCCTGCCTCCCGCTCCCCATACACCCCCACGAGTTGGGAAAAGGCAAGTTGGACAAAGCACAGCATCAGGCAATAAAAACAGACAAAACGGGCCAACCTCAGAAAAGGCACCCCCCCGGCCTGCAAGGCCAGAAGTTCACGGTTTTTCTGCATCACCCCCATTTGCAGCAACAGCGAAAGCAAAAGCGCTGCCGGCAGAATCTGCGACACGATGAGCGGCAGTTTGACGCAAAAGTACGTCACAATGATTCGAATACCCAGTCCGGCTTCCAGGAAATCATCCAACCGGTCAAAAAGATCGGCAAGAATATAGACGCCCATCCCCACGCCCAGGCAGGACACAAGCAGCACCAGATTTTGGCGCAACAGATACCTGTGGAGCACGGTCATGGCTGCAACCTTTGCCACAGGCGCAAATGGCGCAACCATTCAAGGACATTGATTCGGCGCTCTTCGGCCATGAATCGTATCCCCCAGCCGGTCAATCCGAGAAAAAGAATATTCGGCAGCCAGAGACCCACAGAAGGAGGCACGGAACCTGTTTCCCCAAGACTCAGCCCCAAGGAAAGCAATGTGTAATAAAACAGGAAAAAACCGAGCGCGAGAAAGAACCCCCATTGTCGCCGCAACCCCTCAAAGGCGCACGCCAGGGGCAGCGCGAACAGACCCAAGACAAGACAAGCAGTGGGAAAAACCCAGCGTTTATGCAATTCCACGGACAATTTCCGGTAATAGTTCTCATCGTGTGTGTTGCGCGTCTGCGGATCACTGTGCAGCGCGCGCAAGCGCTTCCAGGACATCTCTTTGGGTTTTTGCTCATCTATGTCGAAATCATCAAGTACCGTGGTCAAATCGAGACGCACCTGATAGTTGTCGAAGCGCAATACACTAATGCTTTCACCCTCTTGCTGATAGATGCGGCCATCTTGCAAGGCGATGATGATCTGCCCCTTTCCGGGCACGCTTTTGATCAATCCCAGAGGGGCTAGTATCGTCACCGTGGCGGCTTCACGGCTGCGATCCTCGACAATGATATTTTCCAGCAATCCATGATGCAAATCAACGGTGCGCGCATACACCATAAGTTTGGAAAAGTCCTGATTGAACACACCAGGTTGCAACATGAGTTGCGTCTTGGTTTTGGCATAGTCCACAAGGGTATTCCGAAAATGCAGCATGCCCCAGGATAGACCATAGAGAGATGTAAAAAGTGTAAGCAAAGCGCACACTATACAAAAGGCGAGCGTGGCGGGAAGCAAACGATAAAGGCTTATTCCTCCGGACTTCAGGGCCAACAGCTCATTATCCGAGCTCATTCGCAAAAAGGTTAAAAAAACAGCGAGCATACATGTGACCGGGATAATGAGCAGCATGAAAAAGGGACTCAAGTAAACAAAAAGCAAAAGCACATCGCCGATATTCAGCCCTAAGGACATGATCAGCTCGCGCAATTGCAACATGCGCCCTACAAGTACAAGAGAGAGCAACGAGGCGAGACACAGGCAAAAGAGGACAGCCATCTCGCTGAAAACGCGCTTATGAAGAAGTTTCACGAATCTGCGTCAGCTTTGGTTGTTATTGTTTTGCCGTCCGGCAAAAAGTGACGCCAGGTATTCACAAGCCGCCGGCCCCAGGTTGAATCGCACGGCAGCCTGCTCCAGCACTTTGCCAAGGGGCTCCTGCCCCTCCTGCAGCAGTGCGTCGATATAGCGCACAGCCTTACGCATAAGTTCGTCATCCGGCATAATGGTGGTCATGACTCCTGCTCCTTTGGCCGCGGCTGGGCCGGTTGTTTTGTGGCGGCTTTACACCATAACCCCTTGGACTTGCAACGTGCGGCACTCTGGCTTAAAAGCGCATTTTGCCTGGGAATAATCCAAACCATATGCGCAGCAACTCAGTAAAGGCTTAGATATGTCAGAACTTTTCGCCGCCCTTATTTTCGGGATCGTTGAAGGGCTTACGGAATTCCTGCCCATTTCTTCCACGGGGCACCTCATTATCACCGGCCATCTTATGGGCATCACAGGCCCCCGCGCCGAAACCTTCGAGGTTGTGATCCAGCTTGGCGCAATCCTCGCCGTGGTGGTGATCTACAAACAACGTTTTCTCTGGCTCTTCCAGCCGCAGAATCCAGAGCACCCGTTTTCCGGTCTACGCGGATTGTGGTTTCTGTTCCTCACCTGCCTTCCGGCCAGCATTGTGGGACTTATCGCCCGCGACGCCATCAAGGAATACCTTTTTGCCCCAACCCCTGTAGCCTGGGCCCTTGGAGTGGGAGCTTTGGCCATCTTTCTGGTGGAAGCTCTGCCCCGCCGTGAGCGCTACCGGGGGCTGGACCAAATGCACGCCGGCCTGGCTCTTGGCATCGGCATATTCCAATGTTTGTCGCTCTGGCCGGGATTTTCACGCGCAGCCGCCACGATCATGGGCGGCATGGTGCTCGGCGCCCAACGGAAGCTGGCGGCGGAATATTCTTTTATCGCAGCCGTGCCCATCATGTTTGCGGCCACGGGATATGATCTCCTCAAGAGTTTGGATTTTTTGAACAGTTCGGATATTCCTTTTTTCGCAATGGGTTTTGTCGTCTCTTTTATCGCAGCTTGGATCGCGGTGAAAGGCTTTATTCACTTGCTGGGTCGTTGTACGTTGCGCCCCTTTGCCTGGTACAGGCTGGCCCTGGCCGTCATCATACTGTTTGTATGGAATGGATGAGTTCCTTAGGCCGTGTTTCTTGAGGTCGTTATAAAAAGAAAGCGCGAGAGGGGAAACCCTTTGAAAAGGGTTTCCTCTCTCGCGCTTTGCCCTTCATAAACTTCATAATTTCGATAAATCAGGATAGTACGTGTGCCAATCAACAGCATGTTTTTTTTCATGACATGAAAAAAATATCTTGCCTTTTTCAGAAGAACTACATAAAGTGACGATCTTTGCAACGGGTTATTTCCGTTTAGCTAAGGCGAGGTAGCTCAGTCGGTTAGAGCATGCGGCTCATATCCGCAGTGTCGGGGGTTCAATTCCCTCCCTCGCTACCAAAAACAATAAGGGTTCCGGTTTAATGCTGGAACCCTTTTTTTTATGAAATTCACGGGGGCTTTCCCAGACCGGAGGGGAAAACCGCTGTTGTGAAGCCACTCCATAAAAAGCATCAACAGTCAAAATGACGAATTGTAACTTCGCAAAATTCTGAAGTTTAGGGAGGGCTTACCCTCTCGCGCTCTCATTTCATAATGTATTTGTTTAAAAATTAAGTATAAAAAAGGTCGCTTTACCGGCGTCCAGGGGCCTCCCCTGGTCGTCGTGCGGGCGCGAAAGCCCGCGACTTTTTTGTCTTTTAGAGCAGTTAACGCTTGAAATGATCACTTAACGGCGGGCAAAGCCCGCCTACAATCATTTCGCAGCAAAGATTTGCAAGCAAATCTTTGCAGAGCCTTTCAACTTTTTCAAAGTTTAAATGCTCTAGTCCGAAAGTCGTATTATTTTGACCTAGTAGATGCGTTTTCCCAAAGGAACATCCCTTTCAGGCTGTAACAGCACAACGCCGGGTGTTTGTTCCGCTCCATCGACACCCAACACAAGCACTTCCGATAAAAATCCGGCAATATTGCGCGGAGAGAAATTGGTCACGGCCACGACCAGTCGTCCCTCCAATCCCTCCGGTGTATAGAAATCGGTTACTTGAGCGCTGGATTGCTTAACTCCCAACGGCCCTAAATCAATCCACAGCTTGTAAGCGGGTTTTCTGGCCTTTGGGAAGGATTCCGCCCGTACAATGCGGCCCACACGCATCTCAACTTTTTGAAACTCGTCATACGATAAAGTTTGTTCCACAATACTCTCCTGGCATCCGGCAACACGGATTTTTTCATGAAAAAGGTTTTATCCGGACCTCTTTCCAAAATCTATGGATAATTATACAAAAAAGGAGACTGGTTGTTCAGGTCAACGGATGGCTTGAAGACTTGGGCAACCGGAGCGTACCCAAATGAGCCCCCTGTATTATGGGGTGTGGTTAGCGTAAAACAAATAATAGGGCAACACGTTGGACTCAGCCCCACACAATGGGATGCAGTATGATGCTCCTGCCAGGATTATCCTTGTATGCATTTATGATGGCGACAACAATACCAGCAGTGTTTTCTCGGATAACGTAATATTTCAACACCACGTAGTGAAAGCAATTTCAACTTATTGTTTCAATAATTCAATTGTAAAGAGTCAGTTATGACAATCCTGCTCATTATTATCAGCTTGTTGTTAATGTTTTCGGCCCTGATAACAGGGGTAGTGCATCTCTTGTTCCTATATGAAACCATCAATAGCAATGGATTGGAGTGGTTTCGGGAACAGACGGATAAATCGCCTTTGCTTTTGTTTTTAAAAGGCCTGGCCCAGGCCTTTTGGGCTCAACTTATTGTCGGCGTTACCTATATATTGGCATGTGTGCCGCGAATGTGGTTTCCAGTAAAACCCTATACGCCGCATCCGCCTCCCATACTGCTTGTGCATGGCCTTTATCATAACGCCTCGGCCTGGCTGATTTTCCGGCGCCGGCTCAAGAAGGCCGGATTCAGCAATGTCTATGCCTTCAGCTACTCCAGCTGGGGGACGGATTTCATTTATGCCGCGGCAATGCTGGAAAAACGGGTAAACAAGGTCTTGCGGCAATGCCCAGAACAGGGATTATTACTCGTGGGGCACAGTCTTGGCGGTCTGCTCGTGCGGCATTACATGAATATCGGCAACAGACGAAAAGAAGTCGTAGGGGCAGTGACGTTGGGCGCGCCGCATCATGGGAGCAAGCTTGCCGCTTTGGGGTTGGGACGCCTGGCGCGTTCCTTACTCTATCGCGGAGCCCTCATCAAACGCATTGAAGCCGAGGACGTTCCTCCTGATGTGCCTTGTTTATCCTTGTTTTCGACAATGGATGAATTCGTCACGCCCCCCCAGGCCTTGCGCATCGCGCTCCCTGGCTGGCAAGAACGCCACCTGCCGCCAATGGGGCACGTGAGCATGCTGTTTAATCCGCAGGCGGCGCGGGAGACCGTGTGTTTCTTCCGGGAAGCCCTCGATCAATCTCAAAAATAAGGGGCTGCAGGCGCACTCCCTGAGGCGTGTGCGCCACGTGGAAAAGTGGCGACTGGAGAGGCTGTTCCACAAGAGTGGACGGCAGATACCGCAACAACTCCTTTTCAGGAAAAAGGAGCAGCACATAGTCATATCCGCTTACTGTTGTTGTCAGCTTTTTGAGTGGCCAGTGCAACACATCTGCAGGACTTATGGTGGAACGCACGGGGGCAAGCTCATAATTCAGAATAACCTGAAAAATGCCGTTGGATTTGACGGGAAAGAGCACATACAGCCTGTCGTGTTCTCCAAGATTGTTGCGGACCAAGTTTATGATCCATTGAATATCTCTACGAAAATAATCAAGCTTATGAGGTTGATATAACGGTTTGAGGTGCGGAGGCTCCGCCGTGTAAAGCCCAAGGGTTATGAGAATCCCTAAAAAAGGCACAAGCCGGTCACGCCAAGACCTTGGACCGGGGGCATCTTCGCCTGCTGCGTAGAGAGGGAAGAAAACGCCCGCCCCCACCATGGCGAGGGGGAGGAGCACGATATTGCAGTAGCGGACATAGGAAACAAGCCCAAGAGCTTGGTGTTCGTCAAAAATAAACAGGTAGAGCCCCATAAGCAACGCCACGTAAAAGGCGAAAAAAAGACCCAGATAGCATGTCCAGAGGAGCAGCTCTTTTTTTTGCCGGGTTTTTCTCCGGGCTAGAGAAAAGCGCAGCAGCAGCAATGCCAGACACATCCCTCCCCATCCGGCCGCACTCATCCGCCATGCATCCGTGAATTCATTGAAATGCTGATAATTGAACTCGTTGAGTTCATAGTTCAAAGCAGTGCGGCTCTGTTGTTGATGCAGAAATACCTTTTGAAAACGTTGCATTGCTATTGAGCGATAAGATTGCTCCTTGTTGCGGGAAAATAATTTCCAGGCGCGTTCCAGCGTCGATTCCCGGGCTTGACGTTGTTGCGCGCCTGGATCCTGCCCCTGAAGGTAGAGAGACCAGGAGCCGTAAAAAAGCAAAGGGAGCAGAAACAAAGCACATGATGCGAGTACAAGCCGGCCTTTTTTCGCACCGGCAGGGAGCTGCCCACGTGTGATCAAATGAGTAAGGAGAAAGAGCGTCGCGGCGCTAAGGGACAAGACCAATCCGAGATCCTTCAACAAGGCGATAAAGATCAGTGGTGGCGCCAGAAGGAGCATCTCCGGCAAATTGCGCTCACCACTTAAAAAATACAGAAGCATCCCGCCGAACCACGCGCCCAGCAGCGCGTCCACGAGCAGCATGGCTACGCCCTGCCCCAAGTCGGCCACCAGAAGCAGGCTCAAGGCCAAGCCAATCACCATCCAATGCGCCTGACGCCAATGAATTTTTTGCAAAAAGGCCATAAATGGGGCGCAAAGCATCATGAACTGCCCCATATAGAGTGTTCCCGGCGTAAAACCGGCATGCACGGTCACGATGGTGTGCCAAAGCGCCGCGCCCGGAGGATAGTGCGCATGTGTCAGGTTTTCATTGGCCGCGTAAAGGGCGCGCCTGAAATACATTTCTTTGGGAGCCAACGCCCAATGCGAAAATTCATCCCAGTATAATAGTTCGCAATCTTGAAATACAATCCAATAGAGTCCGCAAAGCAACGTGTATATCCAGGGCCAGGGTTGCGAAAAAAATAGGCGCGCATGGCCTTTGCCTCTGCATGCCTGGACGACCCAAAAGCAGAACAGCCCTGCTCCACCGAACCAGACAATGTGAGCTGTGGGGTGAAGCGCTCCTGCCAATCCGCCGACATAGGTCGTAAGGGCCATACAGGCCAAAGCGCTGCATAGCAGAAGTCCCGTGGGTTTGTTTTTGGTCAGAGCGGCGAGTGTCAAAGCCCAGCCGAAAAGCGGGACCAGGGAAAACAGCGGCATAGCTTAACCTCTATGAAAAACAATGGCTCGTTGCACCAAAAAGCTCACCACAAACAGCAGGGATTCTGAGACAACCTTGGCGAGAACGGCATTCATTCCCAGGGCGTCGCACAAAAAGCTGACCATGAGATAGGACAGGAAAAAAATGAAAAGCACCAGGGCGTAATACTTGGCAAGGCAGGACATAAAAGCTTTTTTTTTGAGGAAAACGAAATGCTTGTTCATAATGAAGTTCAAAAAGGAAGATACGGCCCTGGCAGAGAACAGGCTCCAAAAGATGCCAGCGCCCCCGATTATGCAGAATGTATAGATAAGGAGGTCGATACAACTGGAAACGACTGAGGAAGAAACGAATCGCAGAAGGACGAAATATATTTTCAGGGAATCAAATAAGGGATTGAAGTGCGAGGTCGGATTGCCGGAAGCGTATATGCCGCGGATCGGCACTGTGACGATCGGCAGCTGCAACGCTTTTGCATGGACAAGCATATTCATTTCATAGTCGTACCCTTCTCCGGACAAGACTACCATCTTCGCCAGTTCGCTCATGGAGATACCGCGTAGTCCTGTTTGCGTATCCCGAAGACGCAGCCCCACAAGAAAGGTGAAGATATGGCGGGTCAGATAATTGCCCAGTCGGCTGCGTAAGGGGGTGTGCCTGGGAAAAACACGTTCTCCAAGCACCAGGGCCGGGTTGTTCTGTTCGCAAAGCGTTTGCGCCACCCGCGCAACATCGCGGGGATCGTGTTGCCCGTCGGCGTCTACGGTGACAACGCCTCTATGACGGCTGTACTCGAGGGCGATATGGTTCAATCCGGTCTTGAGGGCTCGCCCCTTGCCGCAGTTGGCCGCGTGCCTGAGAATGACGCACCGTTCTTGGAGGGCGTTGAAGATCGGGCCGCAACTCTGATCGCTTCCGTCATCGACTACGACAATGGTTGAAAAGCCCTGTTCCTCTATCCCGGAAACGACTTCCAGCAGCGCATTGCCAGGCTGGTAAGCGGGAATGAGGACGGCGATATCATGCATGGCGCACGTGTTATTGCCGGAATTCCAGGAGGTCGTGTTTCAAGGCCCACAGTACGTACCAAGCGGCTTCTTCTTCCGTTATGGAAAGCTGTCGGGAAAATTTTCGCGTGAGTTCGGCAACGCTTTCATCTTTTCTGGCGAGAAAGAGAAGATGCTTTACCTGTTCAGGTTCGATAAAGCTTTGCAGTCCGCCATAAACGATCAATCCTTCCTGCCCCCTGTAGTGTGCCTCTCCTGTTTTGCTCCACCCCAGCACCATGTCGGGTTCCAGCGTTTTCAGCGGATAAGAGGCGAAGGCCCTGTTCAAGGGGAGGTGGAGAGGATGCGGGATAATCCGGAGACGTTCCACTTTTTCTTGGGGTAAAGGCTGCTGCCAAAGGTCGTCCCAAAGGCCCGCCATTTTCCAGATGATGGTATCCCAGCTGAAATGCTGGACAATGTGTTGTCTGGCCGCACGCCCCATACTGGCGCGCAAGCCTGGAGAAAGAGCCAGCTTGCGGAGTGCGCGGGCCAGGGCCGGAACATCGACGGCCAACTGTTGCGCGCACGCCAACTGGTGCTGATTGTCCATGAGCAGGTTGGCTTGCGCATCAATGTACGTGGTTTGCGCGGGCCCTATTGTGGGTACAAGGATCCCGGTTTCTCCATGACGCACAAGGGAGCGGTAGCCGTCGAAATCAGAAGCGACAACGGGCAATTCCATCGCACCGGCTTCAAGTAACGTGATGCCGAACGTTTCCTGATAGTTATCCACTGGAGAAACGAAAATGTCGCTGCACCGGAAAAGTTCGCGTTTGGCATCCTCATCCGGATTCTCTTGCACCAGCAACTGTAGCCCCATGTTATGGGCCAACACGTTGAGGTGGTTCACATAATCGCTTTTTTCCCGCGAATCGCCCGCTCCTGCCAGAACCAACGTGAAATCAGAAAGCGAAAGGGGCGGTGTCGCTACGCGCTTCAAGGCGCGCAACAACGCCAAGGCGTCCAGTTTCGCTGTATGGGTGAGTCTGGCGAATACCAGAAGCACAATCTTGGACGAAGCGATGTTGCGTTTTTCCCGGAGTCCGCGTCGTTCTTCCCGATCTCCAAGAGGCGTAAAGGCGTGCAAATCGATGCCCAGCGGCACCACGTGCAGGGCCGGGGCGGCAAAGCTGTCGTCCAGGCCGTAAGCCCGGCGCAGGTAGGCAAAACTATCCGCGAGCATTTGCCGTGCGGTTTCGCTGGTGGCCATAATTGCATCCCTGGGCGTGCATCCCGGCCAAAGGTGTGCCAGGAAATCTTTGGCATAACGGGCATAGCTCAAGGAATGGGTTATTGAAGTGATGGGGAAAAGGTCTTGCGCCAGAAAATTACGCAGCCGGGCGAGATGCGCCGGCGCGTTGATACAGTCGGAGAGATGAAAACAATGGTAGCGTTGCGTACGCAACGCTATCGGCAGATCGGGTCTGGTTCCCAGGTAGATCCGTCCGCCGTCGAGTAAATGCGGAAATTCATTTTGCAGAAAGGCGCGTAATGCGTTTGTCTGGTGTTGATCGGTCAAAAAGAAATGGTATGCCGCACAAGGATCGGAGCGCAACAAAGCACGCAAAAAGCCGGTATTGGCCACGCATCGCCCCATAACCCCCGTTTGCTCGACAAACGGGTCAAGGGTTCCCCATATCCCGTGTTTTTCCATAATATTGCATACAAGCCATAGAATATCGCGCTTGTCAATCAGGTTCCGGTACTAAGGCAATAACTGCTGATCGTCAGCGTATTGACGCATTCGAACGGCGTTATTAGGGCAAAAAAATCCCCAAAAGGAATGAGCAAAACAAAACTAACCCTTTGTTTGCTTGAAGTATATGAATTCTGGCCCCCATCTTGCTTTTCTTTTGGCAATACATGTGTACGTGCCATGCAATTGGCACAATAGCCAAGGGAGAATCACCTTGAAGCTCCATAAGACAAAGACCACGCTTTGGGCTATCGGTCTCGGAAAGGATGCGGAACAATGTATCCTGAACCATGTGGGCTCTGAGTTCAAGCTGAAAAACTGGATCGGTTCACAGATCCCGGGCGCTAAGGATTTGGAACGCGAAAAGCCTTTGGTGTTTTGGATTCCTTTGGATATCTGGAATACTTTGAGCCATGCGAAACAACGTCTTTATAAGCGTTACGATTCAGTGCACCGTGTATTGCTGCTTGAATCCGATAACACTATTCAAGATCTTGAACAGGCCTTATGCGCCGGTTTCATGCAAATATTCAAACTTCCTTTGGATAAGGAGGCTATAGAAAGCGTTCTTGAACGCGCCACTGAAATGCGGAATATTTATGACGACATTTATCGCATGACGCAGGAAATATATCTTGAACGTGAATTATTGGCACGAAAAAATGAACACCTGAGTTTTATCAACGGCCTGGTATCACGTGCCGCCGCCTCTCTTGACGCCGTAGACATCATGCAAATGGCTCGCGAGGAGCTGAATAAGCTTTTCCCTGTGCTTATGGTGCAAGGTGTGGTGTGGACACATGGCGGCAACAATGAGCTTGAAACCGTTCTCTATATCGATAAGGACACGGATTATCATGCTCGTGAGCAGTGGGTTGCGTACCTCAGCGAGAATGCCACGAAACTCACCAGCCAGCCTGTCTCCAATTATCGCATAACGTTGCTCAATAATCGCAATATCCATGGGGAGACAGAGAGTGTTGCCCCCCAACAGGGGCGCATCGCCATCCTCCCCTTGAATAACGGTACCCGCCCTTTCGGGTGTTTGGCGATCTTGGCGAAAGAACAATTACGATTGGGACGCGATCAGGTGGAATTGCTCCATGTGGCAGCCAAACATCTGGCATTGGCTTTACGCAACGCCCTGCTTTTCAATGAGGCCAAAACACAAGCGCAATTCGATGGTTTGACCAGGCTCAACAATCGCGACCAGTTCGACATTCGGCTCAAAGAAGAATTGCAGCGACACCAGCGTTATCATCAGAAGATGAGCGTCATCATGCTTGATTTGGATCATTTCAAAACAATCAACGACAACTACGGGCATCAGGCGGGCGACCACGTACTGAAGGAGCTCGGTATGATGCTGCAGGAGGCAGTACGAAGCACCGACTTTGCTGCGCGATACGGTGGCGAGGAATTCATGCTCGTGTTGCCCCAAACAGATGCGAATCAAGCCTGGGGCATGGCGGAGCGCATCCGGCTGAAAATCGGGAAAAAGGCATTTGTTGCGGACGGTCACGTTTTTCACATTACCGCCAGCATGGGGATTGCCACGCTTAATCCGGAAGTGCCGACGACACCTGACGAATTGGTCCAGAGGGCGGACCAGGCCTTGTATGCGGCCAAAGCGAAAGGCAGAAACAATGTCTCGATTTACCGACCTGTTAATAATTACGAACCCGTTCTCATGCAGGCGTAACCTGCAACGCGAGCGAAAAAGAAGATTCTTCCCTGCCATCTCCACCCCAAACGCCCCGGTTTCCCTCCCGCGCCGGGGCCTTTACATGGGGTGCTCCCCTTGACCTCCTAGGCCTCCTGCTGTAGCCGTAGCCGCGATGCTGCGGAACCATTTCTTTTGCTTCGCATGGGAGAACCAGGACTAACCTTCCGAGGATCCCTGGAGAACACTACCAACGCCGCTGTCGCTTTCCGCTAAGCCCGTAACGGCCAGGCCTGACTCTTCCAGCTTAACGGCGATAAGCTGCGTGACGAACTGCAATCGGTTCCCGCCGGTAGCAAATTTACCTCTAAACCTTGTGAGCAGTCATGAGCAACGAATTACTTTGGATCATTTTTGCAGTTACGGACTTGAGCCTGGCTTTGTGCATTTTTCGCTTTTTCGGCGGCGTGGGACTCTATGGCCTCATTGTTTTCAATCTACTCTTGTGTAATATACAAGTTCTGAAAACTGTTGAACTTTTCGGGATGACCACGACCCTGGGCAATGTGTTGTACGCCAGCGTGTTTTTTGCGACGGATTTGCTCGGGGAACGCTATGGAAAAGACAAGGCCAAGAAAGGGGTGTATTTGGGATTCGTCACGCTGGTTCTCGCCACGCTTTACATGCAAATCGCCCTGCTTTTCACACCGGCGGCGAGTGATTTCGCCAACCCGCATCTTGAGGTTATTTTTGGTTTTTTGCCGCGCTTGGCTGTGGCCAGCATGATAGCGTATCTCGTTTCCCAACTCCACGACGTGTGGAGTTTTCATTTCTGGAAGCAAAAAACCGGGGGGCGGCATCTCTGGTTACGTAACAATGCCAGTACATTGGTGAGTCAATTGCTCGACAGCCTCATTTTTTGCAGCATCGCCTTCATCGGTGTTTTTCCCATGGACGTATGGTGGGATATTCTTATAACGACCTACATTATGAAGGCCATTGTGGCCTTTCTCGATACCCCTTTTATTTATCTCGCCAGAATAATCGCACCCAAAGAAGACACCAAGGCGTGAAAAGAGCGTCTGGAATGTGTAGCAGGGGTGCCTCCTGCGGCTTAAGACCCTTTTGGAAAAGGTTCGTAAAAATCTCCAAAGCGTTGTAACTGGCCTACCCTGAGAGTATGTTGACGATATTAGAGCATCTCACGCTTGAAAAGCGCTAGATGCTCTTATGCATTTCCCTGGAACAATTGGAAATTGTTT
>CAZFCK010000127.1:0-13551 GCA_964517355.1 uncultured Desulfovibrionaceae bacterium | reverse complement strand
CAGGGAAATGCATAAGAGCATCTAGCGCTTTTCAAGCGTGAGATGCTCTAATTCCCAGGATGAGACAGGCAGGGAGGCCGCAATTGGCATGGGGCGGACGTTTTTTGACCGTGACATTGCCGTATCTACCGGTTGGAATGGTCGCAGCAAGGTAAACGGGCGATAAGTGCCCTGATATCTTCGACCCTCCAAGCGGTCGTACGTGGACTCAATTGCACAGGTTGTGGATAGATTCCGTCGCGTACCCCTTTCCACCAAGTTGAGCTCGATACGGGGATAAAATGTTGGACTACCTTTAGACGTACAAAACCGGTGGACGGGAGTTCATAAATGGAGGACGTGTTTTTGCCGTTCATAGGTTATCTCCTTTGTTCGAGTGCTATAGGAGCCTATGATGCACAAAAATATAAACTTTGGAATATAGACAAAATCTGAAAAGAAAAGAAATTTTTAACCAGTTGTTATTACGAAGTTAAAATAAGATCGACAATTGTTGTAGTTAGCCAAAAACTATTATTTTATGATTTTGCCCCTTTTGTCCCTTTCCTGATCAGGATATTTGAATTGGACAGTTGAGAAGTTGCTTGCCCACGTCAGAGCGAGTTCCTTAGATCCGTGTTCTCCCTTGTCGTTTTTTAGGGACTTTGGCCAGTATGCCCAAGCTATCCTTTCAGCTTGGACAAGAAGCTTGTTACTGCCGTTCTCAGGATGAAATGATCGCAACGAGCGTACAAATAGCTCTTCAATAGTATGTAATTTTTTAAATTGGCATTTATAGTCTGCTTGATCGCCTAAATTTATTAGTATTTCTCTGTTAAATCTGCACAGTGTTTTGTAGGCCTCTTTCCATCGGATAGGACTTTCAATGTCATCAGGATCATCTTTATTTAGTGTGGTATTTAGATCGTTATTGCCATTAGTTGTTGAGGGCATTGTAAAGCAGCTGTGTTCCTCTGTTTCTGAAAGCTTTTTTGCTGCTTCTTTTTCTGCTTCTGAATACAATTTCGACTTTTTTAAAAGAGCCATATAAGATTTGATGAACCATAAGAGCACAAGGATGCCGGTAGAGTTCATGAGTAGGAGAAATTGCAAGTTCTCTTCTTTTAATCCATGCAATGCGACAGAAATAAGCTCTGTAATAGTAATAAAAGGAAAAAATAAGGCGAGAAATGCAATACCGTCAGAAAAGAAATGAATCGTTCTTTTTGTACCAAGCTTGAGTGTTCCTTATGATATTGGTGGATTCTCAACGTTACGTAATGCATCCAAAAAGTCCGCCCACCATTGCATCATCTCCCGCCTTTCGGGCAGATACTCGGCATAATCGTATGCGGCACGGACACTGCTTCTTTCGGCGTGGGCCAGTTGCCTTTCAATTGCATCTCTGTTCCAGCCCTTCTCGTTAAGAAGAGTGGAAGCCATAGAGCGAAAGCCGTGGCCGGTCATTTCTTCTTTGGAGTATCCGAGACGGCGTAACGCGGCATTAATGGTCTTTTCGGACATGGGGCGGGAGACGGAACGCATGCTGGGGAAAACATACTGTCCTGTTCCGGTGAGCGGCTGAACCTCCTTGAAAATATGAATGACCTGCCGGGAAAGCGGGACAATATGCATAACCTTCATTTTCATTCGATCCTTGGGAATACGCCATTCAGCATTATCAAAGTCGATTTCTTGCCATTCAGCTTTACGCAGTTCTCCAGGGCGGAGAAAAACAATCGGGGCAAGCCGTAGCGCGCAACGCACAATATGCGTACCTCTGAAACTGTCGAGGGCTCGGAGAAGCGGTCCAATTTCTTTGGGGTCCGTGATGGAAGGGTGGTGCTTGATGTTACCGGTGGCAACGCACCGCGTACGTCGGCAGCGGGATCGCGCTCGACCTTGCCGATGGTAATGGCATAGCGAAAGACTTTGGAGCAGATTTGTCGGACCCGATGCGCTGTTTCCAGCGCCCCGCGCGCTTCTATCCGCTGCAACACGTGAAGCATGGCCGGAGCGGTTATGGTGGTAATGGCTGTGGTACCGATGAAGGGGAAGACGTTGTTTTCAAGGCGGGTAATAACCGTTTTGGCGTGTCCCCTGGTCCAGTTGGGGGCGAACTTGTCAAACCACTCGCGAGCCACGGCTTCAAAAGAGTTTGTGCCGAGCATTTGCTCGCGTTCATCAATACGTTGTTGAGCAGGGTCAAAGCCTCTCGCAATCAGGATGCGCATCTCGTCCCGTTTGATACGCGCCTCCTTGAGCCGGACGTCCGGATAGACGCCAAGAGACAGACGATTTCGTTTTCCATTGAGCTGGTAGCGAAAGCGCCAGCGTTTGGAACCCTGCGGAGTGATTTCCAAGGACAATCCGCGTTCGTCGGTCAGGACGTAGAGTTTGTCCTTCGGCTTGGCCGCCTTGATCATGGGATCGGTCAACTACATGAGGCTTTTCCTTTTGATTCGTTTATAAAATCATATAATTAGCCTTATGTGTGGTACAACATTCCGCGAAATTTGGCCAAATTTGACGGTTGTACCACTCAGTTCTGGATACCCCCGGACAACATGGGATGTAATAAACCAAAGAGTATTTGGTTTGTCTAGTGAATTTGAGTGGTTGTGGACTGTATAGGATGGTATGAAAGGTGGGATTGGTGGAGGCGGGGGGAATCGAACCCCCGTCCGAGAATGGTCCACTCAAAGCGTCTACAGGCTTAGGACAGGTATTAATCTCGTCCGGAACACCGCCCCTGCCCGGGCCGGTTCTGGGCAAGCTCGCCTAGAGTCTCACAACCGGAGGGGCAAGCGACCTACTGTTGCCAGCCTGATGGGGGTGTACCGTCAAGGCGTATCAGGCGTCAGCTCTGACGGTCAGGCTGCTTGATTAAGCAGCCAATGCGTAGTCGTAATCGTTGTTGGCGATTATTATTGTGCCGCTTTTTTACGAGGCCAGCGGCGCCTCGGCCTGCGACTTTGGCTTCATCGTCCCCGTCGAAACCAGTGCGCCCCCATATCAAAGAGCAAACCGCGAGAGAGAACTGTGCGGCCTTTCTTCCAAACTTGTAGTATAAACACGACGGCAGCTTTTGGCAAGAGATTAACTCGAAGAAATATGCACCGATTATAAGCTCCTTCAGCCCCATAATGAATATGCGGGTTCTCCAGCAAGATGTTTCAGGAATACGCCTTTCTGACTTAAAGGAAAGAAGTATATAGTCGCGGGCGTTCGCGCCCGCATGACGATTTTGGGAGGCTTTTGGACGCCATAAAAAGTGGCTTCGTATATTTTTTAAACGAATACAAAATGTTACAGTGGTTTTCCACTCAGAAAGTCGAGGCGAAGATGCTCTAAGCTCCGCCAGGGGGAACGCCCTTTGGATTCGCGGTTATCGTCGTGAACATCGTCAACATACCCGCAAGTTAGGTCGGTCACAACGTTTTTGAAATTCTTAAAAACCTTTTTCAAAAATGTCTTAACCGTCCGAAGAAATTCACATTTCAACGTTGCTACGCTGTTGAGGCTGGGAGCTTTTCAATGACTTCAGTTTTTTCAGCTTGAGGCTGAGCGCCTGCTGCGTGATGCCCAGATGGCGGGCCGCGATGGTCTGGTTGCCGCCGGAGAGCTTCATGGCCCTTGCAATAAGCGCCCTGGCCACTTTGTCCTGCGCCTCCTTCAGCGTGGGAAGCGTGATGCCGTCCTCGAATTTCGGGATGAACTCTTCCGTCTGGTTTTCGGGATGCGACGTGGATGCGCGTTGTTTGTCCATATAGCGGCTAAACGTGGCGGAGGACAGCATGCGCGAGGTATGGTTGACCATGGCGTCCGAGACCATGGCGCGGAATTCCCGCAGGTTTCCGGGAAAAGAATACGACCGGAGCAGGGCGGGCAGCTCGCGGTGATAGCTGGGCGTCTTTTTTTCCAGTTCCTGCGCCTCGAGTTCAATGAAATGCTGTAAAAGTAACTCGATATCGTCGGGGCGATTTCTCAGGGGCGGAAGGTGCACGTGGTGGGTGGCGAAACGAAAGTAGAGGTCTTCCCTGAACGTGCCGTTTTGCTTCAGTTCTTCCAGGTTTTTCAGGGTGGAGGAAACGACTCTGACATTGGCGCTTTTGGGGATGTCCGACCCCACGGGAAAGTATTCTTCTTCCTGGAGCAGGCGCAGGAGTTTGACTTGCGAGGTCAGGGGCAGGTCGCCGATTTCATCGAGGAACAGGGTACCGCCCCACGCTCGGGCAACCAGCCCTTGCCGGGCATGCGCAGCGGACGTGAAGGCGCCTTTGACATGGCCGAAAAGGGCGTCCGCGAACATGGCGTCGTCAAAGGCCGCCACATTGATGGCCACGAATTCGCCGGCGCGGCCGCTGAGGCGATGCACGGCCCTGGCTATCAGCTCTTTGCCCGTGCCGGTTTCCCCGGTTATCAGCACGGGTTTTCTGCTGGTGGCCACGGCTTCGCAATAGCGGAAAATGCCGAGCATGGCGGGGTCTTCGGTGATAATGTCGTCAAAGGCCTCGGGGTGCTTGAGATTATCATGAAGCAACGATTCTCTGAGACGCTGATTCTCCCGTTCCAGTTCACGCATGTCCAGATATTTGCGCACCCGGCTGCACAAGGTGTCATTGTCCACTGGCTTGAGGATGTAATCCAGGGCGCCCATGTGCACGCAACTGACCACTGATTCGATTTCCGAGACGGCGGAGACGATGACGACCAGGGTATCCGGGTGCTCACACCTGATGTTGTCCAACAATTCCAGACCATTGATGTGCGGCATGACCAGGTCGAGGAAAATCATTTCCACTTTGTTGCTTTTGAGGAAGGGCATAACCTTTCTGCTGTCGGCCATGGTGACGACATTGTTGTAGCCGGAGGCGACCAAGGCGATTTCGAAGCCGTCGAGCGCCATTTGTTCATCGTCGACAATGAGGATGGGCAATGCGGGGTTCAATGCGGTAGCCATAATGCTCCTCTGGAAGCAGCCATTTTGGGGAGTGTCAGGATGTTTGCAACGGGAAGCTCAGGGTCACCGTGGTGCCCTCTCCCAGCGCGGAATCAATGTGCAGCGTTCCTCCATGTTCGTTCATGATGCCTTGGGAAACTGCCAATCCCAGGCCAGTGCCCCCCATTTCGCGTTTTGTGGTGAAAAACGGATCCAGCACGTGTTTGAGATCGTCATCGCTGATGCCTTTGCCGTAATCCCGGACGGAAAGTTCCACATGTCCGTCGTGCAGCGTGGTGGCGATGCGAATCTGTTGCGTACGGTTGTTCAGGGCCTGACAGGCGTTTTGCACCAAATTGATGATCACCTGCTCCACACGGCGCTGGTCACCGGCGAAGTGCGGCAGATGGTTCGCCTTGGATACGGACAGATAATCGGTGGATTGTCTGATGAACGCGGCGAGCAAGGCCAGGGCCGCGTCCAGGGCTGTGTTGAGATGCACATGCCCCGAGAGGTTGACGGGCATCTGCCGGGAATAATCCTTGAGATTGCTGACGATGCTGGTGATGCGTTCGGCACCGTCCTGAATGCCGCTCAAAAGTTTGGGAATGCTTCGATGGGCGTAGGTGTAGTCCATACCGCCTATGCGGATTCCTTGGGTGTCGGTGAATTTTTCATCGACCAGCAGCAGCATGTCCAGGACGCAGCGCTGCACAATGCCGGAATTGAGCCTGATGAAGCTTACCGGGTTGTTCACTTCATGAGCCATGCCGGAGATGAGAATGCCCAGTGAGGCCATTTTGTCGGTGCGGTGCATGTCCTGGTAATAGCGCTTCAGCTCTTCCGTGCGTTTGATCACTTCCTGTTCAAGGTTTTCATTGAGCTGGCGCAGGCTTTCCTTGCTTTGCCGCAGTTGCTCTTCGGCGTTTTTCCTGTTGGTGATGTCGTTGGCCAGCAGGATGCACCCGGCATCCAGGGATGGGTAGTTCACGATATTGATGGTGAGGATGCACCAGCGCTCTCCGCTGGGCAGGCGCAGGAGCATTTCCTTGACGCAGGTCGATTGTCGCGTGGCGGGGTTATAAAGATCGTTTTTCAGGGCTTCCAGATCTATGTCGGCGCAGTGCAGCATGTTCCAGAAGTTGTAGCCGGTAAGCCGTTCGCTCTCCGGCACCTCGAAAACCGCCCAGAAGCGTTGGTTGGACCAGACCAGGCACGTATCGATGGCAAAGGCGATGCCTATGCTGGCGTTTTCAAGGATAAGGCGCTGCTGTTCGCTCAATGTGGCCAGATCCGCGGCAATGGCCTTGCGGTGCGTGACCTCCTGCTCCAATTGTCTGATGTAGCGCGAAAGTTCCTCTTCCGCGGCTGTGCGGTTCTGCTGGATAAGCGCAGCCCACCAGGCGCCGATGCCGGCGCTCAGCACAATGGCGATGAGCAGCACGATGAGGCCGTTTTTGGTCGTGGCGGAAACCTGCCCTCCATCCAGCTGCAGGTAGCTGTAACACATGATGAACAGGACCACGATCACAAGCACCGTGGTGGCGAAATAGGAAAGAAAGGTTATGCACCGCTGGCTCAGATGTTTGATAAACGGCAGATAGAACCGCGTGCTGTTGCACATCCTGTTGCACACGGTGTCCAGCGAGCAGCACAGGGAGCAGATGTACTCATTGTAGGCCGGACAGAACAGCATGTCGGTGCCTTCGTACGTTCCCAGGCAGATGTCGCACTTGTGCTCCTGGTTTTTGGGCAGGGTGTGGGTGTCCGAGCGCGCGAGATAGTATCTGCCGCCGGTGAAAATAGCGATAAGCAGAGAGGAGAGGATGGAAACGACCAGGGCGATGAGGGGGGCGTAGGCTTTGGGCATGGGCCCCCAAAAGCCGTACTGGCCGATAATGGCCACGGCAAGGCCCATGATCATGCCGCCGAAGCCCACCGGGTTGATGTCGTACAAAAAGGCCCGCCGGAATTCGATGTGCGGCGGGCTCAGGCCGATGTGCTTGAGTATGGCCAGATCCGTGAAGAGCGCGCCGATCCAGGCGGTGGCGAAGGAGGCGTAGCCGACCAGCAGGGATTCGATGATGCGCAGCACGCCGAACTGCATCAACAGGTAGGCGAAGATGACATTGAAGATCAGCCACACGGCCCGTCCGGGGTGGCTGTGCATGACGCGCAGGAAAAAGTTCGACCAGGCCAGGGAGCCCGCATAGGCGTTGGTGACGTTGATTTTGATCTGGCAGGTGACGACGAACAGGGTTGTCACCATCACCGCGATCCAGGGCGTTTTCAAAACGGATTCAAAGGCCACGAGATACATGGTCACGGGATCGCTGGAATCGGTCAGGCTGATGATGCCCGTGCTCACGCACCGCGCCGCGAGATAGGAGCCGATGAGCAGTTTCATGGCGCCCACCACGGACCAGCCGGGACCGGCCCCGAGCACGGCCCACCACCACGCGCGGGAGTTTTCGGGCGTCTTGTTCGGCATGAATCGCAGGTAATCCACCTGTTCGCCGATTTGCGGCAGCAGGGAAAACGTCGTGGAAAGGGCCGTACCGAACAAGAGGATGTCGAACGTGTCGAAATTGTAGCCTATCCTGGCGAAGTGGGTCCAGTCCCGCACGCCTTCCGGGTGAGCCCATAAAATGCCCGCCACAGCCAGTCCGCTAAGGCCGATCCAGATGGGCTGGGTATATTTCTGCAGCTTGTTGATCATGGTGATGCCGTAAAAGGCAATGGGAATGATCGCCAGCGAGCTGATGAGATAGGCTATTTGCATGGGCAGGCCCAGGCTGAGGTTCAGGGCCTTGGCCATGATCGCCCCTTCCATGGCGAAAAAGATGATGGTGTAGGAGGCGTAGATCAACGAGGTGATGGTGGAGCCCAGGTAGCCGAATCCCGCCCCTCTCGTGAGCAGATCGATATCCACGTTGGCGCGGGAGGAATAGTAGGCGATGGGCGCGCCCATGATCAGGCTGATGACCAGGAAGGTCAGAACCGCGAGCAGTGTGTTGGTAAAGCCGAAGTTGAGGATCAGGCTGGCGCCGATGGCTTCCAGGGCCAGAAAGGAGATGCCGCCGAGGGCCGTGCCCGCCAGCAGGCCGGGGCCCCAGCGTCTGGAAGATGAGGCCACGTAGCGCAGTGCGTAATCCTCGATGCTCTCGTCGGATACCAGGGTATTGTACGTCTTGTATTGTTTCAGGGCGTGAATATGCGGCTTCATGCCAAGCCCTCTTACGGGGAAGACCATTGTTCTCGTGGAAAGGTTCGTCGTTAACTAGACCGTGCAACTATGATTTTTTTTGTATTGCCGCAAGCAGTCTTCGGAGCAGCATTCCATTACAACGCCGTTGGAGTCGATTATTCGCCATTTCAAGTAATTCTGATTTGTATCCTGGGAGATGTCAAATGGTTTGCCGCATTGGTCGCAAATCTTTACATATCTTTGGATATATTCCGTGAGGCAGGTGGAGGAGCAGACCACGAATTTTTCTCCAGGGTCCAGCTCGCGATACACCGGCCGGCCGCAGATGTCGCAGGGACGCCCCTGGCCGACCGTATCCATCAAGCCCTGGCCACAGGCCGGGCAGAAGCGCAGGGGAGGGGTATCCAAAACATGTCCGCAGCCGGGGCAGTTGCAGCGTAGAGGCCTGTGGCATTCGGGACACATGCCCGGGCCGTTGTCAGCCGGCTTGGAATAGGGCTTTCCATGGCGATGGAGATGGTTGCACAGGGCATTGGTGCAATATGCGTAACGTGGCGTGTTCATGATAACCTCCACAAATGGATGGCAAGAGGCGCGGGTTCCGGCCTCTTGGTAAAAAACGTTGGCGAGAGCGCTGTCTCGCCAACGGTGTTATGGAAAAACGCAAGGGAGTGTTTCAATGACTATCCTGCGTTGGTTGTTGCGGGGCTCCAACTGTGCGGCAGAGCGGAACGGCCAGCAGGAACACCCAGGTGACGACGATGAACGGCCACGTCAACGGCGGCATGCCTATGGGCGCGAGCATGACCGTGATGGCCGCTTGCGCGATGGCCGTAACGATGATGGCGATCAGCGTATACACGGAGTTGCTGAGGGACATGGGGAAAAACACGCCGCTGCCCAGGGCGATGCCGGTGAGCACGGCGCTGTAGCCGAAAAGCCCCAAGGCCAAGGGAGTGACGGCCGCGCCGAGAACGCTGGCGGTAAGCAGTCCCAAAGCCGACGCCACGATCGCCCAAACGCATGCGGCCCAGGAATTGACCAGCAGGGCGATCATGAAGACGATGCCCGTCACAACGTTATCCTGAAACATGACTTCCCCCACGCCTTTGCAGACGCCTATCAGGAAATCAAGATGGCTGATCGTGCCCACGTCCTGGAGACTGTTGGGTACAAGAATCGCGGGGGCGATAAGCGCATTGGGATGCAGTCCTGAGAAATGGTAGCAGCCGAAGGCCACGATCCAGGTCGTCAGGACGAAGGGCGCGGTGAGCGGCGCCACGTTCCACTTGCCCAGGAAGTTGCACAGGGCGGCCATGAAAATCGAACAGAGAATCGAGGCCAGTATGACATAGGCATAGTGCAACGGGTCCATATTGAAATAGAATCCAATGGCGATGCCGGTCAGTGTGCCGTTGAATCCGTAAAGGCCGTCGCGGATGGCGCCTTTGTCGACACCCAGGGCATACGCCGTGGCGGTGGAGGTCAGGGTGCCGAGAACCGCGCATATGCCCAGGGTGAGCGAGTTGTAGAAGATGCCGGCGAAAAGAATTGCCCCTGACAAGGGATTGTTTTGAAACCAGACCTGGCCGCAACCGCGCAACGAAGCGTCGAGAAAGGACAGAGTCGGGTTACTTGATATGACTTCCTTGAGTTTCATACGCTTACCTGCTTTTGTCCTCAGATTGTTCACATGTCACATTGTTCAGGCCGACATCACGTCCCTTCCGACGATCATGGCGGCACGGTGCGCGCGAGGAGTTTTTTACTCAGCAGAACGCACCACTAACTTGTTTCTGGGCCTCTTTCTTGATTTCATCCCGCTCCTGCGATCTGCTCAAGGCGCTCATGTGCTGTTGTTGCCAATGATCCGCATATCTGAAGGTCACGGCTGAGATCAATTTTCGTGTTTTGCCGGAGTGGCAAAACGGGCAGATCGGTTTTTCCAAGGCGTCGTGCCTTGAGATGATTTCAAAGACAGCCTGGCAGCCTGTGCATTCATATTCATAGAGAGGCATAATCTTTCTCCTTCAGGATGTGCGGTCCTCGACCTTATTCCGTTCAGGCCTCGTTCACGTGGGAAACGACGTTGAGACCGGGATTGCCGTCTTGCTGCTCGCTTTTCAGCATGAGCGCCTTGCGCAGGGAAAAGACGTTCTGCGCCATGAGCAGGGAAACAACCAGGGCGATGACGAAAAAGCCGGTGAAAAGGTAAAGGGTGTACGTATAGTTGCCTGTGGCTTCCAGCATTCTGCTGACAATGGTGGGGCCCACCATGCCGGCAATGCCCCACGCGGTCAGCTCATAGCCGTGGATGGTGCCGAGTTGGCGCGTGCCGAACATATCGCCCAAAAAGGCGGGCAGGGTGGCGAATCCGCCGCCGTAGCAGGTCATGATCAGGAGCAGCAGGCATTGAAACGCCAGCGGCGTGGACACCTTTGTGAGCAGCATAAAGGCGCCGATTTCAATGACGAAGAAAGCGATGAAGGTTTGCGGCCTGCCGAGATAATCGGAAAGGCTCGACCATCCGATGCGGCCCAGGCCGTTGAAGAGCCCCATGAGCCCCACCAGGGAGGCGGCTTCCAGCACGCTCATTCCCGTGACCTGCTGCGCCATGGGAGAGGCGACGGATATCAGGGCGATGCCGCAGGATATGTTGATGAACATCATGATCCACATGTAATAGAAGCGTTTTGTGCGTCGCGCTTCCTGCACCGTCATGTAGGCGAGATCCTTTTTCGGAGCCTTTTGGCGCTCCTTTTTCCCGTCGGTTTGAGCGCTGCCTTTGGGCTTCCAACCTTCAGGGGGCGGCGCCAGATACAGCGCGGAACTGAAAATAAGCAGAAAATACACGACTCCAAGGGTGGTAAAGGCCTTGTACGGACCGAAAAATTCGCACAAAGCGGCGATAATCGGTCCGAACACCATGGCGCCGAAGCCAAATCCCATGATGGCGATGCCGGTGGCCAGCCCGCGTTTGTCCGGGAACCATTTGACCAACGTCGACACGGGCGTGATGTATCCCGTGCCCAGGCCAATGCCGCCCACGACGCCGTAAAAAAGGATAAACAACGGGAGAGAGCCTATATACACCGCCGCAGCTGAGCCAAAAGCGCCTGCCGCGTAAAAACAAGCGGCCAGTCTGCCCGATTTGCGCGGTCCCATGGCCTCGACTCTGGGGCCGAGAAACGCCGCTGAAAAACCGAGCAGCAAGATGGCGATGCTGAAGGCAAGGGCTATGTCCGTTTTCATCCAGCCGTGCATCTTGTTGAGCGGAAGAATCCAGACACTATAGGCGTAAACTGAACCAATGGAGATGTGCACTCCTACTGCCGAGGCTGCTATCAGCCAGCGATTTTTGACCTTTTCCATTTCATTCCTCAAATATGACTGCATGTGCATGACCATGCAAGCAGATGCGCAGAGTTTGTAAATTGGGAAAGGGAGTGGCGGCCTCCCTTTCCCTGATCACAACGACAGCCTGCATGATGCTCGGAGATTTATGGCTGTGCGTTGTTCTGTTGGTTTAGAGGCGGGTTATTACAGACCGAAGCGTCCGCCCGTGGTGGGGTAGCCGTAAAAACTGCCGTCCTTGATCTTGATCTTGTCTTCCCAAGGCAGATGGTACTTGCCCTGCGCGAAATCCTTGACCCAGGTGTAGGGGCATTCTTTCACGCCGCCGGGAACGGCCACGTAGCCGCGGGTGCCCACGTTGAAGATGTTGTTTTCCAGAGCCCAGTCCGTGCGGGCTTGGTCGGCCATCTTGGGGAACACTTCGCCGGAAACGATTTCCCAAGGATTGCGATGTCCCTGAACCAGGGTGGTGCCGTCGAAGTTGCAGATCTGGCCTTCGCCGAAGTAGTAGAAGACGTTGTCGTAGCCGGCCAGGTTGACGGCGGCGGTGTACATCAGGTTGTGCCAGGCATTGGAGCGGTTGGTGAGCATCCAGGTGTCCGTGGTCTGGGTGCTGTAGCCCGAGATGCGGATGTACACGTTGCAGCCTTTGTAGGCGGCTTCACGCGCCTGCTCGGGGAACATGCCGTCATGGCAGATGCAGATGGAGAGCTTGCTGCCGCCGGGGCCGTCGCACACGGGCTGGCCGAGGTCGCCGGGCATCCAGGGCTCGATGGGAACCCAAGGATTCAGCTTGCGGTACTTCAGCGCCATTTCACCCTGCGGGTTGATGATGACGGCGGTGTTGTAAGGCATCTGGTCTTTTTTCGGATTGCGCTCCATAAGGGAGAAAACGCCCCAGGTCTGGGCTTCCTTACAAACAGCGGCGTACTTTTCGAATTCGGGACCAGGCACGTCGCAGAGGAACTCTTCCGTGACCCATTTCTTGGTGTTCAGGCCCTGGGAGCTGTATTCCGGCCATACGATCAAATCCATGCCCGGATAGCCGGCCTTGGTGGCCAACGTGGCTTCACAGATACGGTCGATGCTCGCATCGATGTCGCGGCGGCTGTTCACAACAGGCACGGGGTACTGCACCAGACACATCAGAAAGCCTTCAGTGGGCCGACTTGTGCTACCGAAACTTCCCATAAGATCCTCCAATCTGTTCGATACTGGTTATTGCACAATCGCAAGTTTAAACATCTCACGGAATCTGCCCTGTTAAAGCAACGGCTGTTCCAACATGATGCAGTCTTGATATCGTGCCGTAATTGTATGAAAAACACAGTCAGGAGGGTCTTGTGGTCGCCTTGTATGTCACAAGTTGGCTTGTGGTTTGCAATGCTTAAAGAGATAATGAGTAGTTATTCCGAGCTGTTGTACATACAACTGAATTGATGGAAACAAGCGGGATTGTGGAGGTTCGCCCCCGCAGGGGCGAAAATACGGATTTATTCTCCAAAAATAACGGCGTGGATGAAAAAAAAGTGGAAATCCGGGGAGGGAAGAATAGCTTTTTGTGTTTTATTTTAATAAGTTATAAAGATGTGCGCATTCCAAAAATATTCGTCCACCGTGAGCCGGCGGGCGTGATCGTTGCGCGCCGGGCGCATGGGGGGAGCTATCTCCATGCACTACGACGTTCGGACTTAAAGAAAAAGTATAAAGTCGCGGGTTTTCGCGCCCGCACGACGACCAGGGGAGGTCCCTGGACGCCGGAAAGAGGACAATTATAATTTTTGTATTTTTTTATGTGGTTATTTCCTTTACTCCGAAAGTGCCTTCGGGGGGAGAACCTTTTTCAAAAACTTCAGCCCTTGGGCGCGGTCGTTTCGCGCCTTAGGGATGAAGATAGCAGCGCTGGTTTCCCCCCGGAAGTTTTCATAAATTAATTTAGGGCCTGTTTCTAAATTATTTCAACCAAATTAGGACCTGTTTCTATAATAAACAAATGATTATGGAAGGCCGTTCAAAACATCATAAGAAATCAAAATGATATATTTAACCTCCTCAAAATTAGAAAGTT
>CAZFCK010000126.1:0-13669 GCA_964517355.1 uncultured Desulfovibrionaceae bacterium | reverse complement strand
CCAGGGAAATGCATAAGAGCATCTAGCGCTTTTCAAGCGTGAGATGCTCTAGCCGCTTTCTCCGGCCTGTCGTTCCAAAATCTCCACAGGCACGCTTTCCGCCAGTTTACGCAAATCGTCGAGCTTCAGCCCCTGGTAGCCCATGAGCACAAGTTTCACGTCCCCGCTCACGTCCACCGCCAGCAGCGGTTGTTCAGCGTTCACACCATACCATGTGCGCCCCTGAATGGATATGCTTTGGGGCAACCCGGCGCGCCCGGTTTCGAGAATCTCCTTGGCGCTGCGGGCCAGGCCGAACTGGCTCATGCGTTGGTTGTCGATATAGGAAAGGTACAAAATCCTGTCCTTTTTGCCGTATCTGGCCACAAAACTGCCTTCATCCGGGTGGAACTCGCTGAAAATGCTCAGCCTGCGGTATCCGGGAAAAGACACCCGGGCGAACCAGTCGCGCACGGCCTGCCCCCCGATCTTGGGCGCTCCCTGGTGCAGCGCCCGGCGCGTCTTCTTTTCAACCTTGTCCGCGGTATGGGGGCGCTTTGGAATCCAGACATCCTCCTTTTTCGCGCACGCGCACACCACCAGCACCACCAGCGGCAACACAACTGCCAACATGCGAATACGCATCCGAACTACCCTCACGGTTCATAGTTACAGATATACAACCGCCTCACTTCACTACAGCCGCTTTAGCGCCTCCCGGCGTCGAGCACAAGCGGCACTTGACGCGGGGGCCGCGCGTCGTGTACTCGCCTAACTGTCATTATCAGCCCTGTTGAACCTCATACCTCCCGGTCCACGGCCTGCCTTGCCATGCGTGTATTGCTGCGAAAATCCTGGTTCTGGTTCATTGTTTTCCTCTGCGCCGCCGAATTGATCGCGCGCGCCTTTTCGCCGTTTTCTCTCGCGGCGGTGATGCAAACGCCCCATATTTTGCAACGCAACCAGTATTTCCGGCGCGCCTGGCCAGAGTACGTGCGCGGCCTGGCCGACGCGGCCCAGGGATATCGGCGCATGATCGTTCTCGGCAACTCGCAGATTTTCGGCCGCGAAGTGCTCCCGGACACGACCTACCCCGGGCTATTGGAAAATCTGCTCAACGCCGCCCCGCAACCGGGGGATCTGCCCTGGCGCGTGGAGAACTGGGGCGCTCCCGGAGGATTCGGACACAGCCTGACCCTGCTCGCGGCCAAAGCCCTTGCCCAGCAACCGGATGTGCTGCTCATCGTCTCGCTTTCCAACAATTTCAGCACGGTCAATTGCGATTCGCCCCTGACCTACAGCGCCTTCGACACTCCCCTGCTGGCCGCGGAGCCGGAAGTGCTGGCGCAATTGCCGTGGAGCTTCCTCACGCGCCACGTCACCTTGGAGATGTGGCTTTCCTTGTGCGCGAAGCGGTATTCCGGCCTGGTGCGCATGAGCGACCATCTCTGGGAAGCGGCCATGCGCCATTGCGATTGGGATTTTCCCAAGATACGCGGCGTGGGGCACGCGGGCAAAGAGACCTACTGGTTCAAGCCGCCCGTTCAAGGCTACGACGCGCCGAGTCCGGCCTCCCGGCGACGCGACGCGGGGTTGCCGCCTTTTGGCCTGGCCCGGCAACGCGGAGGCGCGGGCGCATACATCCCCAACCCTGCCGATCCGGAGCAGGTCATCAGCAAGGCCGAACCCGTCTGGACGGCCTATCTCCAAGACTTCGCGGCCATCCTGCAAGACAGGGGCGCGACCCGTGTGGTTTTCGTACTCATGCCCCTTTGCACCGAACTTCTCGTGGAGGAGTCCTTGCCCAATCTGGAGCGGTCGGCCCTGGAATTCCGGCGCTTGCTGCCCGTTCCCGTCTGGGACATGACCCATGAGCTGGACCCGGTGCATTTCTACACCTTTTCCCACTTCGACCCCACGAATCACCGGGCCCTGGCCGCGCTCCTGCAACGGACCATGGAACGGGAAGGACTCTTGCGCTAAATGGTTTTCACCAGCTACGTCTTCGTCATCTTTCTGCTCGCGATGCTCGCCTGCCACAGGCTGCTGCCCTGGCGCTGGGCCAAGTGGTCGCTGGTCGTCGGCTCTTTTGTCTTTTACGGCTACGCCAAATGGAGCTATATTTTTCTGCTGCTCTTTTCCACCTGCCTGGATTACTTCATCGGGCTCGCCCTGCAGCACACCGAGAAAAAGGGCCCGCGCAAAGTCCTTGTCCTGGCAAGCATCATCACCAATCTGGGTTTTTTAGGATTCTTCAAATACGCCAATTTCCTTATCGACCAGGTCAACCTCGGCCTCGCGGCCTTCGGCCTGCCCGATGCCGCCTTCGCCCCTGTGGACGTGGTCCTGCCCGTGGGCATCTCCTTCTACACCTTCCAGACCATGGCCTACAGCATAGACATTTACCGCGGTAAACTCACGGCCGAACGCAATTTCGCGTCCTTCGCCCTTTACGTGAGCTTTTTTCCGCAACTGGTGGCCGGCCCCATCGAACGCCCGGACCACATGCTCCCGCAGTTCAGAAAAAAGCTGCTGCCCACGGCCGAGGATTTTCACTACGGCCTGGAGCGCATCTTTTGGGGGCTCGTGAAGAAACTCGTGTTCGCGGACAGGTTCGGCCTTATGGTGGAGCCCATTTACGCCGCGCCCCTCAATGAACTCACCGGCCCCATGATCTGGTTGGGCACGATCTGCTTCTCTTTGCAGGTCTATCTGGATTTTTCCGCTTACACCGATATCGCCATCGGCACGGCGCGGCTTTTCGGCATCCGGCTGATGGAGAACTTCAATTGGCCGTTTCTCGCCCCCAATATCGCGCAGGTCTGGAGACGCTGGCATATTTCACTCTCCACCTGGCTGCGCGACTACCTCTATTTTCCCCTGGGCGGCAGCAAAAAAGGCAGGATACGCACCCTGTTCAACGTGCTTTTCGTGATGTTCATCGCGGGATTATGGCATGGGGCGGCCTGGAATTTCGTGGGCTGGGGCCTGTTTCTCGGGTGCA
This sequence comes from uncultured Desulfovibrionaceae bacterium, assembly GCA_964517355.1. Taxonomy (GTDB): domain Bacteria; phylum Desulfobacterota; class Desulfovibrionia; order Desulfovibrionales; family Desulfovibrionaceae; genus CAZFCK01. The sequence goes on along the minus strand of CAZFCK010000126.1, from coordinate 10,686 downwards.
GCATGATCATCCACCAGGGGCTGCGCATGCTCTTCAACATGCGGCGCGATACGCCCATGCTGCCCGGCAAGACCGGCTACGTGCTGAGTATCCTTCTGACCTTCATCACCTTCAATCTCTCGCTGGTCGTGTTCCGCGCTCCCAACGTGCCCAAGTCGTTCCAGATGATGTACATGATGTTCACGGACGCCGGCAACGCCCAGGCCCTGGTGCATGGCACGCCCCTCGTCTTCACGCTGCTCTGCGTCTTCGTGCTCATCCTGCACGTCATCAGAGGGCGCGGCGACATCGTGCCCCGCAACTGGAACTGGTACAACCTGCCCTGGGTCCGGGGGCTACGGCTGGCCCTGATGTTCCTGCTCTTCACCTTCCTGGGCGTGAGCACGGAACAAACCTTCATCTATTTCCAGTTTTAGGGCATGATAATGGCCTCCGGCGGCTCAAGAACCTTTTGAAAAAGGTTCTTGAGAATCTCCAAAACTTTTTTATTTGTATATGTTATGTCTTTTCCTGTTCATGGTGCCAGCGCTGGGCGCTCCTTTCCGCATTGTAGATGGATTCGATAGTCGTTTTTCCGGCATCCAGGGGCCTCCCCTGGTCGTCGTGCGGGCTCGAAAGCCCGCGACTTTATTCTTTTTCTCTATTAGAGCATCTCACGCTTGAAAAGCGCTAGATGCTCTTATGCATTTCCCTGGAACAATTGGAAATTGTTTCAGGGGAGAGCCTTGTTTCAAGGCGAAAATGCGCTAGTCCCTTTTCTTGGTGAAGTAGAGATTCACCAGTGCCAGGCACGAGGTGCCCACGATAAGCAGCAACGAAATGGCGTTGATGACCGGCGTGCTGCCGTCGCGCACCTGGAGGTACAGGTTGATGGGCAGGGTAGGCTTGGACCCCACGAGAAAGAGTGTGGTGTTGAAGTTTTCAAAACTCATCAGAAAGGCCACCGCGCCCGCCCCGATAATGGCCGGCCGCAAAAACTTGAGCGTGATGTACCAGATGACCTGCAGCCGGTTGGCGCCCAGGTTCAGGGCCGCCTCCTCCAAGGTATGGTCGAATTTCCGCAACCGCGCCGCGACCACCAGCGCCACGAACGTGGTGATGAAGGAAAACTGCCCCAAAACGACCAGCCAAAAGCTGGGGCGGAAAAACGGCACGTCTATCCCGAACGTGTCCTCCATGAACATCCCCGCCGTATTCGAAGCCAGCAGCAGGGAAATGCCGAGAATCACCCCCGGAATGACAAGCGGCGCGAGCATCAGAAAATAGAGCAGATTCTTGAAGGGAAAATTCTCCTGCTCAAAAAGAAAGGCCGCGCACGTGCCCACCACGGTACTGCCGCAGGACACCCAGATGGCGGTGTGAAAGCTGGTCCAGATGGCGCGCAGGTTCTGATCGTCGTGAAAAATGCCCACCCGCGACGGCCCTGGGGACAGAAACCAGTCCAATGAAAATCCATACCACGGCAATGAAGGAAAATTGGAGTCATTGAAGGCCAGCACGCAGGTGACGGCCAGCGGCGCGAACAAGAAAAGGAAATACAGGCCGATGTAGGCGTTGAAGGCCCAGGAATAGCCTTTGGAATTGGGTAGGGAGCGGATCATGACGCCACCTCGCCCAGCTTTTGCCGCGACAGTTTCAAGCCCACCCAGATAATCAGGGAGCTGAGCAACAGGAGAAGAAAGCCGAAGGCCGAGCCCTGGTTCCAGTTGAAGCTGGCGATGAACTGGTTGTAGATTTGCTCGGTGAACCACAAGGAATTCTTGCCGCCCATGAGGTTCGGGGTCAGGTAATTGCCCAGGGAAAGCATGAAGACCACAATGGCCCCCGAGGTTATGCCGGGTTTGCAATGGGGGAGGATGATGGTCCGCCAGATGGTGAGTTTTCCGCTGCCCAGGTCGTAGGCCGCCTCGATCAGGCTGTCGTCCAGACTCTCCATGACCGAGATCAGGGGCACCACCATGAAGAGCATGGACGTGTACACCAGCCCCATGATCATGGTGGCGTCGTTGTAAAGCATTTCAATGGGCGTATCGATGATGCCCAGCTTGAGCAGGAAAAAGTTTATCACCCCGGATTCCCGCAACAGAATCATCCAGCCGTACACGCGCACCAGTTCACTGACCCAAAAGGGCAGGAGCAGAAACAGCATCAAAAAGCCTTGCAGCTTGGGACGCACGACCTTTGCGATGTAAAAGGCCACGGGCAAGGCGATGAAAAAGGTGATGGCCGTCGTGATGACCGAATAGAGCGCCGTGCGCACAAAGGTCAGCCAGTAGATGGGTTCGTTGAAAAAATTCATGTAGTTCTGCAAGGTCCAGGTGCTCTTGCCCAGCATCTCCGAGGTATGCAGGCTCATGAGCAGCAAATCGATGTGCGGCAGAATGATCAGCAGCACCAGCCATGCGAGCACCGGCAGGAGAAACAACCAGAATCCGAGACCGCCCCTTCGCCGCGCCGCCATGATCAGGCCTCCGCTCCAAAACAGATGCCGGCCTCCGGATGCCAGCCCACGAGGATTTCCTGCCCCGGTTCAATGTGATCGAACCGCTTGTTTTGGGGCAGGGCCACGAGCAATTCATGGTCCTGGGGCGTCACGGTGAGCAGCCGGCTGTTGGCGCCGTCGAAAAGCACGGCTTTGACCGTCACCGAGAAGGTATTCAAGGCCTCGCGCTCATGGGGGTCTATGCGCAGGGTTTCGGGCCGCAGAAACAAATCCACGCGCTGCCCCGCGCCTCCAGTGCCGTGCATGCGGGCGCGGAAGACAAAGCCTTCGTCGGTGCGCACCCGCACTTCCTGTTCCATGCATTCCTCGATCCTGCCGGACCAGATGTTGTTCTCCCCCACGAACTTGGCCACAAAGGGCGTGGCTGGACAGCCGTACAACTCGCGGGGCGTGCCCACCTGCTCGAACTTGCCCTTGTGCATCACCGCCACCCGGTCCGACATGACCAGGGCCTCGGACTGGTCGTGGGTGATGTAGATAAAGGTGGTACCCACCTTGGCCTGCAATTTTTTCAGTTCCACCTTCATCTGTTCCCTGAGTTTCAGGTCCAGGGCGCCGAGGGGCTCGTCCAACAGCAATACCGAAGGCTCCAGCACCAGGCAGCGGGCAATGGCCACGCGCTGCTTCTGCCCCCCGGAAAGCTGGGCGATCCGTTTGGCGTCGAATCCGGGCAAGCCCACTCTCTCCAGAATGGATGCGGTTTTCTTCCTGATCTCCGCCCGGGGCGTGCCGCGGCGCTTCAGGCCGAAGGCGATGTTCTCGGCCACGTTCATCATGGGAAACAGGGCCAGATGTTGAAACACCAGGTTCACCGGCCGCCGGTTGGGGAGCACGCCGAGCATGTCCTGCCCCCGTATTTCGATGCTGCCGGCCGTGGGCGTTTCAAAGCCCGCGATCATGCGCAGCAGCGTGGTTTTGCCGCAACCCGACGGTCCGAGGATGGAAAAGAAACTGCCGCGCGGAACGTCGAAGGTGACGTCGTCCACGGCGCGAAACGTGCCGAAGGTTTTCGTGAGCGAGCGAACTGAGAGGTCGTTTTCCATGCTTTTCGCCTGAAGCGTTAAAAAAAGGGGCGGCTTGGTGGAACCGCCCCTTTCCGGGCTTGATGCGCGCCTGTTATTGCGCGGCTTTGATCTTATCGAGAATCTTGCCTTCCATGACCTCGAGCTGTGCCGGAACCGGCGGATACCACTTGATGTTGTCGATGGCTTCCTGCGGGAAGGAGCGCGAAAAGTTGGCGGCCACGTCGGGCGCGACGAAATCGTTGGCGCCCTGTGACGCGGTGGCGTACTTTTCCATGGTGGTGAAAGCGCCGGCGTTTTCAGGTTTCATAATGAAATTGATCCACTTGTAGGCGGCTTCCGTGTTCTCCGCTTTCGCGGGAATGGCAAAGGTGTCGATCCACCCCAGAGCGCCTTCCTTAGGCGCCTTGAAGTCGATGGCCGGATTGTCGGCGTGCAGCTTCCAGCCGCCGCTGTCCCAGGCCATGGCCACGAAGACCTCGCCGGAGCGCATGGATTCAAGCAGGGCGTCGCCGTTGGTCCAGTAATTCTTCACCAGCGGTTTGGCCTTGATAAGCGCCTCGGCGATCTTGTCCAGCATGGCCGCGTACGCGGCTTCATCGCCGTACAAGGCGAAGGGATCGTACCCCAGGGCATAGCCCACCGCGATAAGGGTGGGGCGTTTCAGACGATAGCTCACGCGCCCTTTGTATTGCTCGTCCAACAGCGATTTCCAGCTGTCCGCGCCCGCGGCCTTTTCCTCGTTGACGATCAAGCCGGAAGTGCCCCAGCAAAACGGCACGGCATAGGATTGATCACCGACCAGGGTATTCTTTTTCACGGCTTCGAGCATGGAGGGGATAAACAATGTGGCGTCGATCTTGGCGTAGTCCAGGGGCTGGTAGATGCCGAACTGCTCCTGCACGGAAGAGATGCGGTCCTGGCTCGGCTGGGCGAGGTCGAATCCCGCCCCACGGGTGGCCCTGAGCTTGGCGATCATCTCCTCGTTGTTGGAAAACGTGACTTCCACCTTGATTCCGGTTTCCTTTTCAAATTTCTCCACCAGATCTGTGGGAGCATATCCTTTCCAAGTCAGGAGTTTCAGGGTTTCCGCCTGTGCCGCACCTGCCACCAGAAACACGAAGAGCGCAACAAAGAGGAAAAGCTTTTTCATACAATTTCTCCTAGTTAAACGATAAATTGCGGTAAAGGCAACTTGATTCCCAATATCCGCCCTTTATAAGCGCACAACATGACGGCAATGTCCCAACTTTGTAACAACTCGAAGCGAATCCACGCTACGCGCACTGGATGACGCGATTGAAAGCAAGATACTACTTCCGGGAGAAGGCCTGGCGCCGCCGGGAGGTATCCGCAAAGCCCACAACGGGCGTTCCACTCGGCTGACGTTCGAGAGTGCGACTCTCCACCGCCCTCCTTATCGAATACGTAGCATATACGCGGCGATGCGCCGGCAATTCCCTCCCCGCAACAAGGCCAGACAATAAAGGAGCGCCATCGTGTAATTGTAATAATCAATAGCTGATTTTAAGGAGGGATGCCAGTAAAAACAAAAACAATTTCCATGTTTCTGGAGTGATGTGGCGTTGCCGCGGCCAAAACTCGCGGCGCAGGACGTTCTTTTCCGGCAGGGCTGGAGATTGTGCCTTGATATTATATCACCACACGGGGGGCCCATTGTCTGGGTTCCCCCCTGCTTATACGAACAAAAACTTCAGTCGGGGCAAAGCGTCAAGGGATGATGATTTCCTCAAGGCTCTTGCGTTTGCTCGGATACACCGTGTCCTCATCGGGCCGCCCCACGGCCAGCAGGCAGACGATGCGCAGATCGTCGCCAAGCCCCAGGCGCGCCTTGATGTTGCCCTCGTTGAGCATGCCCAGCCAGCAGGTGCCGAGCCCCAGTTCAACGGCGCGCAGCATCATGAAGGAGACCGCGATGCTCACATTCATGGCCCCCGCCGCGAACTTGGCCAGTTCCGGAGAATTCTCCGCCCGCGCCACATATTCTTCGATCCCCTTCAGGGTTTCGCCGGCTATCAGCTCGTTCTCCTTGTAAAAAAACACGCTGGCCTGGGAATCGCGCACATAGCCCTTCAAATCCGCGCAGCACACGATGATCGCCGGAGCAGCCGCCAGCCAGGCCTGGTTGCGCGTGGCTTCCGTGGTGGCGAACCACTTCCTGTCCTCCTCCCCGGTCACGACCTTGAAACGCCACGGCTGTGAATTGAGGCTGGAAGGCGCCAGCCGCGCCGCTTCCAACAGGGCCGTTATCTCCTCTTCCTTGAGAGGGGCGTTCTGAAAACGCCGCACACTATGCCGTTCGGCAATCGCTTCTTGTACGCTCAATGTCATCTCGCATTCTCCTGTCATTTTTTAATACAGACCAATTTATTCATCATATCAGAATGTCAAGCCCACACTCCGCCTAGCGCATTTTCGCCTTGAAATAAGGCTGTTGGCCGTTCCCCCCAGCATCCACAGGCCTCCGGCCCGCTGTTTTTCCCGTACTCTCCGTTTTCCAGGTTGTGATTAGTTGATCCAATGGCTCCCTTGCAAGTGGGAACCAACTTTTTTTAGGTCGCATCTGCTCGGAGTCCGATTCACAACGGCAAATCATACTGAAATAACGAACAAAATGTCATCGCCTGCGGGTTTGTTGATTTCATCAAAAATTGTTGACTTCAACAAATGTGTAAGGCATAAAGCAGACATCACACACGAGGAAAGCCTTATCACCTTTTCCCCCGGATGACGCCATGAAGGAAGAAAACGCATTACTGTTTCAAAACATGAAACGCGTAGCCGACAGCCTCGCAGTGGCGCTTGGTAAAAACTGTGAAGTCGTTATCCACGACTTTTCGAACCTGAAAAAATCCCTCATCCACATAGCCGGAAACATTACCAACCGCAAAGTAGGCGCCCCCATCACGGATCTGGCCTACAAAGCGTTCAAGGATCACGGCGGCGCGGTGCAGGATATCCTGGGATACCGCACCATCGCCAATGGCCGGGTCATGAAATCATCCACTATGTTCATCCGCAACAGCTCCGATGAGGTCATCGGCTGCTTTTGCATCAACATGGACATTACCGATTTCCTGAACGCCAAGGCCCTGCTCGACGCCTTCACCCATTTCGACGCCGAAACGACCAAAACCTCGGAACGCTTTGCCTCTTCATTCCAGGAGACATTGGAATCCATTCTTGAGGAAACCGTGGAAGACATGGGCAAGCAGCCCGCGACCATGGAAAAGGACGAGCGCCTGGAATTCATCAGACGCCTGAACCAACGCGACGTTTTCGTGTTTAAAGGGGCGGTGCACCAGGTTTCCCGTCTTTTCGGCGTCTCCCGTTACACCGTGTACAATTATCTTAAAGAAGTCCGTGCGGCCGACGACTCGGCCTAACAACGACAACAAGGAGGAAATATTCATGTCCGTAGTTCCCATAGCTTCAGATAAGGCGCCCAAAGCCGTGGGCCCCTATTCTCAGGCTCTACGGCAGGGGAACCTGATCTTTGCATCGGGCCAGCTCCCCATCGACCCCGCCACCGGCAAAATGGTCGAAGGGTCCATCCAGGACAAGGCCAGGCAATGTCTGGTCAACCTGGCGGCGGTGGCGCAAGCCGGAGGCGCGTCTTTACGGCAGGCCGTCAAAGTGACGGTCTTTCTTACGGACATGGCTGATTTCGCTGCAGTGAACGAGGTCTACGCCCAGCATTTCGCGGAGCCGTTCCCCGCGCGCAGCGCGATTCAGGTAGCGGGGCTGCCCCTGGGTGCGCCCATAGAGATCGAGGCGATTTTTTCCGTAACTTGACACCGTTTACACGAGGAGATTCTCATGAAACGCATCATGGCCGTTCTGGTTCTTTCCCTGGCAGTGGTCACGCTGGCCGCAAGTTTCTCTTTTGCCGGCGATTATCCTTCGCGCAACCCCAAAATCATCGTCCCGTTCGCCCCCGGCGGTGCGGTTGACTTCACCTGCCGTCTGATCGCGGACGTGGCGCCGCAGTACTTCAATGACAAAAAGGTTGTCGTGGAAAACATGCCCGGCGGAGGCGCGGTTATCGGCCAGACTTACGTGGCCAACGCCAAGCCCGACGGATACACCATTCTCGCGTACACCTCCTCCGTGGTGAACAACCCCATCACGAAAAAGACCACCTACACCCACGAGTCCTTCCAACCCGTGGTCATGTACTGTTTTGATCCGGAAGTGCTGGTGGTTCCCGCAGACTCTCCGTACAAGACCCTGGCCGATTTCATAGCCGCGGCGAAGACAAAGGAATTCTCCGTCGCCACGCCCGGATTCTCCACCTCGCACCACGTGGCGGCCCTGGTCATGGAGAAAAAGACCGGCATCAAGTTCAACTATATCCACAACGAAAGCGCGGCCATGCAGATGCAGCAGCTCATGGGCGGACATGTGGACGCCGGCTTCATGTCTTCCGGCGAAGCCCTGGGCTACATGAAGGACGGCTCCCTGCGCGTGCTGGGCATCATGCAGGAAGAACCCAATCCCGAATTCCCAGGCGTGCCCACGTTCCGCGAAGCCGATGTGGACATGCTCTGGGGAACCTTCCGCGGCCTGGCCGTTCCCAAGGATACGCCCAAGGAAATCGTGGACTATCAGGCTGAAGCCTTCAAAAAGGTCATTGAAAACCCCAAATTCGCCGACGCCATGAAAAAGGCCGGCTACCCCGTGGTGTACCGCGGCCCCGAAGCCTTTGAAAGCTACGTCAACGGCGTTGCGGAAGTCATGCAGGAAATCCTGCCCACCTTGAAAAAATAACTTCGGTTCGCAGCGTTAGGTCCGCGGCGCGTGCGTCGCGGACCGTTACCTCCAACCCGAGAATCACCGGAGGCCTTCATGCTGTTCAAAAGTATCGACACGTGGCTGTCCCTAGCTTTTCTCGCGTCGAGCATCGCTATATATTACACAGCCTCAGGCTACGATGAACTTCCTTCACGGTTCCCCATGCTTTTGGCCGTCACCATGGCCCTGCTTTCCGTCTTACTCTTTTGCATCAACCTGGTAAAACTGCGGGCCAAGCCTACGCCGAAAGCGGCAGAGCCTGTCCTCCGCTATGTCATGCCCGCCCTGCTGACCTTGGGCATGATCGCCTACGCAGCCGCCTTGAACCTGGCCGGATTCCTGATCCCCTCGGTCATCTTCATGTTCTACGTCGGCTGGATTCTCGGCTACAGGCGGCTCGGCGTGCTGCTGCTCGTTTCCATAGGCTTCGTCCTGGTGGTTTACGGCATCTTCGGCCTGCTTTTGGGAGTGCCCCTCCCGCACCCGCCTTTCATGGAATAACCGGGATTTGCAGAGCTTTCCTGCACGGAGAACAACATGGAACATATATTCGCTTCACTGATGCACCTGGCTGATCCCATGGTCTTCCTCTTTCTCATCGGCGGGGTCGCGGTAGGACTCACCGTGGGGTCCATCCCCGGACTCAACGACAGCATCACCCTGGCCGTGCTCATTCCGGTCACCTTCTCGCTGGACCCGGACTACGCCTTCCCTCTGCTTGTGGGCATTTACTGCGCCGCCTGCTATGGGGGCTCCATTCCAGCAATTTTATTACGTATCCCAGGAACGGCATCCTCAGTCGTCACCGCGCTGGACGGCTACGCCATGGCGCAGAAAGGAGAGGCGGGGCAAGCCCTGGGCATTTCCACGTTCAGCTCGGTATTCGGGGGCATCACCAGCTCCATCATCCTGCTGTTCTTCGCCCCCGTCCTGGCCAGCTACGCCCTCAAATTCGGGCCTCCCGAGTATTTCGCCCTGGCGCTGCTGGGCCTGTCCACCGTGGCCGGCATGTCCGGGGGCAATGTGGTGAAAAGTCTGATCGTCTGCGTTATCGGCCTGCTCATCTCCACCATCGGCATCAGCCCCCTCACCGGGTATCCGCGCTTTACCTGGGACAGCCCCAACCTTTTCGACGGCATCCCCTTTATCCCCATGCTTATCGGCCTGTTCGGCGTGACGAGCGTTCTTGAGCTTGCCGAATCCATCTGCGCAGACCGGCTGAAGACCAAGGCCGGGCAGAAAGTGGAAGTGATCATCCCCAAAATCGGGCGCATCATTCCGAAATGGAGCATGATCAAACGCCTCACGCCCACATGGGTCGTCAGTTCCGGAATCGGCAACGTCATCGGCATCATTCCTGGCGCCGGCATGCTCATGGCCATCTATATGGCCTACGACCAGGCCATCCGCCGCAACAAGGACAAACAGTTCGGGACGGGCGTTCCCGAGGGCGTGGCCGCGCCCGAAGCCGCCAACAACGCCGTTGTCGCCAGCTCCATGGTGCCTCTGCTCTCGTTGGGCGTGCCGGGCAATTCCACCTCCGCGCTCTTTCTGGGGGCGCTTTTGATCCAAGGACTCAGACCCGGGCCCTCCCTGTTCAACGAGACTCCGGAAATCGCCTACCTCATCGTCGTATCCTTTCTCGTGGCCAACATCATCATGGGCCCCATGGGCATATTGCTGGGGCGCACGCTCTCCCGCCTGATCTTCAAACTTCCGCGGGAAGTTCTTGGAGCGGCGATTTCCATACTCTGCCTCACCGGCGCCTTTGCCGTGGGCAACAGCGTGTTCAACATCTGGGTGGCCATAGGTTTCGGCGTGCTGGGCTTCATCTTCAACAAGTGCGACCTGCCCCACTCTCCGTTGATCCTGGCCGTTGTCCTGGGTGCCATGATGGAACGGGGGCTGTTCCAAAGCCTGACGTTGTCCCACGGTTCCCTGTCGATCTTCGTGACGCGCCCCATCAGCCTGACGCTCTTGATCGGCGCGGCGTTCTTCATGCTTTCGCCCCTGATCAAATCCTCGTACGTCCGCTACAAATCGGGCAAAAGCAGAGCAAGCGCCCCGTAAGACCCAACGGAAGCCTTTCGTTAAAAGAACAAAGGAGTCCCGATGGGAATCTCTCATGACGACGAGATCCTTCCCCTCGGGCTCCTTACTATTTGGTCAAGGCAACTTGAGCATGGTGGAGCTGGGGCTCCGCCCCGGCGCATTTTCGCCTTGGAGCAGGGCCCGCGCCAGCGGGGGAAACGCCTCCTTTGATCCACAACTTAAACAAATAACTTTAGGAAATTCTAGAGCATCTCACGCTTGAAAAGCGCTAGATGCTCTTATGCATTTCCCTGG
>CAZFCK010000125.1:0-14011 GCA_964517355.1 uncultured Desulfovibrionaceae bacterium | reverse complement strand
GGGCTTTCGCGCCCGCACGACGACCAGGGGAGGCCCCTGGACGCCGGAAAACAATGTGATCAATATTTATTTCAACAAATACAAACCGGGAGTGTTAAAAAAACGCGAGGGAGATATCTCTTGAAACGGGGGGTTGCGCCTCGTTTTCCTACCAATAGTCCCTAAAATACTTCCGCTTCAAACCAATAGATCTCGGTTTGCGCATCCTTCCAGCACATACCGTCCATACCGGCTTTACGGCAGGTGTGCCGCAAAAACGTTTCACGGTCCCACCCATATTCCGTGGGCACCTGTGGCAGCAACAATCCGGAATGCGGTCCGTTGCGCATGAGCAGCCCGTGACGCCCCACTTCTATGAGCCTAGCGTCCGGGCAACGCTCCATCGGACTCAGAATGGAAATCTCCACTTCAAGCGCATCGTATTCATCAATGCTCAAAGGGGGGAAACGCGGATCGCTGAACGCGGCGCATTGGGCCATGACCGCCACTGTTTCGTGCAACGGGCGCTCGCCCACCACGTTGCCGATACAGCCGCGCAGGCTGCCGCCGATTTTCAATGTCACAAAGGCCCCGAGAGGGGAGCAAAGCTTTTCCGTCGGAGGCGCGGGAAGTTGCGAAAGTTCCCGGCTGCCGGTGCGCTCCTTGAGCCCCTGCAAGATGCTCAACAACACCAGCTCATGCAGATAGCTCTTTTCCTCGTCGCTCAGGCTGAATCGAAAGGATGCTTCATGCGCCGCCATGGCTCTCCTCCTGTTGGAAGCAGCTCGCAGTACTACGCCTCAAAAACCTTCTTCCAGGGGCGGATGCACCAGGTACTCGCCGGTAAGCGGAGCGCGGCGCACCTCCGCCTCTTTGTCCTCCAGCACAACATATCGGTCCTGAATGCGCAAGCGCCCCGCGCTCAGCCACTGCAACGCCTGGGGATAGATGCGATGCTCCAGGGCCAGAATGCGCGTGCCCAGGGCGTCCGCGTCTTCTCCGGCCATGGCCGGAACAGCGGCCTGGATGACCACGGGGCCATGATCCATCTTTTCATCGGCGAAATGCACGGTGCAACCGGAAATCTTGACTCCATAGGCGTTGGCGTCCCTTTGGCCGTACAGTCCCGGAAAACTCGGCAGCAGTGCGGGATGGATGTTCAGCACCCGCCCCGGAAAAGCGTGCAGAAACTGCGGGGTCAGCAGCCGCATGAACCCGGCCATGGCGACCGTATCCGCGCCCGCGTCGCCGATGGCTTCGACCATGCGCATGTCAAACGCTTCGCGTGTGGGGTAATTGCGATGGTCCAGCGCCAACTGCGCAATGCCGTGTTTTCTGGCGCGCTCCAAGCCGTATGCGTCGGATTTGTTGGAAATGACGAGCTTGATCTCAGCGTCGAGCGCCCCGCTCTCGATTTTGTCGATGAGGGATTGCAGGTTGGAGCCGCTCCCGGAAACAAGCACCGCTAGGGAAAGAGACATCATTATATCCTGTATGGCTATTATTTCGCAACGTTGGCCAAATATACGCCCCGTTGCGCCCCTTCCGTCCAAAGACGCAAGGGAAAGTGTATAATGTTCGTATGTTCGCGCTTCCCTTTCCAGACTGTTACCGCTCCGAACAACATCCTGATAACGTGGAAAGTGAGCGCACGGGAGAACACCCTGGCAAGGCGTTCCCTCCCGCGCATGTTTTCGCGCAACCGGGGCTACGGCGTTGCGCCTTCCTGCCTCAGGGCCGCGGCAACGGCTTCGGCCAGGGCCGGAATGGTGAACTCCTCGGGCTCGATATGGGGCGTGAAGCCATAAGCGGCCAATGTCGCGGCCGTGATCGGCCCTATGCAGGCCAAACGCACGTCCGGCGCGAGCCTGCGCAAGGTGTCCGGATGCACGAGACCAAAAAAGTTGTCCACGGTGGAAGAACTGGCGAACGTGATGCAATGCACTTCCCCGGCCTCCAGCATGGCCTCGAAATCCTCCACCTTGCCCTTGGCCGGCACGGTGACGTAGGTCGGCAGCACTTCCACCTCCGCGCCCGCCTTGCGCAGTTCCTCGGGCAGGACTTCCCGCGCCTCTCGCGCGCGCGGAATGAGCACGCGCTTTCCGGCCACACCGCGTTCCAAAAGCCCGGCCACCACGCTCTCGGCAACGTACTTGTCCGGCACGAAATCCGGCCGCACCCCCTTGGCCTGCAAGGCCTCGGCAGTCGCCGGACCGATGGCCGCGATTTCGCAACCGGCCAAAACGCGCGTATCCAGGCCAATGGACTCGAGCACGCGCCAGAAATGCTTGACCCCGTTCACCGAGGTGAAAACAAGCCAGTCGTAGCGCGCCAACCGCAAAATAGCCGCTTCTATGGGCGCGTCGTCATCCAGGGGGCGGATTTCAATGGTGGGAAACTGCACGACGCAAGCGCCCATCTCCCGCAACAGGGCGGCCAGGCCGCTGGCCTGCTCCCGCGCCCGCGTGACCACGACCCCCTTGCCCAGCAAGGGTTTTTTCTCGAAATAATTCAACGTGGGGCGCAACTTGATCACGTCCCCCACCACAATCAGCGACGGCGGCTTGAACCCGAAGCGCTCGGCCTCCCCGGCAACGGTGCCCAGGGTGGCCGTCAGCGTGCGCTGCCTGCACGTGGTGCCCCAGCGCACCAACGCGGCCGGCGTATCTGCGGGGCGCCCGTGTTTGATCAAATTCTCCGCAATGGTCGGCAGGTTCTTCACGCCCATGAAAAAAACAAGGGTGCTCGTGCCCTGGGCCAGAGCCTGCCAGTTGTGCGCGCTTTCTTCTTTGCCGGGGTCCTCGTGCCCCGTGATGAAACTCACACTGGAAGCGTACTTGCGGTGCGTGAGCGGTATTCCCGCATAGGCGGGGGCGGCGACGGCGCTGGTGACGCCGGGCACTATCTCGAACTGCACGCCGGCCTCCAGAAGTTCCTCGGCCTCCTCGGCGCCGCGTCCGAAAACGTAGGGATCGCCGCCCTTAAGCCGGGCCACCACATTGCCGGCCTTGGCCTTTTCGACCAGCAGGGAGTTGATCTGATCCTGCGGCAGGGTGTGATCGCCCCCTTTCTTCCCCACGTAGATAATCTCCGCATCCGGCTTGCAGTAGTCGAGGAAACAAGCGTTGGCGAGATAATCGTATACCACCACGTCCGCGGTTTCGAGGATCTCCTTGGCCTTAATGGTCAACAGACCTGGGTCGCCCGGTCCGGCGCCCAGCAGATAGACTTTCATCGCGCCTCCTGCGGCACATGGCTGGCGCATGGCGGCTGTGAGCGAGCGTCTTGCATTCCGCTCCACTCCCGCCACGCTCTTGGGTTCATTTCAAGCGACCGCGTTTCCGGAAAGGAAACCCGGTTCACCCGGAAAGTATCGTTCTTCAATGTCTATCGAGCAAAATATCTTTGAAATGGTTTACATGAACGGGAGCGGAAAGGAGTCAACAGCCCGCTCCCGGCGGACCAGCGGATATCATGCTTAAGATTGTCAATATGCCGAAATGTTATGTCAAAAAAATCAGGGAGATTCTTGAAAACCTTTTTCAAATGGTTCGTAAGCCGCCGGAGGCCTTCCCGTTTCAAAATAGCAACGCCCCCCCCAACAGCTCAATGAGCGCTCCTGTCGCGGACCGCACCTGCGAAAGACGCGCCTACGGATAACGCGGCAGCGTCTTCACGTGCTCGAAATACTCCCGTAGCCCTTTGACCCGCATCAACTCGTTGTTCTTTTTCCAACACGCCTCCAAACGAGGTGGCAATCCATGCTCCTCGCAGGGAAACGCCGCGCATTGGAAGCAGAAGTCAACCTCATGCGCCTTCACGCAACCAGGCAGCCTGCATTGTTTGAACAAACAGCCTTGGGTGCGGCAACCGCCGCAGACCCCTTTGCTTACATACGCAAGCAGCTCCTGAAACGCGGCGTACTTTTCAAACACCGGCTCCAGGGCGGTGAACCGCTCCGCATAGGTTGCGAAGTTCGGTCCCAGGCCCGCTTCCAGACCCCGGGCATGCGCCGCAATGGGCCCGTCGCCATACGCCAGACAAGCGCCACAATACAGGCCGCACGGGCCGATCAGATGCAACAACGCCGTATCCATACCGGGCCACCTCCCGTGACAGGTGAAAAAACGGCAGACAGGAAGCAGCCCCGCAACTCGCCGGTGAAGCCGCGCCCTATTCCATGGCTTGGCGCAAGCGTTGCTGCAACCGCTGCAAGGTGGCTTGTTTTTCCGCCAAAGCCTCGGCCTTGTCACGTTCTTTTTGCACCACCTCGGCAGGCGCCTTGCTGGTGAACCCTTCGTTGGCGAGTTTTTTGTTCACGCCTGTCAGATCCTTGGCCAGTTTGGCAAGCTCCTTGTCCAGCCGCGCCATTTCGGCATCGAAGTCCACCGCCCCAACCAGGGGCACGAACAGCTCGCTGGACCCGACCACGGCGCTGGCCGATGCCTTGGGCGCTTTGATGTCCGCGCCGGCCTGCAAAAGCTTCAGGCGGGCCAGCAGCTTGATCATGGCTTCATGCCGCTCGAAAAAGACCTTGTCCTGGTCGCTGCCCGTGCGCACCAGAGCATCGAGCTCCAGGGAAGGCGAGATGTTCAACTCTCCACGCATGTTGCGGACGCTGACCACGGCCTGCTGCAACAGCTCCATGGCCGCGGCGGCCTCGGGATCGCGACGCTCCGGAACAAGGGGCGGATAAGGCATCCTGGAAAGGTCGTCCTCCTGAATTCCCGGCAAATGGCTCCATATCTCCTGCGTCACGAACGGCATGATGGGGTGCAGCAGGGTGAGCAGCTGCTTGAGCACCTCCAGCAGGCGGAACTGCGCAGCGCTGCGCGCGGCCTCGCCCCCGTCCGTCTGCCCGGAAAGTTCGGGCTTGAGCATTTCGAGATACCAATCGCAGAATTCCAGCCAAATGAAGCGGTACAGGGCTTGGGCCGCCTCATTGAACCGGTACTCGGCGATGGCTGCGTCCACCTCTTGCTTGAGTTCTTCCAGCCGGTGGCAGATCCAGGCGTGGTGCACGCCCTGCTCGGCCGGGCTCAAGCCGGGATCGGCCGGGGCCTCGTCCGGCAGGTTCATGAGCGCGAACCGCGAGGCGTTCCAGATTTTGTTCACAAAGTGGCGGTAGCCCTCGATGCGCTCTTCCGAAAGCTTGATGTCCCGGCCCATGGCCGCGAAGGCCGTGAGGGTGAAGCGCAGGGAATCCGTGCCGAACCTGGCGATCATGTCCATGGGATCAATGACGTTTCCCGTGGACTTGCTCATCTTTTTCCCTTCCGCGTCGCGCACCAGGGCATGAATGTACACGTCGTGGAACGGCACGCGGCCCATGAAATGAATGCCCATCATCATCATGCGCGCCACCCAGAAGAACAGGATGTCAAAGGCCGTGACGAGCACGGATGTGGGATAGAACGTTTCGAGTTCCCGCGTCTTGTCCGGCCAGCCCAAGGTGGAAAAGGGCCACAAGGCCGAGGAGAACCACGTGTCCAGCACGTCGTCCTCCTGCTGCAGCTGCGCGGAACCGCAGTGGGCGCAGACCTCGGGATCTTCGCGGGTCACGGTCAGCTTGCCGCATGCCGCGCAGGTCCAGGCCGGGATGCGGTGCCCCCACCAGAGCTGTCGGGAAATGCACCAGTCGCGGATGTTGTCCAGCCAGTGGAAATATGTCTTTGCCCAAGTATCCGGCAGGATTCTGGTCAGTTCGGGCACGGCGGCGCGGGCCTTATCCGCCAGGGGCTTCACGGCGACGAACCATTGCGTGGAAACATGGGGTTCGATGACGTTTTTGCAGCGGTAGCACTGCCCCACGTTGTGATCCAGGTCTTCCACGCCCACCAGCAGGCCTTGCTCCTCAAGCTCCTTGACCACGCGCTTGCGGCATTCTTCCAGGCCCAGCCCTTGGAAGCGCTCGGGCACCTGGTCGTTCATGCGGCCGTCCTCGTCGATAACGGAGATGACTTCCAGCTTGTGCTTGCGCCCCAGCTCCCAGTCGTTCATGTCGTGCCCCGGCGTGACCTTCAGGCAGCCCGTGCCGAACTCGCGCTCAACGTAGCTGTCGCCGATGATCACGATCCTGCGGTTCATGATCGGCAGCACGGCGTAGCCGCCTATGAGGGCGTTGTAGCGGTCGTCTTCGGGATGAACGGCAACGGCGGTGTCGCCGAGCATGGTTTCGGGGCGCGTGGTGGCCACCACCACGCTGTCCACGCCCTCCACCGGCTTTTCCAGGGGGTAGCGCAAATGATAGAGCGTGCCTTTCTGGTTGGCGTGCTCCACTTCGTCGTCGGCCAGAGCCGTGTGGCAGCGCGTACACCAGTTGATGATGTATTCGCCCTTGTAAATGAGTCCTTCCTCATAGAGCTGCACAAAGACTTCACGCACGGCGCGGGAAAGCCCCTCGTCCAGTGTGAAGCGCTGGCGCGTCCAGTCCACGGAAGCGCCGAGGCCGCGAATCTGATTGAGGATGCGGCCGCCGTAATCCTTTTTCCATTCCCAGACGCGCTCAATGAATTTCTCACGACCCAGATCGTGGCGCGTGAGTTTATCCTGGGCCGCCAGCTGGCGTTCCACCACGTTCTGGGTGGCGATTCCGGCATGGTCCATGCCCGGCACCCAAAGCACGCGGCGCCCCTTTTGGCGGTGGAAACGGCAAAGGACATCCTGCAGGGTGATGTTCAGGGCGTGCCCCATATGCAGCGAGCCCGTAACGTTGGGCGGCGGAATGACGATTGAATAGGGTTCGCCGTCGGCGTCGAGATCGGGAGTAAAGGAGCCCCGCTCTTCCCAGAAACGGCGCCAATGCTCTTCCACGTCCTGAGGTTCATAGCCCTTGGGCAGGTCGGTTCGCGACATGAAGGTTCATCTCCAGTGGGTTGATATGATACTCATCCTACAATAAATACTGTTGCGGAAGCTTGCGCGGCCCGTGCCGGACTGGTAGCTTGCATTTTCACCGTCCGTTTCGTGCGGGCCTCGGGGCACACTAGCGAGTGGAAAAGACATGTCAAGCCTTTACATACTCTGGGACGAATCCCACATCTGGGGGCTACTGGCCTGGCGGGCCATCCGCGCCATGGGTCTGCCACACCGCCTGGTGCGGGGGCAAGAAATAGCGCAAGGCCTGCTTTCCCGCAAGCCGCCCGCGGCCCTGGTGGTTCCCGGCGGCGTGGCCAGGCGCAAGGCCCTGGCATTGGGGCAGGACGGCATGTCCGCCCTGCGGCGCTATATCCGCGACGGCGGGCATTACGTCGGTTTTTGCGGCGGCTCTGGACTCGGCCTTTCCGGCTCCTTCGGCCTCAAGCTCTGCCCCTGGTGCCGGGCTCCGCTCAAGGACCGCCTGCTGCATCTTGTGAGCGGCCATCTGCGCGCCCATGTCAACCGCCCCCATCCCTTGGTGCCCGAGGTCTCCGCCGACTTGCCCCGCGAGCCCTTGCTGCCCGTGTGGTGGCCCGCGAGGTTCGCCCCGGAACAAGGTGACGAGGTGGCGGTTCTGGCGACCTACGACACGCCGGGCGAGGATTTCTGGGTGGCGGACATCCCCTTGAACAGCCTGCCCGCCGGAACCTTGTCCGACTGGGAAGCCCTGTACGACATCAATCTCCGCCCCGGCACCATGCAGGGGCAGCCGAGCATCGTAAGCGGGTTATACGGCAAGGGACGTTATTTGTTAAGCTATGCGCACCTGGAAACGCCCCTGTCCCCCCACGCCAACCACTGGCTGGCCCATATCCTGGCCACATGTCTCGGAGAGGGGCGCGGCGTGGAAACCTCTCCTGTTCCGGCCTGGGAGCTGGACGCCCTGCCTGTGTGCTGGCAGGATCCCCTGTTGCTGGAGGCCAAGCAGACCCTTGACGCGCTGCTCGAACTCGGCCGCGACCATTTTTTGCTCTTCGCCCGCAATTCCTGGCTCCTGGGCTGGCGCGCCGGCATTCCGGGGGCGGCGCTGAACAATATCCACTCCCTGCTGCGCCAAACCCTGGCCACGCCCCCTTCTCCAGAGGCGCTGGCCCATTTCCAAGCGCGGCGGCAGTCCTTTGCCACGGCTCTGCGTGATTTCCGCGAAGGCGTGAGCGGCTATCTGCTGGCGGAACGCCTGGCCATGACCCTGGCCAAATCGTATCCCGAGGCTGTTTCCCATGAGGCGCTCAAGCGGCAACGCAACGCGCTTTTCGGTGAGGCCATGGAACACGGCGGCCCGTACGGCGTGTTGCTGGAAACCATGGACACCCTTTTTTATTTGTGCGTCGCCGGTCGAGAGGATCGCATCGAAGCGCAACCCGCAACATGCGGCGCAGGAGGTTGAGCCATGAGCGCAGCCCGCCCCGACACCACGCTCCTGCCCCTGGACGTGCCTTTTCTGCCGAACGAGGAATATCTGGATTTTTTGTCCGCCCATACGGACAGAATCCATTCCATGTACGTTCCCCTGCACCTGCCCCAGGTGCCGGACGCGCGCCCGGCCGACGTATTCCTGGAACCCCGGCGCCTGGCCCAGCTCCTGGCGCGCTGTCCCGTGCCCAGAAAGAACGCCCTGGTCAACAGCCGCTTCCATCTGCCGGAGGCCTACAGCGACAAGGGCTTCATGGACGCGCTGGCCGGCGCGTTGCGGATTCTGCTCGACGCCGGGCAAATCTCGGGACTGGTCTACAGCGATCACTACCTGCTCCAGGCCTTGTCCGACGCCCACCCCGACCTGTGCCCGCATCTGTCGGCCCTGCCCAGCGTCAATTGCCTGCTCGACACGCTGCCAAAAATATTGTGGCATCTCGAATACATCGCCACCACAAGGTTCCGCCCCCCCAATAAAATCAACCTCGACCGCGGACTCAACCGGCGTCTGCCCGCTTTGGAGCGCTTGAGCGTCGAACTGCGGCAGCATCAGCCCAACCTCGCCATAACCTTGCTGGCCAACGAAGGATGCCTGCCCTATTGCCCCTATCGCGGCGCTCACGAATCCCACCTGGCGCTGGCGCACCAGCATGGGCTCGGGGCGGCGCAAATGTCCGCCAACCGCACCCGCGGCTGCACGCGCCTTTTCGCCGACAAGCCGGAATTGCTGCTGGCCTCGCCTTTCATCCGTCCCGAAGACCAATCCGGCTATTCCCGCGTCGCCGACGTGCTCAAGATCTGCGGCCGCAGTCGCGGCCCAAAGGCCATGCGCGCCATAATGGAGGCCTATCTTGCGGGGCGCTATCGCGGCAACCTGCTCTGGCTCAACGACACGCAGGAATGCCTTGCGAACGTGTTCTACATCGCCAATCACGAGCTGCCCCAGGATTTCCTGCTGCGCGTGGGCAACTGCGATTTCGACTGCTCCTCGTGCGGTCAATGCAGATTCCTTGTCTCCGCGCATCTGGAGCGCCTTTCTCCGCAATTGCGCCCCATGACTACGGAAAACACGTAGCCGTGGCTGTTGGCCATCCATTGCAAAATGGGCCTGTCTCATTACTTCAGGAACTCGACAATACCGAGCGGAGCCTATACCATAACATTCTGTGTTTGTTGAATAAACAACAATCAATTGTCTTTTTTCCGGCGTCCAGGGGAGGCCCCTGGCCGTCGTTTGGGCGCGAAATCCCGCGACTTTATACGTTTTTTCTGTAAGTCTAGAAGTCGTCTTCAGGAACAATTAAACCATGCGGCGCCAGCCGCTATGCGTGGCCGCCATACGCACACCATCCGCCTCCCCGAAGGAACACCCCCCTATCGCTATTAACATACTGAAACGACTAAACATAGTCATTTTCAATTTTATACGTTACTCATGCCCGAATCAAAATCGCTACCGGAAATATCTTTCTACAACTCTAACTGGCTATCATTATCGACGCTTCAAAACGGATACAAGAAAACATGATCACATCCTGCACAAACGACACACTTCTTTTCACCCGCCCCGCCGACCGCCCTGTGGGTGATTTTCGTCTTCTGGCCACGGATGGTTCCGCCCGCGCCGGCGAATTGATCACCGCGCACGGCATGGTGCGCACGCCGATCTTCATGCCCGTGGGCACCCAAGGCTGCGTGAAATCCCTAAGCCCCAAAGATCTTGAAGAGATCGGCGCGCAAATCATCCTGGGTAACACCTACCATCTGTACCTGCGCCCGGGTCCAGAACTGGTGGAGCGCTTCGGCGGGCTGCACGGTTTTTCCAAATGGCGCGGCCCCATTCTCACGGATTCAGGCGGGTTCCAGGTCTACAGCCTCAGCGGACTCAGGCGCATCACCGAGGAAGGCGTGGCCTTTCAATCGCATATCGACGGCTCCAAACACTTCTTCGATCCGGAAAAGGTCGTGAGCATTCAGCGCAGCCTGAATTCCGACATCATGATGGTGTTGGACGAATGCGTCCCGTATGGAGCGGACCGTGAATACACGGAAAAATCCCTGGCCCTGACCACGGACTGGGCGCGGCGTTCACGCGCCTTCTATCCCCAAGGCACGGGCGACAACCTGATGTTCGGCATTGTGCAGGGCGGATTTTTCCAGGATTTGCGGGAGAAAAGCGCCGCGCAGATCACGGAGACGCCTTTCGACGGCTTCGCCCTCGGCGGTTTCAGCGTGGGAGAAAGCATGGACGTGATGTATCCGTTCCTGCATTCCTGCACGCCCCTGCTGCCCGCGCAGCGTCCCCGCTATTTGATGGGAGTGGGCGCCCCTCTGGATATTCTCGAAGGCATCGAGGCCGGGCTGGACATGTTCGACTGCGTGCTGCCCACGCGCAATGCGCGCAACGGCACGCTCTACACCTCGCAGGGCAAGATAAACATCAAGCGCGCCTGTTATCGCGACGATTCCGCCCCTCTGGATCCCGCGTGCGACTGCTACACCTGCCGCACCTTTTCCCGCGCCTATTTACGGCACCTCTACATGGCGCGGGAACTGCTTTCCTACCGCCTGCACACCATCCACAACCTGGCGTTCTACCTGCGCATGATGCGCCAGGCCCGGCAAGCCATCCTGGAAGGAACGTTCCGCATGCTCAAGCGGCGCTACACCGAAATATTCACCCGGGATACCGACCGCTAGCGCCTTTACGTCTTGACTCCGGCTTTCCGAGTAAAGCCAACACGATAACTTTACCATATTAATTGAGCACATAAGTTGAAAAAGGTTCTTAAGGAAGCACTGATTAAAGACTTGTGAGGTTTTTCCGGGGGGAATCCTTTCTGGAGAAAGGTTCTCCCCCCGGAACGTCTTCGCCACAAACCGGATGTATCAATCCATCCAGGGTTCTATTTCTCGCCCGCCTGTGTTAGCATCAATTCACCTTTATGGCTTCACACAGGCCGAACCACCCGCGACACGAGGCGCAGATGCGGAAATTTTTTTCCTTCTTCTGTAAATTTGTTGGGTTTTTTACCCTATTGGGCGGCCTTGCCGCCGCATTGCTTCTTGGTTTCGCTGGTTCATGGCTCCCCGTAACGGATATGCCCCTGCCCGCGGATTACATCGTCGTCCTCTCCGGCTCTCCCGCGCGCGCCTTATACGCCGCGGACCTGTTCCACAAGGAGATCGCGCCGCGCGTTCTCGTCAGCAAGCCATGGCGCGACGATATCGGCAAACGCCTCGACGCCCTCGGCGTGGAGTATCCCAGGGCGGAAAAGGTGGATACGGATATCCTGCTCAAAAAAGGCGTACCCGCGCAGGACATCGGCTTTTTCGGCAGCGCGAACATGAGCACGGCTCAGGAAGCCTTGGAATTGCAGCGCATTTTCGCGGACAGCGGCGCCAGTTTCCTGATCATCACCTCTCCCTACCATGTCCGCCGCACCCGCATGATCTTCAACGACCTCTTCCCGTGCTGCGAACACCAAGTCGTGGGCACTCCCTATGATACGTTCGTCAAAAAATGGTGGCACGACCGCGATAGCGCCCGCGCACTGGTGCTGGAAGTGGCGAAGTATCTGTTTTACATCGGAGGAGGACGATTCATTTCCGCACGGCAGATACCGCAAACCAACGCCACGGAGTCACCATGACCGCGAAAGCCAACCGCTTGCAGCGCGAAAAAAGCCCCTATCTGCTGCAACACGCCCACAACCCCGTGGATTGGCATCCATGGGGGGCGGAGGCCTTTACCTTGGCGCGGCAGCAAGACAAGCCCCTGTTCGTTTCCATAGGCTATTCCACGTGCCACTGGTGCCACGTCATGGAGCGGGAATCTTTTGAGAACGACCAGGTGGCCGCGCTCATGAACCAGGCCTTCATCAACGTCAAGGTGGACCGCGAGGAAAGGCCGGACATAGACACCGTGTACATGACCGCGTGCCAGCTCATGAACCAACAGGGCGGCTGGCCCCTGAACGTGCTCCTGACTCCGGAGGGCGAGCCGTTCTTCAGCCTGACCTACATACCACGCGAATCCGTTTTCGGGCGCATGGGCATGCTGGATCTCGTGCCCCGCGTACGGGAACTGTGGACAACCCGCCGCAGCGAACTTCTCGACGCCGCGCAGAATGTGACCAACGCCCTGACCCAGGCCTGCAACCAAACCTCACCGGCAAGCGGCATCGAGTTGGATGCGCAACTCGATATCGACGCCGAGATCCTCCAGAAGGGCTACCAGGAATATGTTGAGCATTTCGACGCGCAGCACGGCGGATTCGGCCAAGCGCCCAAATTTCCCACCCCCAACGCCCTGCTCTTTCTGCTTTCGCTGCGCCAGCGGACAAACGCGCCCAAGGCCCTTGAAATGGTGGAAAAAACTTTGCAAGGGTTACGGTTGGGCGGTATTTTCGACCATGTGGGTTACGGTTTTCACCGCTATTCCACAGACACCCGCTGGCTGCTGCCCCATTTCGAAAAAATGCTCTATGACCAAGCCTTGCTGGCTATGACCTACGTGGCCTGCCATCAGACCACCCAAAACGATTTTTACGGCCGGGTGGCCGAAGAAATCTTCACCTACGTGCTGCGCGATCTGCTTTCCCCCGAAGGAGCCTTTTATTGCGCCGAAGATGCGGACAGCGAGGGCGAGGAAGGCAGGTTTTACGTCTTCACGCTGCGAGAAGTGCGGGAGGCCCTCGGCGAAGACGCGCATCTGGCCGCGGACCTGTTCAATTGCGTTGCGGAAGGCAACTTCCATGACGAGGCCACCGGCGCGGTCACGGGAAAAAACATCATCCACCTTTCCGCGTCCCTGGAGGAGATGGCCCAACGTCTGCGCACTCCGCCGGACGACCTGGCCCAGCGCCTTGAACACGCCCGCCGGCAATTGTTCGCCCTTCGGGAAAAACGCCCCCGTCCCTTGCTGGACGACAAGATCCTCACGGATTGGAACGGCTTGATGATCGCCGCCCTGGCGCGCGGGGCGCAACTTCCCAAAGGGGGGCGCTACCTGCGCCACGCCTCCCGCGCCGCGGACTTCATTCTGCGCAACATGTCCGGCGCCCCCTTGCCCGCGGACGCCTCCGGCACACGCACGCTGCTGCACCGCTACCGCGAAGGCGAGGCCGCGCTGCCCGCGCTCCAACAGGATTACGCCTTTTTTTGTTGGGGTCTCATGGAAATATATCTGGCCGGGGGCGAATCCAGATACCTCCACACGGCCCTGGAATTATGCGATGCGATGATCGAACTTTTCTGGGACGCGGAAAACGGCGGCTTTTTCATGACATCGCCGCGCCTTGGAGATGAACTCATCTGCCGCCCAAAAGACTATTACGACGGAGCCCTGCCCTCCGGCAACGCCGTGGCCGCCATGGTGCTCGCGAAGCTGGGCCGGTTATCCGGCCGCAAAGATCTCGTGGACCGCGCCATGCATCTGCGGCGCAGCGTCCGCCCCCTTGTCAAACTACATCCGGGGACGCACGCCTTCATGCTCCTGGCCACGGCAAGCGCCTGAAGCTCTGGAGCGTGTTTCCAAGTTCGTTAGAGCATCTCACGCTTGAAAAGCGCTAGATGCTCTTATGCATTTCCCTGGAACAATTGGAAATTGTTTCAGGGGAGAGCCTTGTTTCAAGGCGAAAATGCGCTAGAGCAAGTCACGTTTGAGATAGTCCATAGCCACAGTTTTTGAACCACCCCT
>CAZFCK010000124.1:0-14055 GCA_964517355.1 uncultured Desulfovibrionaceae bacterium | reverse complement strand
GCGAGAGGGGAAACCCTTTTCAAAGGGTTTCCCCTCTCGCTTTTTCTTTTCGAAACGAATTTAGAAACACAGCCTAGTCAAATGCCCTGGTGTGTTCTAACGCTTAGCCGGCAGGGTGAAATAAAAGGTGCTGCCCTTTTGTGGAGCGGATTGCACCCAGATACGCCCCCCGTAATGCTGTATGATCTGTCTGCTGATGGCCAATCCAAGCCCCGTGCCCAACGAACAGGAGGTTGACCTGGCACGCGAATCCTCATCCCCACCCTGATAAAAAATATCGAAAATCCGCTTTCTATCTTGCGGGGCAATTCCAGGCCCTGAATCGCTTACAAAAAACAGCACATTTTCACGCGACCTTTTCGCTCCCAGAGTAACATGTCCCGTCTCCGTAAATTTCAGGGCGTTGTGCAGCAGGTTCACCAAAACCTGGGAGATCCTGTCTGGATCGGCATAGATATGGGGCAGGTCCCGCGGTACGGACAACTCTCCTTTAATGGCTGAATTATCTTGCAATACGCCGACAAGGCCTTCCATCGTGTCGCGCAGCAAGGCGACCGTATCGATATCCTTATCGCGCCATTGCATGTGCCCGGATTCTATCTTGTTCAGATCGAGCAAATCATCCACAAGGCGTCCCAGTCTTTGCGCTTCCGCATGCACCACATGCAGGTTGCTCTCAAAGGTGTCCGCCTTTTTCTCCAGGCCCGGCGCCTCCCGCAGAGCAGGAGCGAAATGTTTGCCGAACATGCGTTCCATTAAATGCAGGAAACCGATAATCGACGTGAGCGGCGTCCGCAGCTCGTGAGAAGCCGCGGAAAGGAACATGGTCTTGGCTTCATCCTGAGCCCTGAGTTCCTTGTTCGCGCGCGCCAGTTCACGGGTGCGCGCCTCCACCTGGCGCTCAAGATTGTTGCGGGCATGCTCCAAAGCCTGCAGGGCGTTTTCCAGTTCCGTTATGTCGACGAATGTTTCCAATAAAAGTTCGCGCCCGCCTCGATTGACAAAAGAGACCGACTTCATGATGGGGATGGCCTTACCGTCCTTATCCAGCAATGTGCGCGCTGAGAAATCGTGGGGCTGATGCAAATCCAGAATGGGGCATTTGCCCTTTTCAGCCGGGCAAACGCATTCATTGCAGACGCGCCCCGTCACATCGCCGGATTGCGCGCCTATCATCTGCAGACCGAACTCATTAATCTCAACAATTTCTCTAGATTGCGGATCAATAAGCATGATGCCGGCTTTGATTGAACTGAAAAGCTGTTTGAGGAACTGTTCATTCTCAACGATCCGGTCATGCTGCCGCCCTATCTCCAGATGCGCATCGTGAATCTTCTCCAGCATACGGTTCATGTGCGCCGCCAAATCCGCTATTTCGTCGTCGCCTTCCATCCGCACCCGAATCGCGGGCAGGTCTTTGCCTTCGTAACGTCTTATCTGCCTGCTCAGGCGTTCCACGCGGGCGATGACTTTGCTCCGCACAAAAAGATAGGCCAAGGCGCTGTAAACCAGTATTACCAATCCCAAAAAAACATAGTTATAGCGCGCCACGATACGACCTTGTTCTTGGATGGAGCGTTCCATGGTCAACCGGACCACCAAGGCCGAAGCGCCGTGAATGTCGCGCAGCAGCACATACCCGTTGAGAATTGTATTGTCTATATAGCTTGTGAGACCTCCGGTCCGCTCCAACTCGTGCAATTTGCCGGGAGAGAGCAGGGTAGCCGCGGGAACCGGCTCCATTCCGAGATGCAGCTCCAGATTTTCCGCAATTTCGCGCACCATGGCGGCATCCAGCATGCGCGCCATGACCATGCCCCCCATGGGGGGCTTTTCTCCATCCGTATCGTAAACCGGGCGCTCGGCAAAGATAAGCGTACCTTGCGGCAGCACGACAAGCCCGCCGATTCCGCTCGCAGCTGGATCAATAGAGGGCACTTTCACATTCCGCGTGGCGCTTTGGAAAGCTGCCCATATTTCCGGAACGTCCTCGCCCTCCGCATCCACGGACCTGGCGTACACAACCTCGCCCCGTTGATTCCACAAGGCGATAATGGACAGGGATTGTTCCGCAAACGTGGAAGTAGTCAGATTCGATACAACGTATTGTTCATTGCCGTCCTGGACAAAGGCATAGGTGTCGTCCCAATTCGACCAATCCATGACAAAAGAATCAAGTTGCTGGACTTTGTCCGCAAAGGCGTTTTGCACACGCCGCAAGTTCGCGGCAACCTGCTTTTCTTCAAGGGCGGTAAACCCGGACTGCACTATAAAATTTGACACGGAAAATTGCAGCAGCATCACCAACACCGCCAGGGTGCAAATACCGAAAAATGTCGTGGACCGGAGATTCATATCTTACCTGTGCCGGTTCCTTGAAAAAAAACAATCCGCCCATAACGGTATAAAGAATATAGCCAGAAATTACGCTTTTTTTTAATTCGTGATTATGAGCATTGCCTTTTAATAATCATGCAAAATCTCACAAAAAGTAAAGCACAATCCATCAAGATCCGAATCCCGCAACCCCGCGTATGCCCAAGATGAATAAAAAATATCTATAGTCATCCCAAAAATGCATCACTGCGTGAACTGCACCCGCAACGGAGAGGAAGGCGCGGGCCAGCGCAGCTTAAGCACGTTGGCTCCATCCGCAAAGGCCACGCAGCCATACCCGCCGTAATGCGCCACTTTGCGCACAGCAGCGGCCAGGGCCGTGTCCGACGCGCCTTTCTGCGTCATGAAAACGGCCGTCACATTCCCCGGGTGGCGCGCACCATCGGAAAGCGTCACGAACAAGGTATCCGCCCCGTTCCCTCCCGCCTCCATGACATCTTTCGCGAGGAGAAAACCTTGTTGCCCGAATCGCACGCCAAAAGGGGGCGCGGGAATCAAAGCGCGCAAGGCCGTGGCTTCTGGATAGCCGAAAAACAGCAGGTTTCTGTCGTTCAAAGCCGCCATTGCGGTTTCGGAAAGATCCTCTTCCCGCACTATTGGCGCATGCGCCCGCCCCATTCCAGCCAGCAAACTGCGCGCGATATCCAAACGTGACGCGGGCTGTCCTTTGCTCATGACAACGGCGAGGGTTGGAGCCCCCTTCACGCTGTTCACCGTGGCGGGCAATTCCCCGGGAGCGAGCAGACGGAACACGTCCGCCCCCGGGTCCACATTCAAGGCCACAGGCTGCGCGGAGCTATGAAAATGCATATCACCGCACGCTTCCTTCAATTCCAACACGTTTTCCACGTTTCCGGCGACCGTTTCAATTACAACCGGCACGCGCAAATGAAAAACCGGTCCGCCTTGGCAAAGCTTTCCGGAAACCTGCCAGCCGCCCTGTCCCTTATGTGCGTGCACGTCTTCCAGATGCAGGCGCGGCGCTTCGGTGCGGTCTATCCACTCCTCCATGAAACGCCCCGCGTCGGATGCATCCAGGCCGCCTTGGCGCACAAAAGCGTCTAAAACGTCGCTCCAAGCGGCTGTTGCGAACTTTTTCCTTGCGTACAGATCACGCAAGCCTTCCCAAAAACACTCATCGCCCATCCGTTTGCGCAGCATGTGGAAAACAAACATGGCCTTGCCGTACCCCACCGCCTGGGTGGCGGGATTTTCGCGCGCCACGAACAGCTTCAGTGGCATGACGGAGGCATCGCCCACAAGCTGTGCGTAATTGCTCAGGATACGCCTGCGGTACTCCCGGGCCTCATCTTGGGAAAGTTCCTCCTTGGCCTGATGATCGGCCACGTAGCTGGTAAGCCCTTCGCACCAATTGCCTTGGGAGTAATCCACCAATACGCCGTTGCCCCACCAGCAATGCGCGACCTCGTGCCGCAGACTCGTTTCGGGAATGAAGGGCAGACGCAGCACGCTCCCCCCCAGCAAGGTGAAGGAGGGGAACCCGTAGCCTGTGGGGAAAAAATTCTCCACCACGGCAAAGCCGTCAAAGGCATAGGGTCCATGCAGCTCGCCGTAAAACGCCAGATGCCTGGCCGCGGCGTCAAGATAGCGTTGCGAGAGGCCAACGTCGCCCCCCGTAAAAAACGTCCGCACCGCCACGGCACGCGCACCAGGAGAACCCGGGACCGTGGTCTGCCGCATGGTGTAATTCCCGGCGCAGAGAGGCAATTCCTCCTGGCAGCGCTCCACGCGCCAGAGCGTGACGCTCTGCCCCTGCTCATCTCCCATGGAAACCAGGCGCCCCGCCGTAACGGCATACAAGCCTTGAGGAGCGCGCACGCGCACGGAAAAGTGTTGGGCCCCGGCCTGCAGCGAAGGATGCCAGCGGCTCCCGGCCATGAGAAAGACGCCGCCATGAGTGGTGATGACGCCCCGCACGCCGGAGCCGGGGTTGTCAAAACTCGGCGGATCGTCCGGCAGGGGGTCGTTGTAGCGCACGTGATAGGCGAGTTCCAGCTCAATCCCGCCCCGGCGCGCCGCAACCGGCAACTCCGTGGTGATCCAATGCGCCTTGCGTTCAAAGGCCAAAGGAGCGCCGTTCAGAGACAATCGCTCCACGCGCGCCTGTTCGGCAAGGCTGATGTTCAGGGAAACGGCGTTCTGCAACCGCAAACGAATGCGGTCCGTGCCGCGCAGGGAATGCGTGGCGGGTTCCAGTTCAATAACCAGCTGGTGATCGGCCTCCAGCACTGCGGCCACAGCCGTACAAGGAACCATGGCGAAAATCAGAAGCAGACAACAGAGTTGAACCCTCATGCTTCCTTATAACGCGATGCTTAAAAAAGGCAATGTATTTACGATGCTTCAGGTGGCCAGCAGCCGGGCGCAGGTTTCACCCAATGCGGTCAACGCGCCCCGCGTGTTCCACAAGGCTTTGTCCCGGACGCCGCAGGGGTTGGACACGGCGCGCAGTTCCAGAAAAGGCAAGCCCGCTCGCAAACACCCCAGGGCCAGGGCGAAACCCTCCATGTTCTCCAGCAGCACGCCGTAGCGCCGGTGCAAGGCGAGGCCGACTGCCTCCGTTCCGCTCACGCGCCCTCCTGTGAGAAAACCCGTCTGCGGCAATTGCTCAAGGTACTCTACGGCCTCCGGACGCAGGTCCAAGGCTTGGGCAGCCGTGCGCGGATACAGCGGGATGCGCTCCCATACGCCGCCTTCCGGTCCCTTGGCCTGTGCCAGCCCTATAGCGTCGTGCACCAGCTCATGTTCCTCCTGCACGCCGTAATCCGGATAAAATTCCTCGTTGGCGACGGCAACGGCGCAGAGGGGCAAATGCTCCACGTCATAACTGCCGCCAATGCCCACATGCAGCAAGCCTTGAAACCGTCCGATATCCCCCAGGACGTGCCCCAGGGAAAAAGCGGCGTTCAAGGGGCCCACTCCGGTGACGAGCAAGGCCAAGCCCCGGGCGCCCGCCCGGATGGTCACACATTCCCCTTCGCCCGGCAAAGGGGGCACATTCTCAACCAAAGGCGCCACGGCGGCCCGCAATTCAATGGCCGTGGCCGCCGCAACCAGGATAGGCCGGTTCAACGACATGGAAACACTCCATAACGAGCAAATGGCAAACGCCGGTCATCCGCGCTTACCGTGAAGGCGGGAACCTGGAGACCAGGCTGACGGGAGATGCCCCTTGTCTGAAGCGCCCCCGGCTTCCTCAATAATATCCACACCCGGCTTAAAAAAAGGCTTTCCAAGGGAAAACAGCTTGTTATCCGTGGCGGAATGCTAAGCGCATAACGGACGCGCCCGGCGTCTGCCTCGAAAAGATGTTCCCCGCGGCCTCCTGCCAGACACATTGTTTAACCATGCACAATATACAATATAACGTCATCCCGTAACGCTCAAGACCAATCCCCAGTAGGTCGCTCCTTTCATAAGGAGCAGAGCGGTACAACAGTACGCATCATAATATCATGTATTGCGTGTCCGATGTTATATATGGGCAGTCACGCTTTTGACAATAAAAAACTACCGGAAAAAACATGCGGCGCGGCATCAGGAAACTGCGAAAGCACATGCTCCAACAGAAGTAAAAACCCCACATGCTTTCGGCATGGAAGTGAGGAAAAAAGATTCACATAAGGGATCAGGGGCAAACTCTGTCCGGATCTCTTCCCCCGAACCGGCTTGCAACAATGATGATACGCCGCTACCCCAGAGACGTTTCCAGATCTTCCGGAAGCAAGGTCCAGGCCGCCTGCTTGCCGGGCTCCAGGCTGCCCAGCAGCGGCAATTGCAGGGCTTTGGCCCCATTGTACGACGTAAGCTCCAGGGCCTGGCGCAACGAGAGGCTGATACTGCGCAACAGGCAGCGCACTTCGTTCCAGATATTCAAATCATGGTTGGACGCCAGACTGTCTGTTCCGAGGCAGCACAGCGCCCCTTTGCGCAGGAGTTCCTCCACAGGCGCCTGCCCCACCCCGATATAGACATTGCTTCTGGGGCACAGGCACACGGCGCTGCCGCTCTCCGCGAGCAAGGCAATCTCATCTTCGGCCAAGTGTACGCAATGCACCGCCAAAGTGCCCGTTCCCAACAACCCGAGCTCACGCGCATAGGCCACTGGCCGTTTTTCCGGGTGGCGCCAGCCCTTGGGAAGCACCCGGTTGCGAAAGGGTTGCGCCATTGCGCCCCCGCCGGTGGTCAAAAGCTCAACTTCGGCGCTGTTTTCCGCAAGGTGCAACGCAAAGGGGCGGTTTCTCTCCAGGCTCCACTCCCGCGCGCGGCACATGCGTTGGGGCGATGTGGAGTAGAGCGCGTGCCCCGCCGCGGCCACATGGCGCAGCAGGCCATCCTCGGCATCCAAAAACGGCTGGGGCAACGGCCTGGCCCCGTCAGGCAGGGGGGCGAAACCGAAATTCTCCGCGCACAAAGTATATCCCACGCCCGCCCCTTCCAGGGCGCGCGCCACGGTTCCAGGCGCCCGGCTGCAAATATCCGCCACATGGGCCGTGCCGCACGCCGCCAGTTGTTCCACGGCGGCCCGCACCAGCCCCTGGTCGCATGCGTTCATATCCGTGGCCAGCAGGCTTTCAAGCCAGGGCAAGAAATCCCGGCCCTGCACGGTGCGCCCCGCGCAGTGACTCAGCTCCAGATGCGTATGGCAATTGATGGGCGCGGGCACCACGGTACGCTCGCCCGCATCGCGCACGCTGACTTCAGGAGACGTGAGACCGGCAAACGCGGCCTGCGCCCCCACCGCTTCCACAAGTCCGCCGGCAAGCAGCAAGGCGCCATGCTCAATGGTTCGCCCCGGCGCCACACAAATGTTTCGCGCCAATACAAGTTCACGCATATGCGTTGTTCAATGCCGGATGTTGAAAAAAATCCAGACGAGGCGCGCGCTCCAGCAATCCCGCGCTTTCCAGGGCTTGAAAAAAGGTGCGCAGTCCCTTTTGCTCCTCGGCTCCCAGTTCATAGGAGAGCCCCCGGAAGTAGCGGCGCAGGGCGTCCTGATCAAGCCCCAGGCCCGTGCCGGCTTGCGGGAGCAGTTCCTCAAGATGCCGCGCGCCCCAAGCCTTGCCTTGCAAAAGCAGATCGCAGCCCTGACGGGCCGCCGCTTCGCGGATATCGGGCAAATCGCGCCGCATGGCCCACACGCCGAACACAAACGGCAGTCCCGTCCACCCGTGCCACACGTCGCCGAGGTCCACACGGCAGGGATAATCCACGCTTCCGCGCAACATCAGGGCTTCGTCGCCTATGGCCAGCACCGCGGCGGGTCTGGCTCCACGGTCCAGCGCGGCAGAAGCCGAGCCGCTCCCCGCTTCCAGATGCGCGTCCACCCGCCAATAACGGCGCAGCAACAACGAAAGCAACATGGCCGAAGTATGGGTTTCCGCACTCACGAGAATGCTTTTGCCGTGCAGTTCCCGCACCGGCACCGTGCTCAGCAGGAGCACGCTTTGCACCGGCCCGCGGCTGCCAATGGCCAGATGGGGCAGCAGCAGATATTCATCCGCGCGGCGCGCGTATTCAATGGAGGAAACAGACGCGATGTCCAGCTCCCCGGACTTCATGCGGCGGTTCAATTCCGCGGGGGGGCCGTAGACAAAGCGCATGCGGTTGGGAATGCGCCCGGTCTCCAAAGGATGATAGATGGGCAGAACATTGCGGTAGGAAATGCGCCCCACACGTATGGACTCAAACACGGGCAACCTCCTCGAGCAAAGTGTAATCCATGCTCCTGCGGCAGGGGGAAAATCCGGCCAGCCGCACGATCCGCCGCAAGGAGTCCTCCTCCAGCATAAAGCGCACCCCGGCCGCGGCCACGACGTTTTCCTCGATCATGGTGGAGCCGAAATCATTCGCGCCGTAGCACAACGCCGTCTGCGCCACTTGCGGCCCCATGGTCACCCAGGACGCCTGGATATTGTCCACATTGTCCAGCACCAGCCGCGAAAGGGCCAGAACACGCAGGTAAACGGACGGAGGTTCGGGAAAGCAGCGGATGGCCGTGTTGTCCGGCTGAAATGTCCAGGGTATGAAGGCCGTGAATCCGCCCGTCTCGTCCTGAAGCGCCCGGATGGTGAAAATATGCTGCAGGCGTTCGGCCACTGTTTCCTCATGCCCGAACATCATGGTCGCGGTTGTGCGCATTCCCTGCAAGTGCGCCTGACGCATGACATCCAGCCAGGCGTCCACCGGGCACTTGCCGGGAGAGACTTTGTTGCGCACGCGGTTCACCAGTATCTCCGCCCCGCCCCCCGGTATGGAGTGCAGACCTGCCCGCCGCAGCCTGTCGATGACCACAGCCGTTTCCAGTCCCTCGATCTGGGCGATATGAAAAATTTCCGGAGGGGAAAAGCCGTGGATATGGATCTGCGGGTAATTTTCGCGGATAAAACGCAGCATGCCTTCATAAAAAGACAAGCGCAAATCCGGATGGCACCCGCCCTGCAAAAGGATCTGCCGTCCGCCCAGGGCAAGGGTTTCCTCGATCTTGCGGCCCAGTTCCGCCTGCTCCATCACATAACCTTTTCGTCCCGCGCCGTTGTTTTCCGGCGTGGCGTAAAAGGCGCAGAAACGGCACCCGCACACGCACACATTGGTATAATTGATGTTGCGGTCCACCACATACGTGGCCACCGCCGTGGGGCATTTATCCATGCGCACCGCATGCGCGGCGGCGCCCAATTCATGCAGGGGCGCCTTTTCATAGAGCTGCAGAGCTTCCTCGAAATGCAGACGCCGCCCCTCGGCCGCCTTTGCCAATAACGTTGCGCAGGACGGACCGCACGTGCGCGGCCGCGGCGTCACTGGTTCTTCCGCTTCGTCTCCCCCGGTGGCAGGCAAGGGGCGATACAAGCCGTCCCTGCGTTGCGGCTCCAGCCCGGACTTGCGCAACGCGGCGTCCAGAGCCTCGCAGCTCAAGGCCTGTTCGCTTTCCGCCCCGGCCATGTGGCCGATGTGTTCCTCAAAAATGGTGCCGTCGATATCGTCCGCACCGCAATGCAACGCCGTGAGCGCTGTCTTCAATCCCAGCATCACCCAATACGCCTTGATGTGGGGCACATTGTCGAGCAGCAACCGCGATATCGCCACGGTGCGCAACATGTCCTGCCCCCGGGCGTCCATGGGAGTAAAACCGTCGCTTTGAGCCAACGGATTGTTTTGCGTGAGAAACGGCAAGGGAATAAAACACATGAAGCCTCTGGATAAATCCTGCTGCCGGCGCAGTGCGTCCAGATGCAGCAATCTGTGCTCCAGGCTCTCCACATGGCCGAACAGCATGGTGCAATTGCTCTTCAGCCCGAGGGAATGCGCCTCCCCGGCGATACGCAGCCATTCCTCGCCGCTGATTTTTGTGGGGCAGACCCTTTTCCGCACTTCCGGAGCGAAAATTTCCGCGCCGCCGCCGGGCAACATGGCCAGCCCCGCGGCTTGCAGACGCCGCAACACCTCCCTTGTATCCACCCTTTCCAGGTCCGCGAAATGGGCTATTTCCACCATGGTGAAGCCCTTGATCACCACGTCCGGGAAACGCTCGCGCACGCCCGCGACCAGCTCCTCATACCAGCGCAGAGGCAGAAAAGGATGGCACCCGCCTACAATGTGCACCTCGGCGACGCCCTTCGCCTCCGGGGTCTGGAGCCGGGCGTAGACATCCTCATGCTCGAGGGTAAAGGCGCCCCGTTCGTCCTCCGCACGCCTGAAGGCGCAAAAGGTGCAGCGTTGCACGCAGACATTGGTGTAATTGATATGGCGGTTCAGCACATAATGGGTCTTGACGCCGTGGCGCAGCCTGCGCGCCAGGTTTGCCAGCCCCAAGACCGCGTGCAGATCGCGGCATTGATACAGCGCCTCGCCCTCTTCCAGGGTGAGCCTGGAATCCGTGCATACCTTTTCGTACACCTCGCCCAGGCCAAGCCGGTTCAATCGTTTTTCGAGCATCCTCTCTCCTTTGCCTCAAGGCCCTTGCGCATCACGTCCAATACGCCGCGAGCCGCTTCGCGAACCTGGTCCGGAGCCGCATGCGTAATATCCACCCCCGCGGCCACATGATCAAAGCTGCCGGCCTGCAAAAACCTCTCGCATACGGCTTCAATCAAAAACACAACCGTGCCCACATCCATATCCTTCCGCAATTCCCCGCGTTCCTGGCCTTTTTCAATGAGTGGAACCAAAAGCCTTCGCGTATTGCGCCGCACTTCCTCCAACAGCACGCGGCGCAACGGGACATCCTCATAGAACAGCACCTTCAAATAAATCCGAAATATTCCGGGATGTTCATGTACAAATTCCAGAGCGGCGCACAGCAGATGCTCAAGCACTTCGAAAAAACCCCTGTCCGCCTCTCCAGTGTGTCCGTCAGCTGCACGCACCTTGCGCATGCGGTGGGCGAACCCGTCCACAGCGTGATTGAACACCGCCCTGAAACAGCCTTCCTTGTTCCCGAAATATTTAAATAAGGACCCCTTGGCTATTCCGAGGCGCCGGGCCAGGCGGTTCATGCTGGCGCCGTTGTAGCCCTGTGCCGCGAACTCATCCTCGGCCTCGCGCAGCACCCGCTCGCGTTTTGCAGCCAAAAGGTTTTCAAAGGTGGGACTTGCACACACAGCCAGACTCCCCTACACTATTGGTGACCACGTGGTCACTCGCTTACTCCTGTGGCCCCCTCCTGTCAAACAACGCTACGTCCCCATGAGGTTGCCGCCATGACTGAACCACTCTCCCTGGGATATTCCACGTGTCCCAACGATACGTTCATCTTCCACGCCCTGGCCCACGGACAAGTTGACCTTTCCGGTTTCGGCGGGGTCCCGCCCAGGATCTTCCTGGCCGATGTGGAGGAATTGAACCGCATGGCGCTCGCGGGGGAGCCGCATATCTGCAAAATATCGGCCGCTGTTTTCGGCGCCATCCGCGACAAGTACGTTTTGCTTTCCAGCGGCGCGGCCATTGGCCGCGGCAACGGCCCCGTGCTGGTAACGCGCAACGATTTTCCCCGGTCCGCCCCCCTAACCACCATCGCCATCCCCGGGGCGCACACCACGGCCGCGCGGCTATTGGAACGCTATACGGAAAAACATTCTCAGGTCAAAGAGCACAAGCCGGTGCCCATGCGCTTCGATATGATCGTTCCCGCCATTCTGGAGAGAAAAGTCGATGCCGGCGTACTCATCCACGAGGGACGTTTCACGTACCATTCCCTTGGATTGCGCCTTATTCAGGATATGGGTCAGTGGTGGGAGCAGACATACGGCCTGCCGCTTCCGCTGGGGTGCATCGTGGCGCGGCGCGACATCCCGCAGCAGCAGATCACGCAAATAGACAGGGCCATTCGCCAGAGCCTGGAACAGGCGCGGGCCAATCCCGCCCCCGCCATGGAATACGTGCGCCAACACGCCAAGGAGCTCGACGCCACGGCCATTTCCTCGCATATCGCCACGTTCGTCACCGCCTACTCCCTGGACATGGGTACGGAGGGGCGCCAAGCCATCGCCCGGCTCCTGGGGTAAAACAACGTCTCCTTAAAAAAGGAGAGCGTTCGCACGGGCAGTCCGGTCAGGCTGCCGGTACAACGGGCAAACGCCGCTCCAGCCCCAAGCCCGCTTCGCTGATGCGCGCCACCCAGGGCCAAACCTCCACGCCGGCCTCCAGGGCCGTGTAAAACGCCTCCGCATAGGCGGGGTCAATGACCGAGGCAGGAGCGAAGCACGAGGCGTCCGGCCGCTGCACCAAAAAAAACAACGCGGTGCGCACGCCTTGCCGCGCCAGGCGGGTCAGCTCGTGCAGATGCTTGCGCCCCCTTTCGGTTGCGGCGTCCGGAAACAGGGCCACGTCGTCTTCCACCAGGGTCACGTTCTTGCACTCTACCCAGATATCTTGTCCGGCGGACGTAGTCAGAAGCGCATCCAGACGGCTTTCGCCGCATACGGCCTCGCGCCGCAAGGACGTCGCCTCGCGTAATTCGGGTATGGCCTTGGCCTGCCAGGCGGCGTGCAACATGCGGTTCGGCGTGGTGGTGTTCACGCCCACCCAGAACGCCCGCTCGCGAAAAACGGGCTGGCGCACCAGCTCCAAGGTCCAGGGCAATTTGCGCTTGGGATTTGCCGCCGGCGAGAGCAGCACTTCACAACCGGGGCGCAAGAGCCCCAACATCGAGCCGGTGTTGTTGGTGTGCGCGGCGTAGCGCTCCCCGCTTTCGGGGGCGCTCACATACACGGTGAAGCGCTTTTCCCGCCGCTCGAACACGGCGCGGCGGCACCCCCGCGGCAAAGGAAGCAGGACCCCGGCGGACATCAGGGATTGTTCTCCAGCCAACGCTCCCACACGTCCAGAGCTTCCGGAAAAAAAGACCGCCCGTACCCCACGCGGAAGCGGTCGCGCTGCACGTCTCCCAGGGAGGATTGAAAGACGGAGGCCGGCATGAGCAGCACGCCGCTCTCCTCCACCAGCCTGTCCGCAAAGGCGTCCACCCCTTGCGCGCCGAGATAGCGCGGGAAGGCGATGCATCCGGCGTCGGGCTCGTACCAGGCGAAGCGATCCGCATGCCGTGAAAAAAAACCGCGCAGCAACACGCGGTTGGCGGCGGCCAGGGTCCGGTTCCTGTGCAACAGTTGTTCGCGGGCTTCCAAGGCGATGCAGGCCAGCAACTCACTTGGGGCGCTGTTGCAAATGGAGAGGTAATGCTTGAAGCGCTCCATGCGTTGCAAGACCTCCGTATCCCGGCAGGCGATCCAGCCGATGCGCAGACCGGCCAGGCCGTAGGCCTTGGACATGACTCCCAGGGACAACCCTTTCTCATAGGCCGAAGCTGCAGGGGGCAAAGTCATGCCCGGATCGCGCTCCATGCCGTGGTACACTTCGTCCGAAAAAAGCCAAACGCCCCGCTCCCGGCAAAGCGTCACAAGAGCCTCGAAACGCTCGCGTTCCAACACCGCCCCAGTGGGATTGTTGGGAAAATTGATGGAAACCAATTTGGTGTTGGGGCGCATGGCCCGCCGCACGGCATCGGGATCGAAATTCCACCCGTCCTCCGGGTCCAGAGTGATGCCCGACACCTCGCACAGCGAAGCGGGCAGCACTTCTGCCGACTGATAATTGGGGCAGCAGATCAAGGCGTGGTCCCCGGGCTCGAGCAGGGCGTGCATGGCGCAGAAAATGCCCTCTTCCGCGCCGGCGAAACACAAGACATGCCCGTCATCGAGTCCGGGATACGTTTGAGCCACGGCCCGGCGCAAAAATGGAGCGCCCCATGTTTCCGTGTAGCCCAGCCAAAGACGCTCCCATTGATCGCGGCGCTCGGGAGAGGCCAAAGCCAGCAATTCGTTCAAAGGCATGGATTCCATGTCCGATCCCGCGACATTGTAGCGCGCGCGAAACTCCCAGCGCGAAAACCGTACTTCCAAAGCGAATGGAGGCAAACTCTTCATTATTCCGGCTCCTCTTCATCCAGGCCGTTTCCAACTTCGTTATAAAAGCAGGTGCGAGAGGGGAAACCCTTTTCAAAGGGTTTCCCCTCTCGCGCTCTCCCCTTCCTAAACTTTTCGAGTTCAGAATATCAAGAGTAAGGGGGGCAAGTAATACCAGCCAAGAAGTTTAGAGCATCTCACGCTTGAAAAGCGCTAGATGCTCTTATGCATTTCCCTG